>JADGRJ010000030.1 GCA_017881025.1 Rhizobacter sp. | reverse complement strand
CCGATTCCCCATTCGGGGCGCACGTGCGTGATCTCGCCGAGCGCCAGCGTCCGCCAGGCGGCGGCGAGGCGGCGAGCGGTGCGGCTCGGCGCACCGTAGGCGGGGTTGAGCAGCGACGGCACGCTGGCGCGGCCGAAGGCGCGCCACGGCCACAGTGCATCGCCCTGGGCCAGGAAGGTCTCGTACATCACGAGACAGACAGATGCGGTTTCACCGAGACCCTCTCGAGCAACTTGCACGCCAGCATCGTTGCGGCGCAGCTTGGCACATGCTTTGCGTTCTTCGCGCCAGCCCCGCCGAAGCCGATGCCCGTCGCCGCCCCCTCTCGCGCCCGAAAAGCGACCCCCGCCGCTCGCGGCCGCCGTCTTGCGGCCGCGTTGGCGCGCCCGACCCTCACCCTGTCGAGCAAGAACTACTCGTCGTGGTCGCTGCGCGGCTGGCTGATGGCGCGCTTCGCCGGCCTCGACTTCGACGAGGTGATGGTCTCGCCCGACGACGCCGACGTCAGGAAGGAGTTGCTCCTGCTCGCCCCGTCGATCCGCGTCCCCTGCCTCTCGCACGAGGGCGCGACGGTCTGGAACACGCTGGCGATCGCCCAGTACCTCGACGAGGTGATCCCCGGCGCGCGTCTCCTGCCCGAGGACCGCATCGCCCGCGCCCACTGCCGCTCGGTGAGCGGGGAGATGAACTCGGGCTTCGCCAACCTGCGCGCCTCGCTGCCGATGAACCTGAAGGCGCACTACCCGAAGCACCGGGTGTGGGGCGGCGCCAAGCCCGACATCGAGCGGATCGTCGAGATCTGGACCGACTGCCTTGCCACCTATGGCGGGCCGTTCCTGTTCGGCAAGCAGCGCGGCATGGCAGACGCCATGTACGCGCCGGTGGTGACCCGGTTCCTCACCTACGACGTCCCCCTCGACGCGCGCTGCCGCCGCTACTGCGACACCATCATGGCGATGCCCGAGATGGGCGAATGGCTCGCCGCCGCCAAGGCCGAGCCCGACGACATCGCCGAGCTCGACATGGAGTTCTAGGCCGCTTTCGCCTCGGCCGGCCACGGCGCGGCATCGGGCACTTCGACCGGCGCCGGCATGTCGACGGTCGTGAAGTTTGCCGGCCCGACGACCTCGAGGTACTCCATGTCGGGCGAGTAGTCGAACAGGAAGTGGACGATTCCGGGCCGCTGGTGCACGCAGTCGCCGGCCGAGACCAGCGTCTCCTGGTCGCCGTACATGAAGCGCGCCCAGCCCTCGAGCATCAGCACGATGTGGAAATCGGCCTCATGGCGGTGCCATCCCGTGCCCTTCTCCGGTGCCATGTTGGCCTTGACGAGCTGGGCGATGACGCGGCCATGGGTCGCCGCCTCGATGCCGAGGTCCTTGTAGAGGAAGAAATCGCGCAGGCCGCCGCTGCGCCAGGGCGTGTCGGCGGGCGAGACGTGGCTGAAAACGGTGCTCGATTCGGCGATGTCCGGCATGGCAGCGGGCGGCGAGTGGCGGTGCCGCCGCCGCACGCATAAGCCGTTCCAAGCGGACGGCGTCATTGCCTCAGTCTTCGTAGCTCGCCATCGGCGGGCACGAGCACGACAGGTTGCGGTCGCCCCAGACGTTGTCGACGCGGCCGACCGGCGACCAATATTTGGCGTGGCGCAGCGACGCCTTCGGGTACGCCGCCTCCTCGCGCGAGTACGCATGCGGCCAGTCGGCGCCGAGCAGCGCCGCCGCCGTGTGCGGCGCGGCCTTCAGCGGGTTGTCGTCGCGCGGCCAGGCACCGGCCTCGACCTTGGCGATCTCGGCGCGGATCGCGATCATCGCGTCGCAGAAGCGGTCGAGCTCGGCGAGCGATTCGCTCTCGGTCGGCTCGACCATCAGCGTGCCGGCGACCGGAAAGCTCAGCGTCGGCGCATGGAAGCCGTAGTCGATCAGCCGCTTGGCGACGTCCTCGGCGCTGATACCGCTCGCGCCGCCGGTCGCGTCCTTGAGCGGCCTGAGGTCGAGGATGCACTCGTGGGCGACGCCGCCGCCCTTGATGCCGGCGATGTTGCCGCTGTAGTGCAGCTCGTAGTGGTCGGCCAGGCGCGCGGAGATGTAGTTGGCGCTCAGGATCGCCGTCTCGGTCGCGGCGCGGAGGCCCTCGCTGCCCATCATCCGCATGTACATCCAGCTGATCGGCAGCACTGCGGCGTTGCCGAGCGGCGCCGCCGAGACCGCGCCGACGCCGCCCTCGCTTGCGCCACCGAGGCCGCCGGTCGCGTGGCCGGGCAGGAAGGGGACGAGGTCGGCCGCGACGCAGACCGGGCCGACGCCGGGACCGCCCCCGCCGTGCGGGATGCAGAAGGTCTTGTGCAGGTTGAGGTGGCTGACGTCGCCGCCGAACTCGCCCGGCGCGGCGACGCCCACGAGCGCGTTCATGTTGGCACCGTCGACGTAGACCCGGCCGCCGTACCGGTGAACGATCTCGCACAGCTCGCGAACGCGCCGCTCGAAGACGCCGTAGGTCGAGGGGTAGGTGATCATCACGCACGCTAGGGCGTCGGCGTGGAGCTGGCATTTCGCCTCGAGGTCGGCGAGGTCGACGTTGCCCTCGGCGTCGCACTTCGTCACGACGACCTGCAGGCCCGCCATCTGTGCGCTCGCCGGATTCGTTCCGTGGGCAGACTCAGGAATCAGGCAGACCCTTCGCTTCGCATCGCCGCGCGACGCGTGCCAGGCGCGGATCGCGAGCAGCCCGGCGTATTCGCCCTGCGCGCCGGCGTTCGGTTGCAGGCTGACGCCGGCGTAGCCGGTCGCCTCGCACAGCCACGCCTCGAGCTGGCGCCGCAAGGCGTCGTAGCCGGCACGCTGATCGGCGGGCGCGAACGGATGGATCTGCGCGAACTCGGGCCAGGTGATCGGAATCATCTCGCTGGTCGCGTTCAGCTTCATCGTGCACGAGCCGAGCGGGATCATCGATCGGTCGAGCGCCAGGTCCTTGTCGGCGAGGCCGCGCAGGTAGCGCAGCATCTCGGTCTCGCTGTGATGGCGGTTGAAGACCGGGTGCGTCAGGAAGGGCGAGCTGCGCCGCAGGCCGTCGGGGATCATCGGCGCGATGCCGCGCTCGAAGGCGGTGAAGTCGGGCAGCGCCTGGCCGTCCTTCGCGAATACGCGCCAGAGCGCGACGATGTCGTCGCGCGTCGTCGTCTCGTCGAGGGCGATGCCGAGCATCGTGTCGCCCCATTCGGGGAAGCGGCGCAGGTTCATGCCGGCGTCGGCGGCGCGGCGCGCCAGCTCGGCGGTGGCGGCGCCGGTGTCGATCGTCAGCGTGTCGAAGGCGGTGTCGCCGCGCACCGTGCAGCCGAGGCGGCGCAGCCCTTCGGCGAGCACCGCGGCATAGGCGGCGACGCGCTCGGCGATGCGCTTCAGGCCGGTCGGCCCGTGATAGACGGCGTACATGCTGGCGACGACCGCCGGCAGCACCTGCGCCGTGCAGATGTTCGAGGTCGCGCGCTCGCGCCGGATGTGCTGCTCGCGCGTCTGCAGCGCGAGGCGATACGCCGGCGCGCCGTGCGCGTCGATGCTGACGCCGACGAGGCGGCCGGGCAGGCCGCGCTTGTACTCGTCGCGGCAGGCGAGGTAGGCGGCGTGCGGGCCGCCGCAGCCCATCGGCATGCCGAAGCGCTGGGTCGTGCCGCAGGCGATGTCGGCGCCGAGCTCGCCCGGCGGCGTGATGAGCGTCAGCGCGAGCAGGTCGGCGGCGACGATGAAGGCGGCGCCGTGCGCGTGGATGCGCGGCGCGTCGGTGCGCATGTCGTGCAGCGCGCCGCCCGTCGCCGGCCATTGCGCCAGCACCGCGAAGTAGTCGCCGTCCTCGATCAGGCGGTTCCACTCCTCGGCCGAGTTGGCGAGGACGATCTCGAGCCCTATCGGCTGCGCCCGTGTGCGCAGGACTTCGATCGTCTGCGGATGGCAGTCGCCGGCGACCACGATCCGGTCGCTCTTCGCCTTGACGCTGCGCCGCGCGAGCGTCATCGCTTCGGCGGCCGCGGTTGCCTCGTCGAGCATCGAGGCATTGGCGATCGCCATGCCGGTCAGGTCGCAGACCATGGTCTGGAAGTTGACGAGTGCCTCGAGCCGGCCCTGCGAGATCTCCGCCTGGTACGGCGTGTAGGCCGTGTACCAGGCCGGGTTCTCAAGGACGTTCCTCAGGATGACGCCCGGTGTGTGAGTGCCGTGGTAGCCCTGGCCGATGAAGCTCTTGAGGACGCGGTTCTGCGCCGCGATGCCGCGCAGCTCGGCGAGCGCCTCGGCCTCGCCCAGCGGTGAGGGCAGGCGCATCGGCGCGGCGCGCACGATCGACGCCGGCACGACCTGCTCGATCAGCGCGCGGCGCGACGCGGCGCCGATCACCGACAGCATGTGCGCCTCGCCTTCGGCGTCGATGCCGACGTGACGGGGGACGAACTCGCCGGCGCTTTCGAGCTCGGCGAGCGGCTTCAGGGCGGGCATCAGCATGGGAGTTCCCGGTGGAGGCGCGCGGCGGCGTCAGGCGTCCTTGACGAGCGCGTCGTACGCGGCCTGGTCCATCAGCGAGGCGGTCTCGGCCGGGTCGCTGAGGCGGACCTTGAAGAACCAGCCGGCGGCGAGCGGGTCGCTGTTGGCGAGCGATGGATCGGCGCGCAGCGCCTCGTTGACCTCGACGACTTCGCCGCCAACCGGCATGTAGATGTCGGCCGCGGCCTTCACCGATTCGACGACGCCGGCGACCTCGCCCTTCTTGAACGACGCGCCGACCGCAGGCAGGTCGACGAAGACGACGTCGCCGAGCGCGTCCTGCGCGTGGGTCGTGATGCCGACCGTCGCGGCGGCGGCGTCGCCGGTGTCGATCCATTCGTGGTCGGACGTGTAGAGAACGGTCATCAAGGCTCCTCGGGAATGGTTGGACGTGCGGCTTCGATTAGCCGCGGAAATAGCGGTGCGGCGCGAACGGCAGCGTCGCGACCTGCATCGGCTGGCGCTTGCCGCGAACGTCGGCGTGCAGCAGCGTGCCGGGCGCGGCGAGCGGCGTCGGCACGTAGGCGAGCGCGACCGGCTTGCCGACGCTCGGGCCGATCGTTCCGCTCGTGACGCGGCCGATCGATGCGCCGCCATCGTCGACGATCGCCGCGCCTTCGCGCACCGGGGCGCGCTCGAGGCCGACGAGGCCGACGCGCTTTCGCGCCGCGCCTTCCCCGAGCTGGCGCTCGATCGTCGCCGCGCCCGGATAGCCGCCGGCGCGCTCGCCGCCAGGGCGACGCACCTTCTGGATCGCCCAGGTCAGGGCGGCCTCGACCGGCGTCGTCGTCGTGTCGATGTCGTGGCCGTGGAGGCACAGGCCCGCCTCCAGTCGCAGCGTGTCGCGCGCGCCGAGACCGGCAGGCTTCACCTCGGGCTCGGCGAGGAGGGCACGCGCGAGCGCTTCGGCATCGCCGGCCGCGACCGAGATCTCGAAGCCGTCCTCGCCGGTGTAGCCCGAGCGCGTCGCGAAGCAGTCGATGCCGGCGATCGTCGCGGCGGCACCCGTCATGAAAGTGAGGCGCGCCAGCGTCGGCGCGAGGCGGGCGACGACGGCCGCCGCAGCAGGTCCCTGCAAGGCGAGGAGGGCGTGATCGGGCATCGGCTCGATGGCGCAGCGATTCGCGATCGTCGCCTTCAGGTGGGCGATGTCGGCGACCTTGCAGCCGGCGTTGACGACCAGGAACAGGTGGTCGGCGCGCCGCGTCACCATCAGGTCGTCGAGGATGCCGCCGGCATCGTCGGTGAAGAGCGCGTAGCGCTGCCTGCCTTCGCCGAGGCCGACGACGTCGACCGGAACGAGCGTCTCGAGCGCCGCGGCCGCGTCGGCGCCGCGCAGGCGCAGCTGGCCCATGTGCGAGACGTCGAACAGGACCGCTGCTTCGCGGCACTGGCGGTGCTCGGCGAGGATGCCGGCGGGGTACGAGACCGGCATGTCGTAGCCCGCGAACGGCACCATCTTCGCGCCGAGCACGACGTGGAGCGAATGCAGCGGTGTCTTCAGCAGGGCGGCGGTGGGACTCGAATCAGGCATCGGCCAGGCTCCGGAGCACGTTTCACGCCCGCAGAAGCTCGCGCCCCGGCGGGAAAACTGCCCCTGCTGTCCGCTCTACCTGAGAGATTGGCAGCGCCGCGAGCGACGCTGCTTGCCCCTTCGGTGGACCCGCTCGCGGCGGGCCTCTCTCCAGCGAGGACGCCTGCAAGCAAGCGTTTGCCAGTCCCTGTTGCCTGAGCGTTCGACCGGAGCATCGCCCCGGTCTGCGCCTTCGGCGGCCTCGCGCGAACGAAGCTCTCTCCTGGCGGGCGCAGTTTAGCAGCGCGACGCGGCCCGGATAATCGCCGCATGACGAGCGCCGACGAATGGCTGCGGATCGAGTCGCTCGATCTCGACGCGCAAGGCGTTGCCCACAACAGCGAAGGCAAGGTGGTGTTCGTCGAGGACGCGCTGCCTGGCGAGGAAGTCCGGGTCGCGGTCAAGCGGCGCAAGAACAACTGGGAACAGGCGACGCTCGTCGAGCTGCGTCGTGAGAGCGCGCTGCGCGTCGTGCCGCGCTGTCCGCACTTCGGCGTCTGCGGCGGCTGCAAGATGCAGCACCTCGACGTCGCCGCGCAGGTCGCGACCAAGCAGCGCGCGCTCGAGGACGCGCTCTGGCACCTCGGCAAGGTCCGGCCCGAGCGCGTGCTCCGGCCGATGCGCGGCCCGGACTGGAACTACCGCCAGCGGGCGCGCCTGTCGGTACGCCACGTCGTCAAGAAGGGGACGGTGCTGGTCGGCTTCCACGAGCGCAAGTCGAGCTTCGTCGCCGAGATCGCAAGCTGCGACGTCGTGCCGCGCAACGTGAGCGACCTGATCCTGCCGCTGCGCGCGCTGATCGGCGCGATGCCGGCGCGCGACCGCCTGCCGCAGATCGAGCTCGCCGCCGGCGACGGCGTCACCGCGCTCGTCCTGCGCCACCTCGAGCCGCTCGGCGAAGTCGACCTGGCGCTGCTGCGCGAGTTCTCGCGCCGTCATGGCGTCGAATGGTGGCTGCAGCCCAAAGGCCCCGAGACCGCGCATCCGCTCGACGGCGCGGCGTCGGGGCTCGCCTACCGACTGCCCGAGTTCGGCCTGCGCATGCCGTTCCGGCCGACCGACTTCACCCAGGTCAACCACGAGATCAACGAGGCGCTCGTTTCGCGCGCGCTGCGGTTGCTCGCGCCGACGGCCGACGAGTTCGTGATCGACTGGTTCTGCGGCCTCGGCAACTTCACCCTGCCGCTGGCGACTCGCGCCGGCCGTGTCCTCGGCCTCGAAGGCAGCGGCGCGCTGATCGAGCGCGCCGGCGCTGCGGCGACGCTCAACGGTCTCGCGGCGAAGGCGAGCTTCGCGGTTCGTAACCTGTTCGAGGTCACGGCCGACGACCTGGTCGCTTTCGGCAACGCCGCGAAGTGGCTGATCGATCCGCCGCGAGAAGGCGCGTTCGCGATCGCCAAGGCGCTCGCCGACCGCTGCGAAGCCCCAGCTGACGACGCGTCGTGGCGCGCGCCCGAGCGGATCGTCTACGTCAGCTGCAACCCGGCGACGCTGGCGCGCGACGCCGGCCTCTTCGTCCACCGCGCCGGCTACCGCTGCGCGGCGGCAGGCGTCGTCAACATGTTCCCGCACACGGCGCACGTCGAGAGCATCGTCGTCTTCGAGCGCCAGGAAGCGCCGCAGTGACGCAGCTCGTCGCCGTGCCGCTGTGGCTGCTGGTCGTGCTGGTCGGCCTGGCGCTGTTCGCGGCGCTCGAGTGGTTCCTGCTGCCTGGCGTGCGCTGGTACTTCCGCCGCAAGGTGCGCCGCGTCATGAACGAGATCAGCACGCGGTTCAAGATCGAGCTGCCGGAGTTCAAGCTGACCCGGCGCCGCGCTTTGCTCGACCGGCTGACGAGCGATCAGCGCGTGCTCGCCGCCGTGCACCAGCAGGTGGTGGAAAGCGGCGTTCCGCGCGACGTTCTCGTCCAGCGCGTGCGCCGTTACGCCGGCGAGATCGTCCCGGCGTTCAACGCCTACGTCTATTTCCGCGTCGGCTACTGGCTCGCCAAGACCTTCGCCAAGATGACCTATCGCGTCCGCCTCGGCTACACCGATGCCGCGGCGCTGGCGGCGATCGACCCGAGGTCGACGGTGGTCTTCGTCATGAACCATCGCAGCAACATGGACTACGTGCTCGTCTCGTTCCTCGCCGCCGAACGGGTGGCGCTGAGCTACGCGGTCGGCGAGTGGGCGCGAATCTGGCCGCTGCAGGGATTGATCCGGGCCATGGGCGCGTATTTCGTCCGCCGCAACTCGGGCGACCCGCTCTACCGGATGGTGCTGCAGCGCTACGTGCAGATGGCGACCGAGGGCGGCGTCCCTCAGGCGATGTACCCGGAAGGCGGGCTGACGACCGACGGCCGCCTGCGCGAGCCCAAGCTCGGCCTGCTCGACTACATGTTGAAGGGCTTCGACCCGGCGGCGCAGCGCGACCTCGTCTTCATCCCGGTCGGGATCAACTACGACCGCGTCCTCGAGGACCGTTCGCTGCTGCGCAAGCTCGATCCGGCGGCGGCCGGCGTCGGCCTGCTGAGGAAGCTCGCGATCCTGGCGCGATTCGCTTCGCGCCAGTCGATCCTCGCCGTCCTCGGCCGGCGCTATCGGCATGGCTACGCCTGCGTCAACTTCGGGACGCCGGTGTCGATGCGCGCCTACGTCGAGGCGCACGGCGTTGACTTCCGCGCCCTCGACGATGCCGGCCGCCGCCAGCCCGTCGCCGCCGTCGGCAAGATGTTGATGGCGCGGATCGGCGAGGTCGTCCCGGTCCTGCCCGTGCCGCTAGTCGCGAGCGTGCTGCTGCGCGACGACGCCCGGCCGATCTCCGAGCTCGAGCTGAAGTCGGCGGTGCAGGCGCTGATGGATGGCGTCGAGGCCGCCGGCGGCCACGTCTACGTGCCGCGCACCGACCGCGACTACGCGCTCACCGTCGGCCTGCGCATGCTGACCCTGCGCGGCCTGGTGCACGAGCACGACGGCCTGTTCCAGGCCAACCCGCGCGAGCTGACGATCCTGCGTTACTACGCCAACTCGATCGCCCACCTGCTCGTCGCATAGCCCGACGCGGGACCCAAAAGAAAACGGGGCCAACGGCCCCGTTTAGATTTCAGCGAAGCGTCGTCAATCCCGGCTGCCGGCGAAGCCGAGCAGCGAGAGCAGCGCCTGGAAGATGTTGTACAGGTCCAGGTAGATGTTCAAGGTCGCGCTGATGTAGTTCGTTTCCTCGCCGTTGCGGACGCGCTTCAGGTCGTAGACGATGAAGGCCGAGAAGATGCCGACCATCAGGACCGCGATCGTCACGAAGAGCGCGCTCGACTGCAGGAAGATGTTGGCGATGATCGCCACCAGCAGCATGATCGCGCCGATGTAGAGGAACTTGCCCATCGTCGACAGGTCGCGCTTGATCAGCGACGACAACGTCGCCATGCCGAGGAAGGTGGCGCCGGTGCCGGCAAACGCCACCATGATCAGCGCCGTGCCGTTGGCAAAGCCGAGCACGTGGCCGATCAGGCGCGACAGCATCAGGCCCATGAAGAATGTGAAGCCGAGCAGCACCGGAACGCCGGCGGCCGAGTTCTTGGTCTTCTCGATGGCGTAGATGAACCCGAAGGCACCCACCATGAAGACGATGAAGCTCATGCCGACGCCCATCGTCGCCATGAACCCGCTCGAAACGCCGATCCAGGCGCCGAGCACCGTGGGAACCATCGACAGGGCGAGCAGCCAGTACGTGTTGCGCAGCACGCGGTTGCGCTGCTCCACGCTGGGGACTGCGTAACCTAGGTTGACCGTCTGCAGGGATTCGTCCATGGATCCTCCGAAGGAAAGACGACGAGTGACAACTGTCTGAGAGTGTCGGCGCCGATTCTAGTTCCCAGCCACGTGAGCCACCGCGCCTCCCGAGCGCCCGAGTGGATCGGCGCGGCCGCCGATGTGCCCGAAGTGGTGCCGAGAAGGCGACTTTCAAGGCCGCCGACGCCGGGCAGCACAGGCTGTCGACGCCGGGCAGGCGGCTACAATTGCACCGCTTCAGCCGACGCGAAACGCCGGTTGTCGCGGCCGCCCGGTTCGCCCAGCCGACGGCGATTCCCCGGCCGGCAGCCGCCGCGCCGGTCCCCGCGCCCCGATTCGGAGTCCCGTGTCCCCGCAACTGCTGCCCGACCACGCCCAGGCCCTCCTGGCCCTCGCCGACGGCACGGTGTTCATGGGCAGATCGATCGGCGCCACGGGCACGACGACCGGCGAGGTCGTCTTCAACACCGCGCTCACCGGCTACCAGGAGATCCTCACCGATCCGAGCTACTGCCGCCAGATCGTCACGCTCACCTATCCGCACATCGGCAGCTACGGCACGAGCGCGGAGGACGTCGAATCGGCGCGAGTCTTCGCCGCCGGACTGGTCGTCAAGGACGTGCCGGCACGCGAGTCGAACTTTCGCAGCGGCGCCTCGCTCGGCGAGTACCTGCGGCGCGAGAACACGGTCGGCATCGCCGGCATCGACACGCGCCGCCTGACGAGGCTCTTGCGCAGCGGCGGCGCGCAGAACGGCTGCATCGTCGCCCTCGCTCAGGGCGAGACGGTCACGCCGGCGCTTGTCGACGGCGCGATCGCCCAGGCACGCGCGACGCCGGGCATGGCCGGCCTCGACCTCGCCAAGGTCGTGAGCGTGCGCGAGCCGTACGAGTGGAAGGAGACGACGTGGGCGCTCGGCCGCGGCTACGGCAGCGTCAAGGAGCCGCGCTGGCACGTTGTCGCCTACGACTTCGGCGTCAAGTTCAACATCCTGCGCATGCTCGCGGCGCGCGGCTGCCGCATCACCGTCGTGCCGGCAGAGACGCCGGCGGCCGACGTGCTCGCGCAGAAACCCGACGGCGTTTTCCTCGCCAACGGGCCGGGCGATCCGGAGCCGTGCGACTACGCGATCGCGGCGACGCGCGAGTTCATCGATCGCGGCCTGCCGACCTTCGGCATCTGCCTCGGCCACCAGATCATGGCGCTCGCCGCCGGCGCGCGAACCTACAAGATGAAGTTCGGCCACCACGGCGCCAACCATCCGGTGAAGGACCTGGACAGCGGCCGGGTCAGCATCACGAGCCAGAACCACGGCTTCGCGGTCGATCCCGAATCGCTGCCGGCGACGCTCAGGCCGACCCACGTCTCGCTCTTCGACGGCACGCTGCAAGGCCTCGCCCACGTCGGCAAGCCCGCATTCTGCTTCCAGGGCCACCCGGAAGCCTCGCCCGGGCCGCACGACATCGGCTACCTGTTCGACCGCTTCGTCGCCTCGATGGCCCGCGAGAGCGCGAATGCCTAAGCGCACCGACCTCCGCTCGATCCTGATCATCGGCGCCGGCCCGATCGTCATCGGCCAGGCGTGCGAGTTCGACTACTCGGGCGCGCAGGCGTGCAAGGCGCTGCGCGAGGAGGGCTACCGCGTCATCCTCGTCAACAGCAACCCGGCGACGATCATGACCGACCCGGAGATGGCCGACGTCACCTACATCGAGCCGATCACCTGGAGCATGGTCGAGAAGATCATCGCCAAGGAGCGGCCCGACGCCGTCCTGCCGACGATGGGCGGCCAGACCGCGCTCAACTGCGCCCTCGACCTGCACAAGCACGGCGTGCTGCTGAAGTACGGCGTCGAGATGATCGGCGCCAGCGAGAAGGCGATCGAGAAGGCCGAGGACCGGCTCAAGTTCAAGGACGCGATGACGGGCATCGGCCTGGCGTCGGCGAGGTCTGGGATCGCCCATTCGCTCGAGGAGGCGCTCGCGGTGCAGCGGCGGATCACGAACGAGACCGGCGGCAACGGCTTCCCGATGGTGGTCCGGCCGAGCTTCACGCTCGGCGGCACCGGCGGCGGCATCGCCTACAACGGCGACGAGTTCGAGGAGATCTGCAAGCGCGGCCTCGACCTCTCGCCGACCAGCGAGCTCCTGATCGAGGAGAGCCTGATCGGCTGGAAGGAGTTCGAGATGGAGGTCGTCCGCGACAAGGCGGACAACTGCATCATCGTCTGCTCGATCGAGAACCTCGACCCGATGGGGATCCACACCGGCGACTCGATCACGGTCGCCCCGGCGCAGACGCTGTCGGACAAGGAATACCAGCTGATGAGGAACGCGTCGATCGCGATCCTGCGCGAGATCGGCGTCGAGACCGGCGGCTCGAACGTCCAGTTCGCGGTCAACCCGAAGGACGGCCGGATGGTCGTCATCGAGATGAACCCGCGCGTCTCGCGTTCGTCGGCGCTGGCGTCGAAGGCGACCGGCTTTCCGATCGCCAAGGTCGCGGCCAAGCTGGCGATCGGCTACACGCTCGACGAGCTGAGGAACGACATCACCGGCGGCGCGACCCCGGCGAGCTTCGAGCCGTCGATCGATTACGTCGTCACCAAGATCCCGCGCTTCGCGTTCGAGAAGTTCCCCGCCGCCGACTCGCGCCTGACGACGCAGATGAAGTCCGTCGGCGAGGTGATGGCGATCGGCCGCACCTTCCAGGAAAGCCTGCAGAAAGCGCTGCGCGGCCTCGAGACCGGCATCGACGGCCTTTCGAGGCGCTCGAGCGACCGCGAGGAGATCGTCCAGGAAATCGGCGAGGCCGGGCCGGAGCGGCTGCTCTACGTCGCCGACGCGTTCCGGATCGGCATGAGCCTCGACGAGATCTTCGAGGAGACGGCGATCGATCCGTGGTTCCTCGCCCAGATCGAGGAGATCGTCGCGACCGAGCGCCAGCTCGCCGGCCGGACGCTGGCCGGCCTCTCGGCGGCCGAGCTTCGCTACCTGAAGGGCAAGGGCTTCTCGGACCGACGCCTGGCGCGCCTGCTCGCCACCGACGAGCACGCGGTGCGGGCACGCCGCCACGAGCTCGGCGTGCGGCCGGTCTACAAGCGCGTCGACACCTGCGCCGCCGAGTTCGCGACGCAGACCGCCTACATGTACTCGACCTACGACGAGGAGTGCGAGGCCGAGCCGACCGACCGCAAGAAGATCATGGTCCTCGGCGGCGGCCCGAACCGCATCGGCCAGGGCATCGAGTTCGACTACTGCTGCGTCCACGCCGCGCTCGCGATGCGCGAGGATGGCTACGAGACGATCATGGTCAACTGCAACCCCGAGACCGTGTCGACCGACTACGACACGTCGGACCGCCTCTACTTCGAACCGGTGACGCTCGAGGACGTGCTCGAGATCGTCGCCAAGGAAAAGCCGCTCGGCGTCATCGTCCAGTACGGGGGCCAGACGCCCTTGAAGCTCGCCCTCGAGCTCGAGCGCGCCGGCGTGCCGATCGTCGGCACCTCGCCCGATTCCATCGACGTCGCCGAGGACCGCGAGCGCTTCCAGAAGCTGCTCACCGAGCTCGGCCTGCGCCAGCCGCCCAACCGCACCGCGCGAACGGAGGAGCAGGCGCTCGTCCTGGCGCAGGAGATCGGCTATCCGCTCGTCGTCCGGCCGAGCTACGTCCTCGGCGGCCGGGCGATGGAGATCGTCCACGGCGACAAGGACCTCGAGCGCTACATGCGCGAGGCCGTCAAGGTGAGCGAGAAGTCGCCGGTGCTGCTCGACCGCTTCCTCGACGACGCGATCGAGGTCGACGTCGACTGCATCAGCGACGGTGCCGAGGTCATGATCGGCGGCATCATGGAGCACGTCGAGCAGGCGGGCATCCATTCGGGCGATTCGGCGTGCTCGCTGCCGCCGTATTCGCTGCCGAAGAAGCTCCAGGACGAAATGCGGCGGCAGACGGCGTTGATGGCGAAAGCGCTCAAGGTCGTCGGCCTGATGAACGTTCAGTTCGCGATCCAGGGCGATGTCGCCGGCGACGGCGACGCGGCGGTGATCTACGTCCTCGAGGTCAACCCGCGTGCGTCGCGCACGGTGCCGTTCGTCTCCAAGGCGACCGGCGAGCCTCTCGCCAAGATCGCCGCGCGTTGCATGGTCGGCCAGTCGCTGGCGAGCCAGAAGGGCGTTCGCGGCGAGGTCGTCCCGCCGTATTTCTCGGTCAAGGAAGCGGTCTTTCCGTTCAACAAGTTTCCGGGCGTCGATCCGATCCTCGGCCCCGAGATGCGCTCGACCGGCGAGGTGATGGGAGCGGGGCGGACCTTCGGCGAGGCGATGCTGAAGAGCCAGCTCGGCGCCGGCTCGCGCCTGCCGACGCGCGGCACGGTCTGCGTCACGGTGCGCAACGGCGACAAGCAGCGCGCGGTCGCCGTCGCCCGCGACCTGCACGCGCTCGGCTTCTCGCTCGTCGCGACGCGCGGCACGGCCGCGGCGATCGGCGACGCCGGCGTTCCGGTGCGCGCCGTCAACAAGGTCAAGGACGGCCGGCCGCACATCGTCGACATGCTGAAGAACGGCGAGATCCAGCTCGTCTTCACGACCGTCGACGAGACGCGCACGGCGATCGCCGATTCGCGCCACATCCGCCAGGCGGCGCTCGCCCATCGCGTCACCTACTACACCAGCATGGCGGGCTGCGAAGCGGCGGTCGAGGGCATGAAGCACCGCGACGATCTCGGCGTGACCTCGCTGCAGGAACTGCACGCCGAACTGCACTAAACTGATTCCACCCCGCCGCCGCCGGAGTCTGCCGACGGCGGCTTTGTTTTTTGTCGAGGTTCCCTGCCATGGCCACCATTCCGCTGACCCGACGCGGTGCCGAGAAACTGCGAGAAGAGCTCAATCGACTCAAGAACGTCGAGCGCCACGCCGTGATCCAGGCGATCTCGGACGCGCGCGCGCAGGGCGATCTGTCCGAGAACGCCGAGTACGAGGCGGCCAAGGACAAGCAGGGCTTCATCGAAGGCCGCATCCTCGAGGTCGAGAGCAAGCTCGCCGCGGCGCAGATCATCGACCCGAAGTCGGTCGACGCCGACGGCCGCGTCGTCTTCGGCTCGACCGTTGACCTCGAGGAGGAAGACAGCGGCAGCAAGGTCACGTACCAGATCGTCGGCGATGACGAGGCCGACCTGAAGCAGGGACTGGTTTCGATCAGCTCGCCGATCGCGCGCGCGCTGATCGGCAAGGTCGAGGGCGACATCGCCGAGGTGCAGGCGCCCGGCGGCGTCAAGAGCTACGAGATCACCGGCGTTCGCTACGAGTGAGGTCGTGAGTCCGTTGGTTCGGCGCGCCGCGGCCTGGCTTGCCGGCGTCTGGGCCGGCCTGGTCGCCGGCGTCGGCGTCGTCGCTGCGCCGGTCGTCTTCGCGACGCTGCCGCGTGGCGACGCCGGGCGCGTCGCAGCCAGGCTGTTCGCCGTCGACGCGATGGTTGGCATCGGCTTCGGCGCCGTCCTCCTGGTGCTCGCGTTGCAGATCGCGCGCCGCGATGCCGCGCACGGCGCCTCGCGCTTCAGCACCGAGATGCTGCTCGCGCTGGGCGCGATCTTCTGCATCGTCGCCGGCCACTACGCGATCCAGCCGATGATCGAGACCGCCGGTCGGGGCGAGGGCGGTCCGTCGTTCGCCGTGCTGCACGGCGTCGCCTCGACGTTCTTCGCGCTGAAATTCGTCGCGATCGCGGTGTTGGCCTGGCGCCTCTCGAGATCTGCGCTGCCGCTCGGCAGCGAGCGACCTACGGCTGCTGCGCCGACTTCTTGATGCTCGCCGGGCGACGGCGCGCCCGCTTCAGCGTTCCGCCTGCGGCGAGCCGCATGTTGCCGACGACGGTGACCTTCTTGACCTGCGGCCGGTGGTTGCCGCTCTTCGAGAACTTGAGCACCTTGACGACCTTCGGTCCGGGCATCCGGCCTTCCTTCTCGGCCTTCTCCTTCGGCGCCGGCGGCCGCCAAAGGACGAGCAGCTTGCCGATGTGCTGGATCGGCGCCGCGGTGAACGCATCGCTGAGCTCGCCGAGGAGGGCCTCGCGGGCGGCGCGGTCGTCGGAGAAGACGCGGATCTTGACCAGCCCGTGGGCGTCGAGCGCGGCTTCGATCTCACGCCGCACGGCGGGCGTCGCGCCGTCGTGACCGATCGCGACGACAGGATCGAGGTGGTGCGCCTCGGCGCGCTTTTGTTTGCGCTCGGCGGCGCTGAGGAGGAGGGCGGTCACGCGCCTATTATCGGCGCCCCATGACGGCACGCGGCAAGAGCAAGAAGCTGAACAAGGCGTGGCTGCACGACCACCTCACCGATCCGTACGTCAAGCTCGCCCAGCGCGAGGGCTACCGGTCCCGCGCCGCCTACAAGCTGAAGGAGATCGACGAGCAGCTGCACCTTCTCGAGCCCGGCCAGTTCGTCGTCGACCTCGGCGCGGTGCCGGGCGCCTGGAGCCAATACGTGCGGAGGAAGTTCGGCCGGGGCACGAGCACCGACCCGGCGGCCGCGCCCGGTCCGCTGCACGGCACGATCGTCGCCCTCGACATGCTCGAGTTCGAGCCGATCGACGGCGTCGACTTCATCGCCGGCGACTTCCGCGAGCCGGAGGTCCTGGCGCTGCTCGAGACCCGTGTCGGCGGCCGGCCGGTCGACGTCGTCCTCTCGGACATGGCGCCGAACCTGTCGGGCGTCGCCGCCTCCGACGCGGCGCGAATGGCCGACCTGGTCGAGCTGGCGATCGATTTCGCCCAGCGCCACCTGCGCCCGGAAGGCAGCCTTGTCTGCAAGGTCTTTCACGGCAGCGGCTACAGTCAGCTCGTCGAACGCTTCAAGGCGAGCTTCAGGACCGTGAAGGCGGTCAAGCCGAAAGCGTCGCGGGCGAAGTCGGCCGAGACCTTTCTGGCCGGAATCGGCCTCAAGCCTCGCGCATCCGGCGTCGATATCCCGAAATAGCGCGTCAAATGCCCTGGGCAGCCGCCCCGCAGCACCGGGCTTGCGTGGACTAAAATCGGCCGCAGATGCCGTGAGTCGAGCCCCCGTGGTTTTCGGGGCGCTCGGTTCTTTGGAATTGGAGTCGCGGTGAACAATCAATGGTTTTCGAAGGTCGCGGTCTGGCTGGTGATCGCGCTGGTCCTCTTCACCGTCTTCAAGCAGTTCGAGCGCACCGGCGCGCAGACGGGCGCGATCGGCTACTCCGATTTCCTGGAAGAGGTGCGCGGCAAGCGCGTCCGTAGCGTCACGCTGCAGGAAGGCGTCGGCGGCTCGACCGAGATCCGCGCCAAGACGACCGACGACAAGGAGCTGCGCACGACCGCGACCTACCTCGATCGCGGCCTCGTCGGCGACCTGATCAACAACGGCGTCAAGTTCGACGTCAAGCCGCGCGAAGAGCCTTCGTTCCTGCTCTCGATCCTCGCTTCCTGGGGGCCGATCCTGCTGCTCATCGGCGTCTGGATCTACTTCATGCGCCAGATGCAGGGCGGCGGCAAGGGCGGCGCGTTCAGCTTCGGCAAGTCGAAGGCGCGCATGCTCGACGAGGCCAACAACACGACGACTTTCGCCGACGTCGCCGGCTGCGACGAGGCCAAGGAAGAAGTCAAGGAGCTGGTCGACTTCCTGAAGGACCCGCAGAAGTTCCAGAAGCTCGGCGGACGCATCCCGCGCGGCGTGTTGCTGGTCGGCCCTCCCGGCACCGGCAAGACGCTCCTCGCCAAGGCGATCGCCGGCGAGGCCAAGGTTCCGTTCTTCTCGATCTCGGGCTCCGACTTCGTCGAGATGTTCGTCGGCGTCGGCGCGGCGCGTGTGCGCGACATGTTCGAGCAGGCCAAGAAGAGCGCGCCCTGCATCATCTTCATCGACGAGATCGACGCCGTCGGGCGCCATCGCGGCGCCGGCCTCGGCGGCGGCAACGACGAGCGCGAGCAGACGCTGAACCAGATGCTGGTCGAGATGGACGGCTTCGAGACCAATCTCGGCGTCATCGTCATGGCCGCAACCAACCGGCCCGACATCCTCGATCCGGCGCTGCTGCGGCCGGGCCGCTTCGACCGCCAGGTCTATGTGACGCTGCCGGACGTGCGCGGCCGTGAGCAGGTGCTCAACATCCACATGCGCAAGGTCCCGGTCGGCCAGGACATCCGTGCCGACATCCTGGCGCGCGGCACGCCGGGCTTCTCGGGCGCTGATCTCGCCAACCTCGTCAACGAGGCGGCGCTGTTCGCGGCGCGGCGCTCGGGTCGGGTCGTCGAGATGGTCGACTTCGAGCGCGCCAAGGACAAGATCATGATGGGCCCCGAGCGGAAGTCCATGATCATGCCGGAGGAGGAGCGCCGCAACACCGCGTACCACGAGTCCGGTCACGCCCTCGTCGCGCGATTGATGCCGAAGACCGATCCGGTCCACAAGGTGACGGTGATTCCGCGCGGCCGCGCCCTCGGCGTGACGATGCAGCTCCCGGAAGGCGACCGCTACAGCCTCGACAAGGAGCGCATGCTCTCGACGATCGCCGTGCTCTTCGGCGGCCGCATCGCCGAAGAGGTGTTCATGCACCAGATGACGACCGGCGCGAGCAACGACTTCGAGCGTGCCACCTCGATCGCGCGCGACATGGTCACCCGCTACGGCATGACCGACGAGCTCGGCCCGATGGTCTACGCCGAGAACGAAGGCGAGGTCTTCCTCGGCCGCTCGGTGACCAAGACGACGACGATGTCGGAAGAGACGATGAGGAAGGTCGACCTGGTCATCCGCCGCATCATCGACGAGCAGTACGCCATTGCGCGCAAGCTCATCGAGGACAACCAGGACAAGATGCACGCGATGGCGGCGGCGCTCCTCGAGTGGGAGACGATCGATTCCGACCAGATCGACGACATCATGTCCGGCAAGCCGCCGAGGACGCCGAAGGACTGGGTGCCGTCGCAGGTGAAGCCGAGCGGTGGCGTTCCGCCGGTGACTCCGGGCAGCGCGCCCGCTGCCGCCTGAGGATGGTCGTGGCGCGATTCGAGACGGGGCTTCGGCCCCGTTTTTCATGAGCGGCCCGATCTGGCGGACGAGCCGCTTCGCAATCGACCTCGCGCAGCCGCGCGTGATGGGAATCGTCAACGTCACGCCGGACTCTTTCTCCGAAGGCGGCGCGGACCCGTCGCCGGCGCAGGCGATCGCGCGCTGCGAGCAGCTTCTGAAGGACGGCGCCGACCTCCTCGACGTTGGCGGCGAGTCGAGCCGGCCGGGTGCGTTGCCAGTGAGCGCCGAGGCCGAGCTCGCGCGCGTGCTTCCGGTGCTCGCGGCGGCCGTCGGCCTCGGCTGTCCGGTCTCGATCGACACGACCAAGGTCGAGGTGATGCGCGCCGCGCTTGACCTCGGCGTCGACATCGTCAACGACATCGCGGCGCTGCGAACGGCCGGCGCGCTCGAGCTCGTCGCCGCCCATCCCCGCTGCGGCGCCTGCCTCATGCACATGAGCGGCACGCCGCGATCGATGCAGGCCGAGGCGACCTACGGCGATGTCGCCGGCGAGGTCGCCGCCTTCCTGCGCGAGCGGATCGACGCCGCCGAGGCGGCGGGGATCGACCGCGAGCGCATCGTCGTCGACCCCGGTATCGGCTTCGGCAAGACGCCGGCACAGAACCTCGAGCTGCTCGCCCGCCAGGACGCGCTCCTCGCTCTCGGCGTTCCGCTTCTCGTCGGCTGGTCGCGCAAGTCGACGCTGGCGCGGCTCGCCGGGCTGGCGGCGAAAGCGCCGGCCGGCCGGTCGCCCGGCGAGCAGGCCCGGCTCGATGCCGCCAGCGTCGTCGCCGCTGTGATCGCCGTGCAGCGCGGCGCGCGAATCGTCCGCGTCCACGACGTCGCCGCGACAGTCGCCGGCCTGGCGGTCTGGCAGGCCGCTGGCGGCGCCGATAATCGCGCCGACCTTTCCAGCGCGCGCGCCAGCATCCCATGAGCAGAAAGTATTTCGGCACCGACGGCATCCGCGGCACGGTCGGCGAAGCGCCGATCACGCCCGACTTCATGCTCCGTCTCGGCCATGCCGTCGGCCAGGTCCTGCGCAAGACCGAACGCCGCCCGACGGTGCTGATCGGCAAGGACACGCGCATCTCCGGCTACATGATCGAGTCGGCGCTGGAAGCGGGGTTCGCCTCCGCCGGTGTCGACGTCGTTCTCACCGGGCCGCTGCCGACGCCCGGCGTCGCCTACCTGACGCGGGCGCTTCGCCTCGACCTCGGCGTCGTCATCAGCGCCTCGCACAACCCGTTCGCCGACAACGGCATCAAGTTCTTCTCGGCGCGCGGCGAGAAGCTTCCCGATGCGTGGGAGAGCGAGGTCGAAACCGCGATCGCCGGCGAGCAGCGCTGGGTCGGCTCCGCCGAGCTCGGTCGCGCGCGTCGTCTCGACGACGCGAGCGGACGCTACGTCGAGTTCTGCAAGAGCACCTGCAGCAACGACCTGTCGCTGCGCGGCCTGTCGATCGTCGTCGACGCCGCCCACGGCGCCGCGTACCACGTCGCTCCCGACGTCTTCCACGAGCTCGGTGCCGAGGTCACGTCGATCGGCTGCCGGCCGGACGGCTTCAACATCAACGCCGGCTTCGGGGCGACCGCGCCGCAGGCGCTCGTCGATGCCGTCGTCGCCGGCGGCGCCGACTACGGCATCGCCCTCGACGGCGACGGCGACCGGCTCCAGGTCGTCGACGGCGCCGGCCGCCTCTACAACGGCGACGAGCTGCTCTACGTGCTCGCCACTGCTCGCCTCGATCACGGCCTCGCGGTGCCCGGCGTCGTCGGCACGCTGATGACCAACCTCGGCATCGAGCAGGCGCTGCGCGGCCGCGGCATAGACGTCGTCCGCACCTCGGTCGGCGACCGCTACGTGCTGGAGGAGCTGCTGCGGCGCGGCTGGCAGCTCGGCGGCGAGGGCTCGGGCCACCTCCTCGCGCTCGACCGCCACACGACCGGCGACGGCATCGTCAGCGCGCTGATGGTGCTCGAGGCGGTCGTCCGCTCGGGACGTCCGCTCGCCGACCTGCTCGCCGGGGTCGATCTCTTTCCGCAGACGCTCATCAACGTCCGCCTCAAGCCGGGCGCCGACTGGACCGCGAACCGCGCGCTCGCCGATCGCCGCGCCGAGATCGACCGCGAGCTCGGCGCGAGCGGCCGCGTGCTGATCCGGCCGTCGGGCACCGAGCCGGTGGTTCGCGTCATGGTCGAGGCGCGCGACGCGGCGCAGTCGAAGCGCTGCGCGGAGCAACTGGCGGCGACGCTCGCCTGAGCATCGGCCCGAGCCGCCGTTTCGGTGGCGTGCTGCTCGCGAGGCGTCCTCCGCCCTTCATGACAGCCGCGTGACACACCCGGCGTCGGGGACGCAGCCAAGCCGGTCTTGTCACGGCCACGTCATACAGCCTTCGTAGAGTGCCGGCAACGCAATCGTTCCGCCCTCCTCGAAAGGCTCGACATGACCCCACTGCTGCCGCGCGCTCTCACTCTCGTTCTGCTCGTCTGCTCGGGCTCCGCCGTGATGGCGCAGGACATGACCGGTGCCGGGGCGACGTTCCCCGCGCCCATCTACGCCAAGTGGGCCGACGCGTACCACAAGGCGACCGGCGCGCGTCTCAACTACCAGTCGGTCGGCTCGGGCGCCGGCATCCAGCAGATCCGCGCCAAGACGGTCGATTTCGGCGCGTCCGACATGCCGCTGGCCGACGACGTCCTCGCCAAGGACGGCCTCGTCCAGTTCCCGACCGTGATCGGCGGCGTCGTGCCGGTGGTCAACATCAAGGGCATCGCGCCGGGACAGATCAAGCTCACCGGCCAGGTGCTCGGCGACATCTATCTCGGCAAGGTCACCAAGTGGAACGACGCCGCGCTGACGGCGCTCAATCCGGGCGTTCCGCTCCCCGACGAAGCGATCTCGCCGGTGCGCCGCGCCGACGGGTCCGGCACCTCGTTCATCTTCACCAACTACCTGTCGAAGGTGAACCCCGACTGGAAGGCGAAGGTCGGTGAAGGCACTGCCGTCAACTGGCCGGTCGGCGCGGGCGGCAAGGGCAACGAGGGCGTCGCCGCGTTCGTGCAGCGGCTGCCGAACTCGATCGGCTACGTCGAGTACGCCTACGCCAAGCAGAACAAGATGACCTACGCCTTGCTCAAGAACAAGGACGGCAACTTCGTTCCCCCTGACGCCGACAACTTCAAGGCCGCGGCCGCGGGCGCCGACTGGTCGAAGACCTTCTTCCAGGTGCTGACCGACCAGCCTGGCAAGGACGCCTGGCCGATCAGCGGCGCGACCTTCATCCTGATGTACAAGGCGCAGGACAAACCGACGAGCGCCGCCAACACACTGAAGTTCTTCGACTGGGCCTACGGCAACGGCGACAAGATGGCCGACGATCTCGAGTACGTGCCCTTGCCCGCGCCGGTCAAGGACCTGGTGCGCAAGTCATGGGCCGCCAACCTCAAGGACGCGTCGGGCAAGGCGATCGGCTGGAAGTAGGAGGATCGTGTCAGCGACTTTCCCGGCGACGCCCTTCCTCCGCGAGGAGGGCAAGATACGGGCGGACATGAAGAACCGCCCGCCCGCCGCAAGGCGCGTCTCGCCCTGGGCGGACGCGCTTTTCTCCGCGCTTGCCCATAGCGCCGCCTGGTTGACGCTGGCCTTGCTGGCCGGCATCCTGATCTCGCTCGTGATCGGCGCCGCGCCGGCGATCCGCGCCTACGGCCTCTCGTTCCTCTGGACGAGCGAGTGGGACCCGGTCCAGAACCGCTACGGCGGCCTGGTGATGATCTACGGCACGCTGATGACGTCGTTCATCGCCCTGCTGATCGCCGTGCCGGTCAGCTTCGGCATCGCCCTGTTCCTCACCGAGCTCTCGCCGCTCTGGCTGAAGCGCCCCCTCGGCACGGCGATCGAGCTGCTCGCCGCCGTGCCGTCGATCGTCTACGGCATGTGGGGATTGCTCGTCTTCAGCCCGATCCTGTCGCGCTTCGTCCAGCAGCCGCTGCAGGCGACGTTCAAGGGCGTGCCGCTGCTCGGTTCGCTTTTCTCCGGGCCGCCGGTCGGCATCGGCCTGCTGTCGGCGGGGATCATCCTGGCGATCATGGTGATCCCGTTCATCGCCTCGGTGATGCGCGACGTCTTCGACGTCACGCCGCCGATGCTGAAGGAGTCGGCCTACGCGCTCGGCTCGACGACCTGGGAGGTCGTCTGGAAGGTCGTCCTGCCGTATACCAAGACGGGCGTTGTCGGCGGCATCATGCTCGGCCTCGGCCGGGCGATCGGCGAGACGATGGCGGTGACCTTCGTGATCGGCAACTTCAACCAGCTCAACTCGCTCTCGCTCTTCGAGGCGGCGAACAGCATCACTTCGGCGCTCGCCAACGAGTTCGGCGAGGCCGCGCCTGGCCTGCACCAGGCGTCGCTGATCTACCTCGGGCTGGTCCTCTTCCTGATCACCTTCATCGTCCTGACGATCTCGAAGCTGCTCCTGCGGCAGCTGAAGAAGCGCGAAGGGCTTGTCGCATGAGCACGGCGATGCTGGCGCCCCCCACCGCCGCGGAGCTGGCGCGCCGGCGCCTGCACGCACGGCGCAAGCGCAGGAACGTTGTCGCCCTCACGCTGGCGCTCGCCGCGATGGCGTTCGGCATCTTCTGGCTGGTCTGGATCCTGGTCGAGACGGTCCGCCTCGGCATCGGTGGCATGAGCCTCACGCTCTTCACCGAGATGACGCCGCCACCGCAGGCCGAGACCGGCGGCCTCGCCAACGCGATCTTCGGCTCGCTCGCAATGGTGACGATGGCGACGCTGCTCGGCACGCCGATCGGCATCCTCGCCGGCATCTATCTCGCCGAATACGGCCAGCGCGGCTGGCTCGGCAGCGCGACGCGCTTCATCAACGACATCCTGCTGTCGGCGCCGTCGATCGTCATCGGCCTGTTCATCTACTCGGTCGTGGTGGCGCGCGCCAGGTCGTTCTCGGGCTGGGCCGGCGTCCTGGCGCTGGCGCTGATCGTCATCCCGGTCGTCATCCGCACGACCGAGAACATGCTCTCGCTCATTCCCAACGCGCTGCGCGAGGCGGCCTACGCGCTCGGCACGCCGAAGTGGCGCGTCATCACGACGGTGACGCTGCGCGCGGCGCGCGCCGGCGTGATCACCGGCATCCTGCTCGCCTTCGCGCGGATCGCCGGCGAGACGGCGCCGCTGCTCTTCACGGCGCTCTCGAACCAGTTCTGGACGAGCGACCTGTCGCAGCCGATGGCGAGCCTGCCGGTGACGATCTTCAAGTTCGCGATGAGCCCCTACGAGAACTGGCAGCAGCTGGCGTGGGCGGGCGTGTTCCTGATCACCCTCGGCGTCTTGATTCTGAACATCGTCGCCCGCACCTTCTTCCGCAACCGGAGCTGAACGAGAACCGCATGGACGCGAGAACCGAGACCGCCGTGATCGCGCAGCCGAAGCTGTCGGTTCGCGACCTGAACTTCTACTACGGCGGCTTCCAGGCCCTGAAGAACATCACCCTCGACATCCCGGAAAGGAAGGTGACGTCGTTCATCGGCCCGTCGGGCTGCGGCAAGTCGACCCTGCTGCGCACCTTCAACCGCATGTTCGAGCTCTACCCAGAGCAGCGCGCCGAGGGCGAGATCCTGATGGATGGCAGCAACCTGCTGACGTCGAGGGAAGACGTCTCGCTGATCCGCGCCAAGATCGGCATGGTGTTCCAGAAGCCGACGCCGTTTCCGATGTCGATCTACGACAACGTCGCCTTCGGGGTGAAGCTGTTCGAATCGCTGCCACGCATCGAGATGGACGAGCGGGTCGAATGGGCGCTCAGGAAGGCCGCGCTGTGGGTCGAGGTCAAAGATAAACTCGGCCAGAGCGGGTCGGGGCTATCGGGCGGGCAGCAGCAGCGCCTGTGCATCGCCCGCGGCATCGCGATCCGGCCGGAAGTGCTGCTGCTCGACGAGCCCTGCTCGGCGCTCGACCCGATCTCGACCGGCAAGATCGAGGAGCTGATCCACGAGCTTAAGACCGACCACACGGTGGTGATCGTCACCCACAACATGCAGCAGGCGGCGCGCTGCTCCGACTTCACCGCCTACATGTACCTGGGCGACCTGATCGAGTTCGGACGCACGAACGACGTCTTCATGCGGCCGAAGAAGAAGGACACTGAGGACTACATCACCGGTCGATTCGGCTAGCGTACCCGGACTCCGAGGCAATCATCATGAGCGACCGACACCTTTCAACCCAGTTCGACGCCGAGTTGAGCGGCATCTCCACGCGGGTCCTCGAAATGGGCGGCATGGTCGAGTCGCAGGTGGCCCGCGCCGTCCACGCCCTCGTCACCTTCAGCAGCGACATCGCCTCCGAAGTGCTGCGGACCGAGGAACGCGTCAACCAGACCGAGGTCGAGATCGACCTTGACCTGTCGACGATCATCGCCCGGCGCCAGCCAACCGCGCGCGACCTGCGCCTGCTGATCGCGATCTCGAAGACGATCGCCAACCTCGAGCGCGTCGGCGACGAGGCGGCGCGGATCGCACGCACGGTGCAGCGG
>JADGRJ010000171.1 GCA_017881025.1 Rhizobacter sp. | reverse complement strand
GCCGCCGCCACCGCCGCCGTAGCCACCGCCGCCGCCACCCGAGCGACCACCGCCGCCGAAGCCGCCGCCACCCGTGCCACCGCCGCCGCCGAAGCCGCCGCGGCTGCCGCCGCCGCCGAAGCCGCCCGGACGCTCTTCGCGCGGGCGGGCCTCGTTGACGACGATCGCCCGGCCGTCGAGGGCCTGGCCGTTCATGCCGTTGATCGCGGCTTGCGCCTCGGGATCGGAGCCCATCTCGACGAAGCCGAAGCCCTTCGAGCGACCGGTGTCACGGTCCATCATGACCTTGGCCGACGACACGGTGCCGTACTGGGCGAAGGCCTGTTGCAGATCGTCGTCGCGCACGTTGTACGAGAGATTGCCGACGTAGAGTTTGTTGCCCATGGAAAAGCTGCCTTCCTGTTCTTTACCGAGATGTGGAGCTTCTACCCGTCGTGAACTATTTCAAGAAGGCTCTGCTGCCATACACAGACTGGCGAATATAAGTGAATTGGGGAAAAAAAATGATTCGGACCGTCCCAATTTGTTGTTTTGGGGCCGCCCGGGCTGAGCCGACGTGACGGCCTCCGACGACCGGCCTCGCATCGCCAGCCTGGTGCCCAGCCTGACCGAGCTCGTTTTCGCGCTCGGCCTCGGCGATCGGCTGGTCGCCCGCACCGGCTTCTGCGTTCATCCTGGCGGCGGCGTCGCCGGCGTCGCCAAGGTCGGCGGCACCAAGGACGTCAACCTCGCCAAGCTGCGCCGGCTGGCGCCGACGCACGTCCTCGTCAACGTCGACGAGAACCGGCGCGAGACGATCGACGCGATCGAGGCATGGGCAGACGCGGCGCCGGAGATCGTCGTCACGCACCCCCGCGATCCGGTCGACAACCTTGCCCTGGTCGACCAGCTGGCGACGACCTTCGCCGGCGCGCCCGGTCTCGCCGAGCAAGCAGCCGCGTTGCGCAGCGCGCTGGCCGCCGAGCTGGCGGCGACGCGTGCCGCCGGTCGACCGACGCGACGCGTCCTCTACCTGATCTGGCACGACCCGTGGATGACGGTCGCGCGCGACACCTACCTGTCACGGATGCTCGCCCGCATCGGCTGGCGCACGCTGCCCGAGGTGACCGGGGGCTTCGCCGGCAAGGCCCGCTACCCGACGCTGACCGGCGCAGAGCCCTGGCTCGGCGAGGTGGAGCAGGTGCTGCTGAGCTCGGAGCCGTTCGAGTTCGAGGATCGCCACCTCGCTGCGGCGAAGGCGCTGTGCCCGGCGGCGCGCGTGCTGCGCGTCGACGGCGAGCTGCTCAGCTGGTACGGCTCGCGCGCCGTCGCCGGCCTGCGCTATCTGCGCGCGCTGGCCGACGACAATGTCGCGCCGCTCCCGTCCGCCTGACGCCGCGCCGCGCCCCTCGCCCATGGACATCCTGAAGCCGCTCATCGCGCTCCTGGCGATCGTCAATCCGATCGGCGTGCTGCCGTTCTTCATCCACTTCACCGAAGGCTTCAGCCGAGAGCAGCGGCGCCGGACGATCCACGTCGCCGCGATCAGCGCCTTCGTCGTCATCGCGGTGAGCGCCGTAGCGGGCCTGCGCATCATCGAGTTCTTCGGCATCTCGCTCGCATCGTTCCAGGTCGGCGGCGGCATGCTGCTCCTGCTCTCGTCGCTGCAGATGCTCAACGCCCAGCCGGCCGAGAGCCGCAGCAGCGATCTCGCCGAAGGCAGCGACAAGGTCGACGCCGGCGACTCGATCGCGATCGTGCCGCTGACGATCCCGCTCCTCACCGGCCCGGCGACGATCTCGACGATGGTGATCTACGCCGAGAAGACGAAGCACTGGTGGGAGATCGCCGTCCTCGTCGGCTACGGCGTCGTCATCGCGCTGGCGATCTGGATCGCGTTCGGCCTGGCCGGCCGCATCGCCCGCGTCGTCGGCCGGACCGGCATCAACGTCATGACGCGCCTGATGGGCCTGCTGCTGGCCGCCCTCGCGGTCGAGGTGATGTCGGACGGGCTGGTCAAGCTCTTCCCGGTGCTCGCCAGCAATCTGCGCTGAGCCGTGAGCGAGGCTCTCTACGACTACATCGTCTGCGGCGCCGGCACGGCCGGCTGCCTGCTCGCCAACCGCCTCAGCGCCGACAAGACGAAGCACGTCCTCGTGATCGAGGCCGGCGGCCAGGACAACTACCTCTGGGTCCACATCCCGGTCGGCTACCTCTACTGCATCGGCAACCCGCGCACCGACTGGCTCTACGTGACCGAGCCCGCCGCCGGCCTGAACGGCCGCAGCCTCCGCTATCCGCGCGGCAAGGTGCTCGGCGGCTCGAGCAGCATTAACGGCATGATCTACATGCGCGGCCAGGCGCGCGACTACGACGGGTGGGGCGCTGGCGACGGGCACGGCGCCAACCCCGGCTGGAGCTGGGCCGAGTGCCTGCCGTACTTCCTCAGGCACGAGGACTTCTACAAGGGCGCCGACGCGTTCCATGCCGCGCCGGGGTTCGACCGCACCGGAAAGCGGCAAGGCGGCGAGTGGCGGGTCGAGAAGCAGCGCCTGCACTGGCCGATCCTCGACGCCTTCGCCGCCGCCGCCGTCGAGGCCGGCATCCCGCGTTGCGACGACTTCAACCGCGGCGACAACGAAGGCGTCGGCTACTTCGACGTCAACCAGCGCGCCGGCATCCGCTGGAACGCGACCAAGGCGTTCCTGCGGCCGGCGTTCCCGCGCTCGAACCTGCAGGTCTGGACCGGCGCCCACATCAACCGCGTCGTCTTCGACGGCGTTCGCGCGAGCGGCGTCGAGATCGCGCCGCTCGGCGGCGGCGCGCCCGTCGTCGCTCGTCTCGCGCCCGGCGGCGAGGTCGTTCTCGCCGCCGGGTCGATCGGCAGCCCGCAGATCCTGCAGCTCTCGGGCATCGGCGATCCGGCGGTGCTCGCCAGCCACGGCATCGAGACCCGCACCGCCCTGCCCGGCGTCGGCGAGAACCTGCAGGACCACCTGCAGATCCGCGCCGTCTACGGCGTCGAGGGCGCGAAGACGCTGAACACGATGGCGGCGACGCTGTGGGGCAAGGCGATGATCGGCCTGCACTATGCGTGGAAGCGGAGCGGCCCGATGAGCATGGCGCCGTCGCAGCTCGGCGCCTTCACGCGCAGCAGCCCCGATCGGCCGCACCCCAACCTCGAGTACCACGTCCAGCCGCTCTCGCTCGACGCGTTCGGCGAGCCGCTGCATCGCATCGATGCCTTCACGGCGAGCGTGTGCAACCTCAATCCGACCAGCCGCGGCCACGTTCGCATCCGCTCGGCCGACCCGAGCGCGCCGCCGCGAATCGCCCCCGACTACCTGGCGACCGACGACGACCGCCGGATCGCCGCCGCGAGCCTGCGCGTGACGCGCCGGATCGTCGCCCAGCCGGCGCTCGCGAAGTTCACGCCGCGCGAGATCAAGCCCGGCGTCGAATTCGAGAGCGACGCCGACCTTGCCAAGCTGGCCGGCGACATCGGCACGACGATCTTCCATCCGGTCGGCACGGCGAAGATGGGGCCGGCGCGCGACCCGCTTGCGGTCGTCGACGCGCGGTTGCGCGTCCACGGCGTCGAGGGCCTGCGCGTCGTCGACGCCAGCGTCATGCCGACGATCACAAGCGGCAACACCAACGCACCGACGCTGATGATCGCCGAGCGCGCCGCCGAGTGGATCCTCGACGGCGCGGCGTAGCGGCCCGGCGCGGCATACTGTTCCCTCGAATGTCCGAACGGGGGTCGCGATGAAAGTCCATGCGGTAGCGAAAGTCCGGCTCGATGGCGACGGACGCGTCACCGGTGTCGAATGGGGGCCGGTCAACACCGAGACCAATGAGTGGCACACGGAGCCACAGGTCGCCGACGTCTCGGAAGTGGTCGCCGCCCTGCAGCGCGGCGACGACGTGTTCGCCCTCTTCCCGACCGGGCACGGCATGATGCCGATGCGCCGCTTTCGTGTCGTCGAGTACGACAACGGCTGGGAGACCGTGAACCTCGACGGGCTGCCGACGCACGAGCACGAGATCCACGACATGCTGCACGTCGCGGCGTAGGCAGAGGGCCTCGCGGTGGCGTCGGAGCGGCCCTGGGTCGCGTGCCTTTGCGCCGCGTGGTGCGTCGCCTGCCGCGAGTACGGCGCGACCTTCGCGGCGCTGGCGGCGCAGTTCGGCGCCGACGCCGACTTCGCCTGGATCGACATCGAGGACGACGCCGACGCGCTCGGCGATCTCGACATCGAGGACTTTCCGACCCTGCTGATCGCCGACGGCGCAGGCGCGCGTTTCTTCGGCCCGGTCATGCCGCAGGCGCAGACCGCCGAGCGGTTGATTCGCGGCGCGCTCGCAGGCGATCTCGCCGCCGACACCGATCCGGCGCTGGTCGAGCGCGTCCGCGCCCTGGTTCCGGTGCGCCGCATCGGCAGCGGCGCGGCATAAGCTTGCAACGAGGCAATCGTTGCCGGCGCCGGCAACGACCTAACATGCCGGGCTGGTCCTTTTCAGCACCCCTGCCATGCCCATCACCCTGACCCTCGCGACGCGCCGCGGCGTGCTCGCCGCCCTCCTCGCGACCGCGTTCGTGCCCTTCGCCGTCCATGCCGCCGGGCCGGCGCTGCTCAACGTCAGCTACGACGTCGCGCGCGAGCTCTACAAGGACATCAACCCGGCGTTCCAGCGCAGCTGGAAGCAGCAGAGCGGCGAGGACGTGACGGTTTCGCAATCGCACGGCGGCTCGAGCAAGCAGGCGCGCGCCGTCCTCGACGGCCTCGAGGCCGACGTCGTGACGATGAACCAGTCGAGCGACGTCGATGCGATCGCGCGCGGCAAGCTGATCCCCGAGGACTGGGCCAAGCGCCTGCCCAACAACTCGGCGCCGACGACGTCGGTCACGGTCATCCTCGTGCGCAAGGGCAACCCGAAGGGAATCCGCGACTGGCCCGATCTCGCCAAGGCGGGAACGAGCGTCGTCATCCCGAATCCGAAGATCACCGGCAACGGCCGCTACACCTACGTTGCCGCCTGGGGCTCGGCGATCAAGGCCGGCGGCTCGCCGGCGCAGGCGAAGGAGCTGGTGCAGAAGATCTTCGCCAACGTGCCGGTGTTCGACGGCGGCGGGCGCGCCGCGACGACGACCTTCGCGCAGCGCTCGATCGGCGATGCCCTGTGCACCTTCGAGAGCGAGGTCAATCTCATCAAGGCCGAGTTCGGCGACAACTTCGAGGTCGTCTATCCGAAGTCGACGATCCTGGCCGAGAACCCGGTCACCGTGATCGACAAGGTCGTCGACAAGAAGGGCACGAGGAAGCAGGCCGAGGCCTACCTCAAGTTCCTCTGGAGCGACGAAGCGCAGGAGATCGCCGCCAGGCACCAGCTGCGGCCGCGCTCGGCGGCGCTGATCGCCAAGTACGGCAAGGATTTCCCGAAGGTGCAGACCTTCACGATCGACGAGGTCTTCGGCGGCTGGTCGAAGGCGCAGAAGGAGCACTTCGACGACGGCGCGCTGTACGACCAGATCCTCGCCGCCAGGAAGTAGAGCGAAGAGAGCCGCCGCGGCATGTTGCTGTCCCGCGCGCTGCTCAAGCGCCACAGCGTCCTGCCGGGCTTCGACCTCGCGCTCGGCTTCACGCTGCTCTACCTCTCGTTCATCGTCCTCGTGCCGCTGTCGGCGGCGTTCCTGAAGACGTTCACGATGACCTGGCCGGCGTTCTGGGACGCGGTCACCGCGCCGCGCGTCGTCGCCTCGTACCGGCTGACCTTCGGCGCCTCGTTCGCGGCCGCGCTGGTCAACGCCGTGTTCGGCCTCGTCGTCTGCTGGGTCCTCGTCCGCTACGACTTCCCGGCGCGCCGCTTCGTCGACGCGCTCGTCGATCTGCCGTTCGCGCTGCCGACGGCGGTCGCCGGCATCGCCCTCACCGCGCTTTATTCGGGCAACGGCTGGATCGGCCAGTGGCTGCCGTTCAAGGTTAGCTTCACGCCGGTCGGCGTCTGGGTCGCGCTCACCTTCATCGGCTTGCCGTTCGTCGTCCGCACCCTGCAGCCGGTGCTCGAGGACCTGCAGAAGGAAGTCGAGGAAGCGGCGGCGATCCTGGGCGCGAGCCGGCGCCAGACCTTCACGCGCGTCATCCTGCCGATCCTGACGCCGGCGCTGCTCACCGGCTTCGCGCTCGCCTTCGCGCGCGCCCTCGGCGAGTACGGCTCGGTGATCTTCATCGCCGGCAACCTGCCGATGATCTCGGAGATCACGCCGCTCCTCATCATCACCAAGCTCGAGCAGTTCGACGTCCCCGGTGCGACCGCGATCGCCGTCGTCATGCTCGTCGCCGCCTTCCTCATGCTGCTCGCCATCAACGGCCTGCAGGCGTGGACGCGCTCGAGGCAAGGACGATGAACGCCGAGGCCGTCGCCGATCCCGTCGCGGGCCGCGCCGTCGCGCCGCGGCGGGTCAGCGATGCGACGACCGAGCCGGTGTGGGTGCGGCGCATCCTCATCGCCGTCGCCCTCGCCTTTCTCACGGTCTTCCTCTTCGTCCCGCTGATCGCCGTGTTCGTCGAGGCGCTGAAGAAAGGCGTCGACGTCTACCTCGCCGCGATCAGCGAGCCCGACGCGGTGGCGGCGATCAAGCTGACGCTGCTCGCGGCCGGCATCGCGGTGCCGCTGAACCTCGTCTTCGGCATCGCCGCCGCCTGGTCGATCGCCAAGTTCGACTTTCGCGGCAAGAACCTGCTGCTCACCTTCATCGACCTGCCGTTCTCGGTGAGCCCGGTCATCGCCGGCCTGATCTTCGTCCTCGTCTTCGGCTTGCAGGGCTGGTTCGGCGAATGGCTGCGCGATCACGACCTGAAGATCATCTTTGCGCTGCCCGGCATCGTCATCGCGACGATCTTCATCACCTTCCCGTTCATCGCCCGCGAGCTGATCCCGCTGATGCAGGCGCAGGGCACCGAGCAGGAGGAGGCCGCGCGCGTGCTCGGCGCCGGCGGCTGGCAGATCTTTCGTCGCATCACGCTGCCCAACGTCAAGTGGGCGCTGCTCTACGGCGTGATCCTCTGCAACGCGCGGGCGATGGGCGAGTTCGGCGCGGTGAGCGTCGTCTCGGGCCACATCCGCGGCCAGACCAACACCATGCCGCTGCACATCGAGATCCTCTACAACGAGTACCAGTTCGCGGCCGCGTTCGCGGTGGCGTCGCTGCTCGCCGGCCTGGCGCTGGTGACGCTCGCGCTCAAGTACTTCGTCGAGCGGCGTGTCGCCCGCGTCGCGCGTGCATCGGGAGCGCGACCGTGAGCATCGAGGTGCGCCACCTGCAGAAGCGCTTCGGCGCGACCGTCGTCTGCGACGACCTGAGCCTCGACATTCCCGCCGGCCAGCTGGTCGCGCTGCTCGGCCCGTCGGGGTCGGGCAAGACGACGCTGCTGCGCATCATCGCCGGCCTCGAGGTGCCCGATTCCGGCAGCGTCCTCTTCCACGGCGAGGACGCGACCGAGGCCGACGTGCGCGAGCGCCGCGTCGGCTTCGTCTTCCAGCACTACGCGCTGTTCGGCCACATGACGATCTTCGAGAACGTCGCCTTTGGCCTCCGCGTGCGGCCGAAGTCGGTGCGGCCCGACGAGGCACAGATCCGCGCCAAGGTCGCCGAGCTGCTCGCGCTGGTCCAGCTCGACCGCCTCGCCGGCCGCTATCCGCACCAGCTCTCGGGCGGCCAGCGCCAGCGCATCGCCCTCGCGCGCGCGCTCGCAGTCGAGCCCAAGGTGCTGCTTCTCGACGAGCCGTTCGGCGCGCTCGACGCGAAGGTGCGAAAGGAGCTGCGTCGCTGGCTGCGCCGCCTGCACGACGAGATGAACGTGACCAGCGTCTTCGTCACCCACGACCAGGAAGAGGCGATGGAGGTCGCCGACCGCATCGTCGTCATGAACCAGGGCCGGATCGAGCAGGACGGCGCCCCCGACGAGGTCTACGACCACCCGGCGTCGCCGTTCGTGCTGCAGTTTCTCGGCGACGTCAACCTGTTCCGCAGCGTGAGCGCCGGCGGCGCGGCGGAGAGCGGCTTCCAGGGCGACTCGCGAACCGCTTACGTGCGCCCGCACGAGTTGCAGGTCGTCGCCGCGGCCGAGCCCGGCTCGGTGCCGGTGACGTTGGCGCAGGCGCTCACCGTCGGGCCGAACACGAGGCTCGAGTTCCGGCGCAGCGACGACCAGGGCTACGTCGACGTCGAGATGCCGCGCCCCGAGTGGCTCGTGCTGCGCGACCGCCTCGGCCTGAAGCCGGGGTCGAGTGCGCACCTCTTGCCGCGCAAGGTGACGCGCTTCTCGAGTGAGGACGTCGACCCGGCCGCGATGATCTGACTTCGGCGAACTTGCGCCGCGGAGCGTCCCGCGTGACGCGCGCGTGACGATGCGGCGCCTACAAACCGACGCGGCCTCGAATCAGGGGCCTGTCGGAGGCTCCATGCAGGCACCCACCCCCCTTCTTCCGCAGTGGCACGGTGCTGGATCGGCGTCGCGGCGCCTGTTCGCCGCCCTGCTGCTGGCCCTCTCCGCCTGCGGCGGCAACG
>JADGRJ010000029.1 GCA_017881025.1 Rhizobacter sp. | reverse complement strand
GATGACGAGGGCGTTGGTGATCACGGTGTCGGCGACTTCAGCGGAGACGCGCTGGCTCTGGCCCATGCCGTCGCGGATCGTCTTGCCGCCGCCGAACTTCACTTCCTCGCCGTAGCCGCCTGCGCGCAGGGTGTAGTCGTCCTCGACCTCGACGATCAATCCCGTGTCGGCGAGGCGGACGCGGTCGCCGACGGTCGGGCCGAACATCTCGGCATAGCCCTGGCGCGACAGCGTTGCCATCAGAGCGGGCCCTGGACGAGGCCGCGAAAGCCGAATACCTCGCGCGCGCCGGCGAAGTCGACGAGCTCGACGGTGCGTTGCTGACCCGGCTCGAATCGCACCGCGGTGCCCGAGGCGATGTTGAGACGCATGCCGCGCGCGGCGTCGCGATCGAAGCGCAGCGCCGCGTTCGTCTCGGCGAAGTGGTAGTGGGAGCCGACCTGAATCGGCCGGTCGCCGCTGTTCTGCACCGCGAGCGTCGCCGTGCGGCGCCCCGGATTGAGGGCGTGATCGCCCGTGCCGACGAAGAGCTCGCCCGGGATCATCGGCCGCGCCGGTCGAGCCAGGCGGCGGTCGCGGTCAGGCCGATCACGACCAGCACGCCCCACGCGTCGCCGGCGTGCCAGTGCGGCGTCGCCGCGCTGGTGACGTGGGCCAGCGCGGGTAGCGCGGTCAGGCCGGCGAGCACGGCCGGGAGACGAAGCGACAGGCGGTGTTTCATCGTTGGATCTCCAGGTTTCATGCGATCGGCTGGTGCACGGTGACCAGCTTGGTGCCATCCGGGAAGGTCGCCTCGACCTGGATGTCGGGGATCATCTCGGCGATTCCGTCCATCACGTCGGCACGCGTCAGCACGGTCTTGCCCTCGCTCATGAGCGCGGCGACGCTCTTGCCGTCGCGGGCGCCTTCCATGATTGCGGCGCTGATGAGCGCGACCGCTTCGGGGTGATTCAGCTTGAGGCCGCGCGCCTTCCGGCGCTCGGCGAGCAGCGCCGCAGTGAAGATGAGGAGCTTGTCCTTGTCGCGCGGCGTCAGGTCCATCGGCGTCGGGGTGGAGAGGGTCGAATCCGGTGCGGTCGACCGCAAGAGCGGTGCCAGATCCGGGCGCTGGCGTCGATCATACGGGCGCGAGTCGGCGCCTCGTGCACCGGCTCAGGTCGACCAGACGCGCGGCGCCGTCGCGGCGAGGCCCCAAGCGAGTGGCCGCCAGACGCGCCAGATCCGCTGCAGCAGGTCCATCGCCGGCTCGACCCGCGCGGCGAGCGCGCGGACGACGAGCACGCCTTCCTGCGGCGAGGTCGCGCCCGTCGTCGCGGCGAGCGCGTGTGCCCGGGCGGCCGAGCGCGCGGCTTCGAGCAAGGCGTCCCTGCGCGCCGGGACGAGCGCAGCGCCGGCAGCAAACCACATCGTCGCGAGGACGCGCCGGCCGGCCCAGCCGAGCGGCGAGTCGAGCAACCGGTCGTCGGCGGCGGCGATCGTGCCGCGCTCGAGCCATCGCCCCGGCAGCTCGATGCTCTGCGTGAAGCGGCCGGCGTCGAAGGGGCGGTCGGACTCGGGCAGGCCGAGCGCGGTGACGTCCCAGCCGATCATCTCGGCGCCCGGCGCGAGCTCGAAGCTGAGCGCGTTGGTCGCCTCGCAACCGCTGTAGGCGATCGTCTCGAGCGGCAGCCATTCGAGCCGGCTTGCGGTGGCGGCGGCGACGCGGAGCGTTTGGGTCGACGTCGCGCCCGCGCTGCGATAGAAGCGCGTCGCGCCGGGCGTCGTCACGAGCGCGTGGGCGCCTTCTGCGAGCGTCATCTCGATCGCCAGCTCGTCGCCGCCGACGATGCCGCCGGGCGGATGGACGAGCACGCTGTGGCAGACGCCGCCTTCCGGGTGGAGCGCGCGCAGGACGCGCAGCGGCCCGTCGTGACGATCGTGGACCCGGGTGCGGCCGTCCTGCAGCCGGTAGTCGAGGGCGAGCGAGCCGCGCCAGCCCATGGCGCGCGGTGCCGATCAGGCGCCGGCGGCGCTGCCGGCCAGCTCGCGCAGCAGCTGGCGCATGTCGCGGAAGCCGGAGGCGCTCGGCAGCCATTCAAGGGTCGGCGTCTCGACGTTCTTCGCCAGCCCCATCGGCGCGGCCTCGACCTGGACGCCGGGACCGGCCGCGTCGGTGAACGCGCGCAAGGCGCGCTGCATGTGATAGCCGTGCGTGACCAGGACGACGTGATTGATGCCGGCCGGCTTGAGAAGCGCCATCGTCAGCGTCGCGTTCTCGCGCGTGTCGCGCGACTCGCTCTCGACCCAGCGGATCGGCCGGCCGAATTCGTCGGCGGCGATCTTGGCGGCGACGCGGGCCTCCGAGGTCGTGCCTTCCTGCGCGTAGCCGGTGCCGCCGCTGAAGGCGATCGGCGCACCGGTCTGGCCGGCGAGCCAGAGGCCATAACGCAATCGCTCGAGCGACGGGTACTGCAGGCTGCTGACGCCGTACTCGGGCGCGAACGGCTCGCTGCCGGCGCCGAGGATGACGATCGCGAGCGGCTTCTTCGCCGCCGCCTCGGCGCGCAGCTCGCGCACGCGGTCGAAGCTGAGCGCCGGCGGCGCCTGCAGAAACGCCTGGCCGAGGACGCGGACGGCGCCGGTGGTGGCGGAGAGCCAGAGCAGGACGACGCTCGCCAGGATCACGAGCCAGCCGAGGCCGCGGCGCGGCAGGAGCAGGCGCGCGCCGACCAGGACGAGGAGGAGGAAGGGCACCGGCGGCAGGATCAGCGCGGTGATCACCGGCTTCCAGGACTCGATGCCGAGTGATGCGAAGAGGCTGTTCACGAGAGACGGGTCGGCAGGCCGGGATGAGCGGCGCGATTGTGCCGGAGCATCGGCCGGACGTGGCACGGCGGGGCATCATGCCGCCTTGCATCCCTTTTGAAAGCGAGCCGGTCCCATGAGCGAACGCGCGCAACGACTTCGCGAGCAGCTGATCCGCAACTTCGACGATCTTCCCAAGGAGCGCGAGGCGCGCGCGCCGCTCTACGACACGATGTGCGCGCGCCTGGCGCGCGGCACCGCGGCGCAGGCGCTCGGCATGAGCATCGACATCGTCGCGCCCGGCATGCGAGGCTGCCCGTACCATCTCCATCACGCCCAGGAAGAGGCGTTCGTGATCCTGGAAGGGCGTGGCACCCTGCGCGTTGCCGGCGAGATGCTCGAGCTGAAGGCGGGCGACGTCGCCTTCCTGCCCGCCGGCTCCGACTACCCGCACCAGATCATCAACACCTCGGACGCGCCGCTCAAGTACCTGTCGATCAGCACGCAGACGCGGCCGGAGATCGTCGAGTACCCGGACTCGGGCAAGTACCTCGCGACGGCCGGGCCGAGCGGCGCGCCTCGCTTCTCGCGCATCTCGCGCCTCGACGAGGACCTCGACTACTGGCAAGGCGAGCCCTGACGGCGCGCGCCGCCTTTCGAGGGCGCAGGCCGGCTACGGGGCCAGGCGCTCGCGCCGCCACGCGCCGCCCTCGCGCCGGTAGCGCAGGCGGTCGTGCAGGCGCGACTTGCGGCCCTGCCAGAACTCCCACGTCTCGGGCTGCAGCCGATAGCCGCCCCAGTGCGGCGGCCGCGGCGGCCTGAGCATGAACTTGGCGCCGTAGCGCGCTGCGTTGGCGAGCAGGGTCGCCCGCGACGCGATCACCTCGCTCTGCGGCGACGCCCACGCGCCGATGCGCGAATCGAGCGGGCGCGAGTCGAAGTAGGCGTCGGACTCGGCGTCGCCGACCTTCTCGACCGCGCCTTCGATGCGCACGACGCGCTCGAGCTCGACCCAGTGGAACTGCAGCGCGGCGAACGGGTGGATCGCCAGCTCGCGGCCCTTCCTGCTCTCGTAGTTGGTGAACCAGACGACGCCGCGCGCGTCGACCCCCTTGATCAGGACGATTCGCGTCGACGGCCGGCCATCGCCGCCAACGGTGGCGAGCGTCATCGCGTTCGGCTCCGGCACCTGCGCGGCGATCGCTTGCTCGAGCCACGACTCGAACTGCCGAAGCGGATCGGCGGCCGACGCAGATTCGTCGAGCTCGGCCCGCTCGTAGCTCTTGCGCAGCGCGGCGATGTCGGTCATCGGCGGAGTATAGAAACCCTCGTGGGCGTGCAACTTGCCCGATGCGCACGGCGGTTTGCGGCGACGCGCCTTCGGCCCTTAGGGGGAAGGCCTTACGTAGACCTCCCACTAGCTCGATCGACCCCGGTCTTCCATCCTCTGCGCATGTCATCACAGCGAACCGTCGTCGTTCTGGCCGCCGGTCGGAGCGAACGCTTCGGCGCCGGCCGCCACAAGCTGGCGCAGCCGCTCGGCGCGTCGAGCGTCCTGGCACGCACGCTCGCCTGCGCGATCGCCAGCCACCTGCGCACGGTCGTCGTCACCACCGCGGCCTTCGTCGACTTCGCGCGCAGCAGCGTCGCGGCGCGCGACGTCGTCGTCCTGCCCGACGCCGGCAGCGACGGCACGGCGTCGCTCGGCATGGGAACGTCGATCGCCGCCGGCGTCAGGGCGTCGGCCGATTCGGCCGGCTGGCTCATCCTCCCCGGCGACATGCCGATGGTGCAGCCGGCGACGCTGCTCGCGGTGGCGCGCGCGCTCGATCACCATCCGGTCGCTTACGCCCAGTACGGCGGCCGGCGCGGCCACCCGGTCGGCTTCGCGGCCGAGCTCTACCCGGAGCTCGCCGAGCTGAGCGGCGAGGAAGGCGCGCGCCGCATCATCGCCCGCTATCCCGCCTTCGCGGTCGACGTCGACGATCCCGGCATCCTGGTCGACATCGACACCGAAGAAGACCTCGACGCCTTGCGCAGCGGCTTCGCCGAGCCGCCGGCGGAGGCGGCCGCGTAGGTCGTCGCGATCGATCCGTTGGTCGTCGGCTAGGGCCTGTTGACAGGCCCTAGCCCGCGGTCAGCGCGTGACGACGCGCGAGGGCGACCATCCGCTCGACGTCGCGATCGCGGATGCCGCAGGTGCGCAGCGACCGCGCCGTCTCGACCAGGTAGGCGAGGGTGCTGCCGTAGCGGCCGTTGGCCGTCCTCAGGATCTCGACCAGCTCGCCGTCGGCCAACGCGCCGGTGTGGTTCGGGCTGCGCTTGCTGAGCGTGAAGGCGAGGCCGCGCACCGGGCCCTGCGGCGTCCGGCAGGCGAGCCACTTCGGGTCGTAGACGCCGGTCGGCATCTCGCGGCCCCAGAGGCGCCTCAGCTCGGTCTCGACGCGCGACTGCTCGACGCGGTAGGCGCGGCCGTGACACGAGCCGCCCGGGATGAGCGCGAAGACCAGGCCGGGACATTCCGGCGTGCCGCGGTTGACGCGCGAGCGCATCGCCAGCGCACGGTGCCAGCCGTGGACCTTCGCCGGACGGTCCTCGGCGGCCTCGAACTCGGGGCGCCAGATCAGCGAGGCGTAGCCGAAGATCCAGACGTCGCCACGCCGGCCCCAGGCGTCAAGGGTGCGATCGAGGAGGTGCGCGGGATCGCGCGCGCTGCCCGGCAGGGGGTGTGAGGCTGTCATCGCCAACTAGAATCGGTCGCGCTGAGACTCGAAAAAGCCATGGACGATCGCAAACCGCCGCCGCCGCGCAATTCTTCACGGACCTTGGCCATGGTTGCGGTGGCAGTGCTGGTGGTCATCGCCATTGCAGGAATCGTGCTCGCGACCTTGCGCCAGCGGGGCGCCCCCGCTGCCGAGACGCCAGCCGTCGCAGATGCAACGCAGCCGGCCTCGTCGCCGATGACGGCCGCGGCGATGTCTGCGTCAGCGGCCGCGGCGGAGACCGAGGCGGGACCGAACCAGGTCGTCTTCGCGCCCGGTTCCGTCGAGATCTCGGAACCTGCGACGACCAAGTTGCTGCGGATCGCCGACACCGCCCGCAAGGACAAGCGGGAGCTGGTCATCACCGCCAAGGTCGAGGCGCGGCCCGACCGCGCGCAGCAACGCGAGCTCGCGCAGAATCGCACGTTTGCCGTGCGCGGCGTGCTCGAGACGAACGGCGTTCCGCTCGCCAAGATGCAGATCCGGATCGCCGAGGAGGCCCTCGGGCTCGTGTCGGCGAAAGACGCGAACCGGATCGAGGTCACGCCGCGCTGACGCCGGAACTTCGCGTGCCGGCAGGGTCGCGACCGAATCCCAGCCCCAGCAGCGAACCCCCATGAGACAGGCCGTCGTCGACGTCACCGGCCGCATCCGCGAGCGCAGCAGCATGACGCGGCGCGCCTACCTGGCGCGGATCGACGCGATGCTGGCACGGCCGCGCGGCCCCGAGCGCCTCGGCTGCGCCAACCTGGCGCACGCGACCGCCGCCCTGCCGCGCGCCGACAAGCTCAGCATCGTCGCCGCGCGCGCCCCCAACATCGGCGTCGTCACGGCGTACAACGACATGCTGTCGGCGCACCAGCCCTACGAGCGATTTCCGGCGGTCATTCGCGCGGCCGCGCACGCCCTCGGCGCGACCGCGCAGGTCGCCGGCGGCGTGCCGGCGATGTGCGACGGCGTCACCCAGGGCCGTCCCGGCATGGAGATGAGCCTGTTCTCGCGCGACACGATCGCGATGGGCACGGCGATCGCGCTCTCGCACGACGTCTTCGACGCCGCCCTCCTGCTCGGCATCTGCGACAAGATCGTCCCGGGCCTGCTCATCGGCGCGCTCCACTTCGGCCACCTGCCGTGCGTCTTCGTTCCCGGCGGGCCGATGGGAAGCGGCCTCGCCAACGCCGAGAAGACCCGCGTTCGCGAGCAGTTCGCGCTCGGCCGCGTCGATCGTGCCGCGCTCATGGACGCCGAGGCGGCGTCGTACCACAGCCCCGGCACATGCACCTTCTACGGCACCGCCAACAGCAACCAGATGCTGCTCGAGGCGATGGGCCTGCACGTTCCCGGCGCCGCCTTCATCCATCCGAGCGACGGGCTGCGCGACGCGCTGACGAAGGAGGCGGTCCGGCTCGTCCTCGCCAACGCGGCTTGGCCCGAGGCGGCGCGCGACGGCGAAGCGCGCTTCCTGCCGATCGGCCGCCTCGTCGACGAGCGCTCGATCGTCAACGCGATGGTGGCGCTGCTCGCCACCGGCGGCTCGACCAACCACCTCATCCACTGGGTGGCGGTGGCACGCTCGGCAGGCATGGTCATCGACTGGAGCGACTTCTCCGACCTGTCGCGGGCGACGCCGCTGCTGGCGCGGGTCTATCCGAACGGCAGCGCCGACGTGAACCAGTTCCAGGCCGCCGGCGGCCCCGGCTTCGTCATCCGTGAGCTGATCGAAGGCGGCTGCCTGCACGACGACGTCGCGACGGTCGCCGCCGGCGGGCTCGCCGACTACACGCGAATCCCGACGGCCGACGCCGGCGGGGTCGCGTGGCGAGCGCAGGCGCCGGAAAGCGGCGACGACACGATCGTGCGCCGCGCGACCGAGCCGTTCAGCGAGGAGGGCGGCCTGAAGCTGCTCACCGGCAACTGCGGCCGTGCCGTCATCAAGGTCTCGTCGGTTCCCGCCGACCGCTGGATCGTCGAGGCGCCCGCGCTCGTCTTCGACTCGCAGGAAGAGATGCTCGCCGCCTTCGCCACGGGAGCGCTCGAGCGCGACTTCGTCGCCGTCGTCCGCTTCCAGGGGCCACGCGCGAACGGCATGCCCGAGCTGCACAAGCTGACGCCGCCGCTCGGCGTGCTGCAGAAGAAGGGCTTTCGCGTCGCCCTCGTCACCGACGGCCGGATGAGCGGCGCGTCGGGCCAGGTGCCTGCCGCGATCCACGTCAGCCCCGAGGCCGTCGCCGGCGGGCCGCTCGGCCGCGTCCGCAGCGGCGACGTGATCCGCGTCGACGCGCATGCCGGAACGCTGGCGGCGCTGGTCGACGCCGGCGAGTGGCAGCGGCGCGAGCCCGCGACCCTGGCGCCGGCGCAGGCCGAGGCGAACGGCCACGATCTGGGCCGAGAGCTCTTCGCAGGCATGCGCAAGAACGTCGTCTCGGCCGAGGAAGGGGCGTGCACGTGGCTCTAGCCGACAGCGCGAAGCCGCTCGACCCGCTCGAGCTTGCGAGCCACGGGCCGGTGATCCCGGTGATCGTCATCGAGCGCGCCGAGCACGCCGTGCCGATGGCGCGCGCGCTCTTCGAAGGCGGCATCCGCGTCCTCGAGGTGACGCTTCGCACGCCGGCCGCGCTGGCGGCGATCGCGGCGATCGCGCAATCGGTCCCCGACGCCATCGTCGGCGCGGGCACGGTGCGCAGCGGCGCCGACGCGCGCGCCGCGCTCGCCGCCGGCGCGCGCTTCGCGGTCAGCCCCGGCTGGTCGCCGCGCGTCGCTGCCGCGTGTCGCGAGATCGGCCTCGCGCTCCTGCCCGGCGTGGCGACGGCGAGCGAGGTCATGCTCGCCACCGAGGAAGGCTTTCGCTTCCTCAAGTTCTTTCCCGCGGTCGCCGCCGGCGGGACGGCGATGCTGAAGGCGTGGGGAAGCGTATTCGCGGACGTCGCGTTCTGCCCGACCGGCGGCATCACCGCCGCCTCGGCGCCGGACTACCTCGCGCTCGCCAACGTCAAGGTCGTCGGCGGCTCGTGGCTGACGCCGCCCGATGCGCTGGCCGCCGCCGATTGGCCGCGCGTCGAGCGCTTGGCGCGCGAGGCAGCGAGCCTGAAAGCGAAATAGCCGTCAGGCGTCGCGCTCGATCAGCTCGATCTTGTAGCCGTCGGGGTCGGTGACGAAGGCGATCACCGTCGTTCCGCCCTTGACCGGGCCCGGCTCGCGCGTGACCTTGCCACCGCCGGCGCGGATCTTCTCGCACGCCGCGTGAATGTCGTTCATGCCGAGGGCGATGTGGCCGTACGCGGTGCCGAGCTCGTACGAGCCGACGCCATGGTTGTAGGTGAGTTCGATCTCGGCCTGCTCCGGGTTCGATCCGTAGCCGACGAACGCGAGCGAGTAGCCCTGCTCGGGACGCTCGGTCGTTCGCAGGAGGCGCATTCCCATCACGCGCGTGTAGAAGTCGATCGATCGCTGCAGGTCGCCGACCCGGAGCATGGTGTGGAGGAATCTCATGGCGCCTCGAAGATGAAGCAAGTGGTCGAGCCGTGAGCGTACAGCCTGCCGTCGGGTCCGGTCAGGCGCGCGTCGGCGGTCGCCATCCGGCCGCCGCCGTGGATGATGTGGCTCTCGGCGCGAACGAACGGCACCTTGTCGCTCAGCGGCCGGACGATGTTGACCTTGAGCTCGGCCGTCGTGTAGGCCTTGCCCGCCGGCAGGATCGACGCCACGGCGCAGCCGAGCGCCGAGTCGAGCAGGGTCGCGAACCAGCCGCCGTGGACCATTCCCAACGGGTTGTAGTGGGCGAAGCCGGGCCGGCCCTGGAAGACGACGCGGCCGTGCTCGGCCTCGACGAGGATGAAGTCGAGCGTCTGCGAGATCGGCGGTGCCGGTAGCTCGCCGGCGATCATGGCCTGGAACATCGCCAGGCCCGACATGCCGGCGACCTGCTCGCGCGTCGCGACGCCATAGACGATCTGCTTCTGCCGCAAGGCCGTGTCGACCGCCTGCCACTCGGCGAGGTGGTCGACGACGGCGTCGGTGGGCTTGGACATGAGAGCTCCTCCTGCGTTTAACAATTGCAGCTACAATTATCGCATGACGAACGCCACCGCCGCCGCGCCCAAGGGCTGCACGAACTTCAAGCTGCGCCAGCTGACGCGCCGCGTCAGCCAGCACTATGACCGCATCGTCGCCGCGTCGGGCCTGAAGACGACGCAGTACTCGCTGCTCTCGCAGATCGAGCACCTCGGCCCGGTCCGGCCGAGCGATCTCGCCGCCGCGATGGCGATGGACGCGTCGACCCTCACCCGCAACCTGCAGCCGCTTGTCGCCCACGGCTGGGCCGAGATCGGACCGGGCGCCGACGGCCGTTCGCGCCTCGTCGCCGCGACGGCGCGCGGGCGCGCCAAGCGCATCGAGGCGCAGCGCGAATGGAAGCGCGCCCAGCTCGCCCTCAACGAGCGGCTCGGCTCAGCGCGCGTCGCCGAGTTGCACGCGTTGCTCGACGACTGTCTCGCCACCTTGTCCGGCACCGAGGAGAACACCGATGCCTGAATCCGCCCCTGCCGTGCCGCGCTCGCGCGCGCCGGTCGCCTACGGCCTCGTCCTGCTCGCGGCCGGCGGCATCTTCGCGGTGACGATGGGCGCGCGCCAGTCGATGGGCCTGTTCCTGAGCGTCATCAACTCGACGACGGGCCTGGGCCTGGCCAGCATCAGCCTCGCCTTCGGCGTCGGCCAGATGTGGTGGGGCCTGACCCAGCCGCTCGCCGGCATCGTCGCCGACCGCTACGGGGCCGGCCGCGTCCTCCTCTTCGGCCTTCTGCTGGTCGCGCTCGGCACCGCCCTCGTGCCCTTGATGACGACGACCTTCGGCCTGATCGTCGCGATCGGTGTTCTCGCTGCCGGCGGCGCCGGCTTCGCCGGTCCGTCGGTGCTGCTGTCGGCGACGGCGCGGCTGGCGCCGCCGGCCAAGCGCGGCATCGCCAGCGGCATCGTCAACGCCGGCGGCTCGTTCGGCCAGTTCGTCTTCGTGCCGATCGCCCAGGGCATCACGGCGCTCGCGGGCTGGGCGATCGCGATCCAGAGCATGGCCGCGATCGTCCTGCTCGCGTTGCCGGCGGCCTGGCTGCTGCGCGGCAGCTCGGCGCAGGCGGCGGCAAACGCCGCCGCCGCGGCACCGAGCGCGGCGCCGGTTCACGCCGAGACGACGCGCGAGGCGATCCGTCGCGCCATGCGCGAGCCGAGCTATCTGCTCCTCGCGACCGGCTTCTTCGTCTGCGGCTTCCACGTCGCCTTCATCGCCACGCATCTGCCCGGCGTCGTCGCCGCGTGCCAGCTGCCGCCGGCGGTGGGCGCGTGGGCGCTCGCGATCGTCGGCCTCTTCAACATCGTCGGCAGCTTCGCGATGGGCTGGGCGATCGGCCGCTGGCGCATGAAGTCGCTGCTCGCGCTCGTTTACGCCGCGCGCGGCCTCGCCGTCCTCGTGTTCCTGTTCGCGCCCAAGACCGAAGCCGTCGTCCTCGTCTTCGCCGCCTTCATCGGCCTGACCTACCTGTCGACCGTGCCGCCGACGGTGGGCCTGGTCGCCAAGTTCTTCGGCACCGCGCACATGGCGACGCTGTTCGGCTTCGTCATGCTCTCGCACCAGATCGGCGGCTTCCTCGGCGCCTGGCTCGGCGGCAAGTCGTTCGAATGGACCGGCAGCTACGACTGGATGTGGTACGCCGACATCGTGCTCGCCGCGGGCGCGGCGCTGATCCACCTGCCGATCCGCGAGGCGCGCGTGCCGGTGCGGCTCGCCGCCGTCCCGGCCTGACGCCGATCAGGGCGCGGGCGGCAGCGGCGGCATCGTGTAGTTGAGGGCGAGCCGGCCGCCGTCGACGTAGACGACCTCGCCGGTCATGTAGCTCGCCGCGTCGCTGGCGAGGAACGCGCACACGGCGGCGACCTCGTCGGGCAGGCCGAGGCGCCTGAGCGGCGTCCGGCTCATGATCCGCGCCGCCGCCTCGGCGCTGCCGAGCACCGCCTTCTGCGCCAGCTCGGTCGCGATCGTTCCGGGCGCGACGGCGTTGACGCGGATGCCGCGGTCGGCCAGCGCCAGCGCCATCGCCCGCGTCAGCTGGTCGATGCCGCCCTTGCTTGCGTTGTAGCTCGCGATGCCCGGAATCGCCGTGACGCCGTTGACCGAGCTCATGTTGACGACGGCGCCGCCGCCGGACCTCGCGATCTCGCGCGCGACCGCCTGGCCGACGAGGAACGCGCCCTTGAGGTTGACGTCGATGACGGCGTCCCAGTCGGCCTCGGCGACGTCGAGGAACTCGGCGGCGCGAAAGATGCCGGCGTTGTTGACGAGGATGTCGACGCGGCCGAACGCCGCGACCGTGCCGGCGAGCGCCGCCGCGACCTCGGCGCTGCGCGCGACGTTGCAGGCGAAGCCCTGCGCTCGCGCGCCCGCGGCCGCCAGCTCGCCGGCGAGCGATTGCGCCGCGGCCGCGTCGATGTCCCACAGCGCGACAGCCGCGCCGCTGGCGGCGAAGAGGCGCGCGCACGCGGCGCCGATGCCGTTCGCCGCGCCCGTGACGACGGCGACCTTGCCGGCGAAGTCGAAGCGGACTTCGTTCATGTCAGGTCCTGGTCCGATCGAGCCAGATGGCGATGCCTTGCGCGTTCAGCTCGAGGTCGAGCGCGAGCAGCTCGCCGATGCGGTCGTCGCTCAGCGCGACGCCGTGCGCGCGCAGGCTCTTGAGATGGATCGCCCCGAGACCGCGCATCAGCGCGGCATGGCGATCGGGCCCGGGCGCCGTCGCGCGCGCGAACGCGACCATCTCGTCGAGCTGCGCCAGCAGCAGCGCGGCGAGGCGCGGCACGTCGCCGATCCGGCCGTAGTGGGTGACGTAGATCCAGTCCGGATCGAACGCGAGCATGCGTTCGATCGAGCGGCGCAAGGCCTCGGGCTGGAACTGCACCGGCGTCGTCGTCGGCATGATCCAGGGCCCGGCGGCGGTGTCGAAGTCGCGGTACGAGAGGCCGAAGGTGTCGCCGGTGAAGAAGCCGCGGCTGGCGGCGTCCCAGATGCAGTGGTGGTGCATCGCGTGGCCGGGCGTGTGGAGAAGGCGGAGCGGCCGGCCCGCGAGCTCGATCGTCATGTCGTCGCTCGTCTTGACGATGCGCTGCGCCGCGACCGGCACGAGCGTGCCGTACGAGCGCTCGATCTCTTCGGCGCCGTAGACGGCGGTCGCGCTCCTGAGAAGGTGGGCGGGCTCGGCGAGGTGGCGCGCGCCGCGCCGATGGACGACCAGCCTGGCCGTCGGCAGGTGCTGCATCAGCAGGCCGACGCCGCCGGCGTGGTCGAGGTGGACGTGGGTCGGGATCACGTAGTCGACGGCGTCGACGCCGAGCCCCGTGGCGGCGAGCGCCGCGAGCATGCGCGGCACCGAATGGTTCGTGCCGGCATCGACGAAGGCGGCGCGGCCGCGTTCGACGATCAGGTAGGCGGCGTCGAAGAGCGGCCGATGAAAGCCGGTGTCGATCGCGTGGATGCCGTGGCCGAGGGGCGCGACGAAGGTGGCCAAGACCGGCGAGGGGGAGCTCGATTCGATCACGGAATCGCCGGCGACGAGGGGACGAGCGGACATCTCGCGGCCGATTCTAGAGAGCGAGTCGCAAGCGGGGACAAGCGCCTCGGTCGAGAATGCGGGTCGGGCGGCGTTCGCAAGCCGGCCAGCCGAGGCTCCCACCATGAATCCAGGCTCTTTCCCGATCGTCCGCGGCGCCGCTGCCGCGCTCCTCGTCGCATCGCTCGGCGCATGCGCTGTCCTGCGGCCGCCGGCGTCGCTGCCGGTCGGCACGCCGATCGCCGAGGCACGCCAGGCGTACGGCGGCGCGAGCGGCGAATACGCCTTGCCCAACAACGGCACTCGCCTCGAGTTTCGCCAGGGCTCGTTCGGCCGCCAGACCTACATGCTCGACTTCGACGCGAGCGGCCGCCTCGTCGCCACGCAGCAGGTGCTGACGCCGTCGACCTTCGCGACGATCAAGCCGGGCATGGCGCAGGACGAGGTGCTCGCGCGCATCGGCCGGCCGGCGTTCGTATTCCCGGTCGGCTGGCAGCAGCTGCAGGTCTGGAACTACCGCTTCGGCGGCCTCGAAGGCGACTGCGTCGTCTTCCAGGTGTCGATCAGCAACGCCACGCGCACCGTCGCCGAGACGGGGCCGAACACCGATCCCGCCTGCGACCACGGCGGCGATCGCCAGTAGCGACGGTTCGGGCGGCGAGCCCCGCACGCGCAAAGCGCGTGCGGTCCCATCCTGTCGCGGCAGCGTCTCGCGGCCTTAGGCCGCGAGGAGCTGCCGCAGCACGAACGGCAGGATGCCGCCATGCTTGTAGTAGTCGACCTCGATCGGGGTGTCGATGCGCAGGATCAGCGGGATGCGCCGCGTCTCGTCGTCGGCGCCGTGGATGACGAGGGTCGCGTCCTGCTGCGGCCGCAGCGTCGTGCCGACCTCGACGTCGAAGCTCTCGTTGCCGTGGATGCCGAGCGATTCCCAGGAGTCGCCGGGCTTGAACTGCAGCGGCAGGACGCCCATGCCGACCAGGTTCGAGCGGTGGATCCGCTCGAAGCTCTTCGCGACGACGGCCTTGATGCCGAGCAGCTGCGTTCCCTTGGCCGCCCAGTCGCGGCTCGAGCCGGTGCCGTACTCCTCGCCGCCGAAGACGATCGTCGGCGTTCCCTCGGCCATGTACTTCATCGCCGCGTCGTAGATGAACATCTTCTCGCCCGACGGCTGGAACAGCGTCACGCCGCCTTCCTCGCGCGAGCCGCTCGCGTCCGGCGGAATCATCAGGTTCTTGATGCGGACGTTGGCGAACGTGCCGCGCACCATCACGTCGTGGTTGCCGCGCCTCGAGCCGTAGGAGTTGAAGTCGGCCTTGCCGACGCCGTGCTCCTTCAGCCAGATTCCCGCCGGTGACGACTCCTTGATCGCGCCCGCCGGCGAGATGTGGTCGGTGGTGATCGAGTCGCCGAAGAGCGCCATCGCGCGCGCGCCCTTGATCGCCGCGGCCGGGGGCGGCGGCTGCATCTCGAAGCCGGCGAAGAACGGTGGCTCGGCGATGTAGGTCGACGTCGGCCAGTTGTAGACCTGGCCGGTGACGCCGCGGATCTTTTCCCACAGCGGCCCCGGCTCGCTCGCCACCTTCTCGTAGTTGGCCCTGTAGACCTTGCCGTTCATCGCGAACTTCATCAGCGCCGCGATCTCGTCGCTCGTCGGCCAGATGTCGCCGAGCCAGACGTCCTTGCCGCCCGTGCCCTTGCCGACCGGCTCGGTCATCAGGTCGCGCAGCACCGTGCCGGCGATCGCGTAGGCGACGACGAGCGGCGGGCTGGCGAGGAAGTTCGCCTTCAGGTTCGGGTGGATGCGCGCCTCGAAGTTGCGGTTGCCCGACAGCACCGCGGCGCAGACGAGGTCGTTCTTCGTGATCGCGTCGTTGATCTCGGGCGTCAGGTCGCCGGCGTTGCCGATGCAGGTCGTGCAGCCGTAGGCGGCAAGGCTGAAGCCGAGCTTTTCGAGGTACGGCAGCAGGCCCGCCCGCGTCAGGTATTCGGTGACGATGCGCGAGCCCGGCGCGAGCGAGGTCTTGATGTGCGGCTGGACCGTGAGGCCGGCCTCGACCGCCTTCTTCGCGAGCAGGCCGGCGCCGATCATCACGCTCGGGTTCGAGGTGTTGGTGCACGACGTGATCGCCGCGATCAGCACGTCGCCGTTGCCGATCGTGCGGTCGCTGCTCGGCGGCTGCGCAGGCTCGGCCTTGTGCAGCGCGGCGGCGAGCGTCGGCTTGTTGGCGGCCATCTCCTCGACGAAGCGTGGCGCGCCGGGCTGCACCGACGGCGTGCGCGGCACGTTGCTGGCGGCGTCGTCGACGGTCGCCGCGTGGCCTTCGGCAGCGCGCACGTGATGGCGCGTCAGTAGGTGCCCGGCCGGCTGGTTGAAGCCGTTCTCCACCGGCGACTTGCTGAACAGCGACGTGAACTGATCCTTGACGCGGCCGATCTCGATCCGGTCCTGCGGGCGCTTCGGCCCGGCCAGGCTCGGCGCGACGGTGCCGAGGTCGAGGCGGACGACCTTGCTGTAGTCGATCTGGCCGGCGCGCGGCACGCCGTACAGGCCCTGCGCCTTGAAGTAGGCCTGGAAGAACTCGATCTCGCTCGCCGTCCTGCCGGTGCCCTGGAAGTACTCGATCGTCTTGTCGTCGACCGGAAAGAACCCCATCGTCGCGCCGTACTCGGGCGCCATGTTGGCCATCGTCGCGCGGTCGGGGACCGAGAGGCTCTCGGTGCCGGCGCCGAAGAACTCGACGAACTTGCCGACCACCTTCTCGCGGCGCAGGATCTCGGTGACGGCGAGGACGAGGTCGGTCGCCGTCACGCCTTCGCGCAGGCGCCCGCTGAATTCGAAGCCGACCACGTCCGGGGTCAGGAAGTACACAGGCTGGCCGAGCATCGCCGCCTCGGCCTCGATGCCGCCGACGCCCCAGCCGACGACGCCGATGCCGTTGATCATCGTCGTGTGGCTGTCGGTGCCGACGAGCGAATCGGGGTAGTAGACCGGCGGCGCGCCTTCGGCCGGCGCCACGCCCTTGTGGACGCCGCGCGCGAGGTACTCGAGGTTGACCTGGTGGACGATGCCGAAGCCGGGCGGGACGACGCCGAAGGTGTCGAACGCCTGCATTCCCCACTTCATGAACTGGTAGCGCTCGACGTTGCGCTTGAACTCGAGCTTCATGTTCAGGTCGAGCGCGTCCTTGGTGCCGAAGTAGTCGATCATGATCGAGTGGTCGACGACGAGGTCGACCGGCACCAGCGGCTCGATCGACTTCGCGTCCTTGCCCATCGCCTTGGCGACGGTTCGCATCGCCGCAAGGTCGGCGAGGAGCGGCACGCCGGTGAAATCCTGCAACACGACGCGGGCGACGACGAACGGGATCTCGTCCTGGCGCGGCGCGTTCGCCTGCCAGCCGGCGACCTCGACGACGTGCTCGGGCGTCACCTTCTTGCCGTCGCAGTTGCGCAGCACCGATTCGAGAACGATCCGCATCGACACCGGCAGGCGGGCGATGTTGGGGTAGGTCTTCTGCAGCTCGGGCAAGGAGTAGAAGCTGCCGGTCTTGCCGGAGCGCGTCTTGAAGGTCTGCAGCGTGGTGGCGAAAGCGTGTGACATGGAGTTCCTTGGATGGTTTGGCCCGGCGGTCAGGCCGGCTTCGGCACGATGACCTTCAGCCCCTTGAAGTAGTCGCGGAAGAATCCGGCGTCGCGCGTGATGAGCCCGTTGCACTGGAGCAGCGCGTGGGCGCCGATGAGAAAGTCGGGAACCGCGCGCGGCGAGCGGTCCTGGCGGCCCTCGGCCTTGAGGCGCTCCTTGTAGCGGCGCTGCATCTCGCCGGCGCGAACGGCGGTGCGCGCCTCGGAGGGAGAGAAGCGGATCCCGGCCTCTTCGAGCACGTCGAACAGCTCGGCGCCGTAGCCGAGGCCGGCGACGACTTCGGCGACGACGACGTCGCAGACGACGACCGGCCCGCGCGCCAGCGCCTGCCGCACGCTCTCTTCCGACGCGGAGGCGCGGGTGTCGCCGCCCAGCAGGTCGATGAGCACCGAGGAGTCGACTGCGATCATCGGCTCAGGGATCGACCGGATCGCCTGGCGCGCGACCGCGCAGCTCGCGCATGACGTCGTCGGTGCTGACCCCAGGCGGCAGCTTGAATCGCCCGCGCAGGCGCGAGAGGGCGTCGTCGACGTTCTTGCGCAGGATGATCGAGCTGCCGCTCAGCTCGACCTTGAGCTGGGTGCCCTTGGTGAGGCCGAGGGCGTCGCGCACGGCCTTCGGCAAAGTGATCTGGCCTCGCTCGGCAACGGTCGCTTCCATCACGCTCTCCGCCAATTAAGTATGCATGAATCATACATACTTGTGGAGGCATATTCAAGCGAAAGCGCGCAACCCGCCCCCGCCGGGTCAACCGCAGCGCTTTTCGAACGCTTGCATGTACCGCACCAGGGCGCGCACCCCGTCGATCGGCATGGCGTTGTAGATCGAGGCGCGGAAGCCGCCGACGATGCGGTGGCCCTTGAGGTTGAGCAGGCCGGCGGCGCGCGCGCCCTCGAGGAAGGCGGCGTCGAGCGCCGGGTCGGGCAGGTGGAAGCAGACGTTCATCAGCGAGCGGTCGGCGGCGACGACGCGCTTGCGGTAGAAGGCGCTCCGGTCGAGGCAGCCGTAGAGGAGGGCGGCCTTGGCGCGGTTGCGCTCGGCCATCGCCGCCAGGCCGCCCTGCTCGCGGATCCAGTCGAAGACCAGGCCGGCGAGGTAGATCGCGAACGTCGGCGGCGTGTTGATCATCGAGTCGTTGGCCGCCTGGACCTGGTAGTTGAAGGCGCTCGGCGTCGTCGGCAGGGCGCCGCCGAGGAGATCGTCGCGGACGATGACGAGCGTCAGCCCCGCCGGGCCGATGTTCTTCTGCGCGCCGGCGTAGATCAGGCCGTAGCGCGAGACGTCGATCGGCCGCGACAGGATGTCCGACGACATGTCGGCGACCAGCGGCACGGCGCCGGTGTCAGGCGTCCAGTGGTACTCGAGGCCGATGATCGTCTCGTTCGAGCAGATGTGGACGTAGGCGGCACCGGGATCGAGGCGCCATTCGCTCTGCGGCGGAATCGCGGTGAAGCCGCTGCCCTCGGCGCTGGCGGCGACGTTGACTTTGCAGAAGTGCTCGGCCTCGGCGATCGACCGCTTCGACCAGTCGCCGGTGTTGACGTAGTCGGCGCGGTCCTTTCCGCGCAGCAGGTTCATCGGCACGATCGCGTTCTGGCCGATCGCGCCGCCCTGCAGGAAGAGCAGCTTGTAGTCGTCGGGGATGGCGAGCAGCTCGCGCAGCGACGCCTGCGCGGCGTGGTAGATCGACATGAACTCCTTGCCGCGATGGCTCATCTCCGTCACCGACATGCCGGTGCCGTGCCAGTCGAGCATTTCGGCGGCCGCCTGGCGCAGGACCGGCTCCGGAAGAACGGCGGGGCCGGGACTGAAGTTGAAGGGGCGCGTCATGCGCCGATTATCGAGCCGGCGATCGCGGCGAAGGGCGGCGCAGAAACGGCGACGCGCCCCGCAGGGCGCGCCGTCGGCTCGAACTTGCGGTGGCCGGCGCGCTACTTCAGGAGCGACGTCGTCGCCGTGCCCGCTCCCGCCTCAGCAGCCGCCTTGGCCGCCTTGGCTTCGGCGATCATCTCGCGCTGCTTCGGGCTGACGCAATCGTCGACGATTCGCTGCGCGGTCTTGACGTTGAGGAGCATCGACTTGCTCGCGATCTGCACCATCAGCGTCTCGCCGCGAACGTCCTCGAGGCGGATCGCTCCGGTCGACGACAGCACCGGCTTCATCAGCCAGTCCTTCTTGCCGTGCTTGACATCCACGTAGCCTGAATACTTCTGGCTCTGCACGATGTTGACGGTCTGCTGGAACTCGCATTCGTAGGGGCCGTAGAACACCATCTCGGCGGCCTTGACCTGGTCGGGCTGGGCATCGGGAACGGTGAAGACGGCCGGCGCGGGCGCGGCCTTGCCCTTGGCAGCGGGCTTGGCCGCCTTCGCGGGGGCGTCGGCGGCGATTGCCGAAGCGGCGCAGAACGAGCAGGCGATCAGCGCGGCGACGGCGGGCGCGCAGCGGAAGAAACGAGTCGACATGGCGATGACCTTTCAGGCGGCAACGATCGGCGCTGATTGTGCTGCGGCGCCCGGCCCGCGGCGCCGGGTTTACCGGTCGTTACGGGCGCGCCGGGAAATGCGTCACGCCCGGACCGGCGCGGCGTCCGCGCCAGCGCTCGCGGCGCGTGCGAAGACGCGCCGCGTTTGCGCCTAGACGAGGTGCTTGACGCCGTCCTGCTCTTCCTGGAGCTCCTTCAGCGTCAGGTTGATCCGCTCGCGGCTGAAGTCGTCGATCGCCAGGCCGTCGACGACCTGGTACTCGCCGTCGGCGGTCGTGACCGGGAAGCCGAACATCGTGTCCTTCGGGATCCCGTACTGGCCGTCGGACGCGATGCCCATCGTCACCCACTTGCCGTTCGAGCCGAGCGCCCAGTCGCGCACGTGGTCGATCGCCGCGTTGGCAGCCGACGCCGCCGACGACAGGCCGCGCGCCTCGATGATCGCCGCGCCGCGCTTGCCGACGGTCGGCAGGAAGACTTCGCGGTTCCAGGCCTCGTCGTTGACCATCGCCTTGACGGGCTTGCCGTCGATCGTCGCGAAGCGGTAGTCGGGATACATCGTCGTCGAGTGGTTGCCCCAGACGACGAGCTTCTCGATCGCTGCCACGGGCTTGCCGGTCCTGGCGGCGATCTGGCTGGCGGCGCGGTTGTGATCGAGACGCAGCATCGCGGTGAAGTTCCTGCGCGGCAGGTCGGGCGCGCTCTTCATCGCGATCCAGGCGTTGGTGTTGGCCGGGTTGCCGACGACGAGCACCTTGACCTTGCGCGAGGCGACGGCGTTGAGCGCCTTGCCCTGGCCGGTGAAGATCTGCGCGTTGGCCGAGAGCAGGTCCTTCCTCTCCATGCCGGGGCCGCGCGGCCGGGCGCCGACGAGGAGGGCGTAGTCGGCGTCCTTGAACGCGGTCATCGGATCGCCGTGCGCGCTCATTCCGGCGAGGAGCGGGAAGGCGCAGTCGTCGAGCTCCATCATCACGCCCTTGAGGCCCTTCTGCGCTTTCTCGTCGGGGATCTCGAGCATCTGCAGGACGACCGGCTGGTCCTTGCCGAGCATCTCGCCCGCGGCGATTCGAAAGAGCAGGGCATAGCCGATCTGGCCGGCGGCGCCGGTGACCGCGACGCGGACGGGGGACTTCATGATGGGTTCTCCGGGGGTTGGGCGAGTTAAAGTCTGCTGCGTTGCAATAATATCGACCGGCGGCCCGCGCGCGCTCAGAAAATCACGATCGACATGACCCCCCTCAAAGAACAAGCTCGGAAGCGGCAGCCGGTCTATCGCAACATCCACATCAGCCAGCTGACGTCGTACCGGTTGCCGCTGGCCGGCTGGGTCTCGATCCTGCATCGCATCAGCGGCGCGGCGATGTTCGTGTTGCTGCCGTTCGCGATCTGGATGTTCGACACCAGCCTGACGTCCGAGGTGTCCTACGAGCAGTTCGCCAGCGTCTTCTCCTTCGGCGCCACCGGCCTGCCGGGCTGGTTCTGGAAGCTGGTCGCCTTCGCCCTGATCTGGGCCTACCTGGTGCACTTCTGCGCCGGCCTGCGCCACCTCTGGATGGACGCGACGCACGCCGTCAGCCTCTCGTTCGGTCGCACCTCGGCGCTCGTCGTCATCGTCCTCAGCACCGTCGTCGCGTTCGCGCTCGGCTTCAAGCTGTTCTTCTGAGCGCCCCCATGAGCACCTCGTTCGGTTCCCGTCGTCTCGTCGTCGGCGCCCACTACGGCCTGCGCGACTGGCTCGCGCAGCGGGTCACGTCGCTGCTGATGGCGCTCTTCACGATCGCGCTGGTGGTTCAGGTGCTCGTCGGCGGGCCCCTCGACTACTACCGCTGGTCGGCGATCTTCGCGCCCCAGTGGATGAAGGTGCTCGCCTTCGTCACCATCGTCTCGCTGCTTTATCACGTGTGGGTCGGCATGCGTGACGTCTGGATGGACTACGTCAAGGCGGTGTCGGTCCGGCTCGTGCTCGACATCGCGACGATCTCCTGGCTGGTCGGCTGCGCCGGCTGGGCGATCCAGGTTCTCTGGAGGCTTTAGGGCCTGTCAACGCTATGGGAGGACTCGCGTGACTCAGCAAACGGGCGCCCGCAAGGCGCAAAGCGCAGCCGTAGCGGCTGCTACGGCGAGCATTTGCAACGCGGCGGGCACCCGTTTGCTGAGATCACCCGAAGGGCCGGGATGGCGCAGGCCGCAGGGCGGCGTTGCGCCCTCGTTGTGTGCCGAAGGCACACGGCCTCGGGCGCGCCTTGCCCTGCGGCCTGCGCCACCCCGGCGCGAGCCCTCCCATAGCGTTGGCAGGCCCTGAATGGACGCGCCGGCGGTGCACACCTCCGCGGTGCCGACGCGCCGCTTCGACGTCGTCATCGTCGGCGCGGGCGGCTCGGGCATGCAGGCGTCGCTGCGCTTGTCGCTCGCGGGGCTCAACGTCGCCGTGCTCTCGAAGGTATTCCCGACCCGCTCGCACACCGTCGCCGCGCAGGGCGGCATCGGCGCCTCGCTCGGCAACATGAGCGAGGACAACTGGCACTACCACTTCTACGACACCGTCAAGGGCTCCGACTGGCTCGGCGACCAGGACGCGATCGAGTTCATGTGCCGCGAGGCGCCGAACGTCGTCTACGAGCTCGAGCATTTCGGCATGCCGTTCGACCGCAACCCCGACGGCACGATCTACCAGCGCCCGTTCGGCGGCCACACCGCGAACTACGGCGAGAAGCCCGTGCAGCGCGCCTGCGCCGCCGCCGACCGCACCGGCCACGCGATGCTGCACACGCTCTACCAGCAGAACGTCAAGGCGCGCACCAATTTCTTCGTCGAGTGGATGGCGCTCGACCTGATACGCGACGCCGAGGGCGCCGTCGTCGGCGTCACCGCGCTCGAGATGGAGACGGGCCAGCTGCACGTCCTGCAGGCCAAGGCGGTGATGCTCGCCACCGGCGGCGCCGGCCGCATCTTCGCGGCGTCGACCAACGCCTTCATCAACACCGGCGACGGCCTCGGCATGGCGGCGCGCGCCGGCCTGCCGCTCCAGGACATGGAGTTCTGGCAGTTCCACCCGACCGGCGTCTACGGCGCCGGCGTGCTCCTCACCGAAGGCTGCCGCGGCGAAGGCGCGATTCTGCGCAACAGCGACGGCGAGCGCTTCATGGAGCGCTACGCGCCGACGCTGAAGGACCTCGCGCCGCGCGACTTCGTCTCGCGCTGCATGGACCAGGAGATCAAGGAAGGGCGCGGTTGCGGCCCGGAGAAGGACTACATCGTCCTCGACATGACGCACCTCGGCGCCGACACGATCATGAAGCGCCTGCCGAGCATCTACGAGATCGGCCACAACTTCGCCAACGTCGACATCACGCGCGAGCCGATCCCCGTCGTGCCGACGCTCCACTATCAGATGGGCGGCGTGCCGACCAATGTGCACGGCCAGGTCGTTGTGCCGAAGAACGGCGACCCGAACACCGTCGTTCCTGGCCTCTACGCCGTCGGCGAATGCTCTTGCGTAAGCGTTCACGGCGCCAACCGCCTGGGAACGAACTCGCTGCTCGATCTCCTCGTCTTCGGCCGTGCCGCCGGCAACCATCTCGTCGAGAGCCATCTGGCCGCGCAAGCGCATCGGCCGTTGCCCGCGCACGCGTCGGACGCCACGGCGGCGCGGCTGGCGCGGCTCGACGCGAGCACCGGCGGCGAGTACTCGCAGGCGATCGCCAACGACCTGAGGAAGACGATGCAGGTGCACGCCGGCGTCTTTCGCACCCAGGCGTCGATGGACGAAGGCGTCGGCAAGGTCCAGGCGATCGCCGAGCGCGCCTGGTCGATGCACCTCGCCGACAAGTCGAAGATCTTCAACACCGCCCGCGTCGAGGCGCTCGAGGTCGACAACCTGATGGAGGCGGCGCTGGCGACGATGGTCTCGGCGGCGGCCCGGCACGAGTGCCGCGGCGCGCACACGGTCGTCGAGTACGAGCGGCCGATCGACGATCCGGTCGCGCCGAACGGGCGCAACGACGCCGAGTGGATGAAGCACACGCTCTGGTTCAGCGAAGGCAACCGCCTCGACTACAAGCCCGTGAACCTGACCCCGCAAACCGTCGAATCGATACCGCCCAAGGTGCGCACCTTCTGACCATGGACAAGGAACCGACACCCTCCGTCGTTGCCGCTCTGGACTCGCTCGGCGTGCCGCGTCCGTCGAAGGCGAGCTTGCGCACGTTTCGCATCTACCGCTACGACCCCGACAACGGCGCCGTGCCGACGATGCAGACGATGCAGGTCGAGCTCGACGGCAGCGAGCGCATGCTGCTCGACGCGCTGATGAAGCTGAAGGCGACGGACCCGAGCCTGAGCTTCCGCCGCTCGTGCCGCGAAGGCGTCTGCGGCTCCGACGCGATGAACATCAACGGCAAGAACGGCCTCGCGTGCCTCACCAACATGAGGACGCTGAAGGACCCGATCGTCCTGAAGCCGCTGCCGGGGCTGCCCGTCATCCGCGACCTGATCGTCGACATGACGCAGTTCTTCAAGCAGTACCACTCGATCAAGCCCTATCTCGTCAACGACGAGCGTCCGCCCGAGAAGGAGCGGCTGCAGTCGCCCGAGGAGCGCGAGGAGCTGAACGGCCTCTACGAGTGCATCCTCTGCGCGAGCTGCTCGACGGCATGCCCGAGCTTCTGGTGGAACCCCGACAAGTTCGTCGGGCCGGCGGGCCTGCTGCAGGCGTATCGTTTCATCGCCGACAGTCGCGACGAGGCGACCAACGAGCGCCTCGACAACCTCGAGGATCCGTACCGCTTGTTTCGCTGCCACACCATCATGAACTGCGTCGACGTCTGCCCGAAGAGCCTGAACCCGACGCGCGCGATCGGCAAGATTAAGGAGCTGATGGTGAGGCGGGCCGTCTGATGGACGACGCCGCTGCGCTCGGTCCTGGCGTGGCTGCGGCGCGCGAAATCGACGCGCGCGCCGACTCCGAACGCCCGATCGGCGATCGCGCGTTGAGCAAGCTGCGCTGGCGCTGCCGGCGCGGCCTGCTCGAGAACGATCTCCTGCTCGAGCGGTTCTTCGCGCGGTCGACGCCGCTGACCGAAGGCGACGCCGAAGGCCTGCGCCTCCTGATGGAGCTCGGCGACAACGATCTGCTCGACATCTTTCTCGGCCGTCAGAAGCCGGCCGCGAACCTCGATCGGCCCGAGGTTCGGCAGGTGATCGAGGCCGTTCGGGCGACGCGCTGAGCGCGTGCAGACAACGCTCGAAGTCACACTCTTCCCCGCCCACATTTTTCGAGGACCTCCGCCATGACACCGTCCGACGTCAAAGCCACTCTTTCGTTCTCCGATGGCAGCCCGAGCATGGAGCTGCCGATCTACAAGGGCACGATCGGTCCGGAAGTGATCGACATCCGAAAGCTCTACGGGCAGACCGGCAAGTTCACCTACGACCCGGGCTTCCTCTCGACCGCGGCGTGCAACTCGACGATCACCTACATCGACGGCGACAAGGGCGAGCTGCTCTATCGCGGCTACCCGATCGAGCAGTTGGCGACGCAGTGCGACTACCTTGAGACCTGCTATCTGCTGCTGAAGGGCGAGCTGCCGAACGCGACGCAGAGGACCGACTTCACCCAGCTCGTCACCCATCACACGATGGTCAACGAGCAGATGCAGTTCTTCCTGCGCGGGTTCCGCCGCGACGCCCATCCGATGGCGATCCTGACGGGCCTGGTCGGCGCGCTGTCGGCCTTCTATCACGACTCGACCGACATCAATAACCCGGAGCACCGGGCGATCTCGGCGATCCGCCTGATCGCCAAGATGCCGACGCTGGTCTCGATGGCCTACAAGTACACCGCCGGCCAGCCGTACATCTATCCGAAGAACGACCTTTCCTACGCCGGCAACTTCATGCGAATGATGTTCGCGACGCCGTGCGAGGACTACGCGCCCAACGACGTGCTGGTGCGGGCGATGGACCGCATCTTCATCCTTCACGCCGACCACGAGCAGAACGCGTCGACCTCGACGGTGCGCCTGTGCGGCTCGTCGGGAACGAACCCGTTCGCGGCGATCGCCGCCGGCGTCGCCTGCCTCTGGGGCCCCGCACATGGGGGGGCCAACGAAGCCGCGCTCAACATGCTCGAGGACGTACAGAAGATGGGCGGCGTCGAGAAGATCGGCGAGTTCGTCAGGCAGGTCAAGGACAAGAACTCGGGCATCAAGCTGATGGGCTTCGGCCACCGGGTCTAC
>JADGRJ010000028.1 GCA_017881025.1 Rhizobacter sp. | reverse complement strand
ATCCATTGCCAGACCTGCGAGCGGCTGATCTCGGCGGTCGCCGCGTCTTCCATCAGGTCGTGGATCGGCACGCAGCCGTTGCCGGCGAGCCAGGCACCGAGGTAGTGGATGCCGACGTTGATGTTCATGCGCAGGCCCGCTTCCGTGATCGGCGTCTCGGGCTTGAAGTCGAGCAGCTGCGCGGCGGTCACCTCGACCTCGGGCTTCTGCTTCTCGAACTGGTTCGGCCGGTCGCCGAGGACATCGACGAACTCCTTCATCGATGCTTCGACGAGGCCCGGGTGCGCGACCCAGCCGCCGTCGTAGCCGTCGGTCGCGTCGCGCCGCTTGTCGGCGATGATTCCGGCCATCGCCGCCTCGTTCTTCACCGGGTCGTTCTTGATCGGAATGAGCGCGCTCATGCCGCCGATCGCCGGCGCGCCGCGCTTGTGGCAGGTCTTCAGCAGGAGCAACGCGTAGGCGCGCATGAACGGCGCCGTCATCGTCACCTTGGCGCGATCGGCGAGGCAGAACTCGCGGTCGCGGCTGAACTTCTTGATGCAGCTGAAGATGTAGTCCCAGCGGCCGGCGTTGAGGCCGGCCGAGTGCTCGCGCAGCTCCCACAGGATCTCGTCCATCTCGAAGGCGGCGAGGATGGTCTCGATCAGCACCGTCGCCTTGATCGTTCCCTGCGGGAGGCCGAGCTCGTTCTGCGTCATCACGAAGACGTCGTTCCACAGGCGCGCCTCGAGGTGGCTCTCGAGCTTGGGTAGGTAGAAGTACGGCCCGGCGCCGCGCCCGAGCAGCTCCTTGGCGTTGTGGAACATGAAGACCGCGAAGTCGAAGAGGCCGCCGTGGACGCGCTGGCCGTCGACCGTCACGTGCTTCTCGTCGAGATGCCAGCCGCGCGGGCGCACCTGCAACGTCGCGATCTTGTCGTTCAGCTTGTACGACTTCGTTCCGGCGGGCGACTGCTGCTCGAACGAGAGGTTGCGGCGGATCGCCTGGAAGATGTTGATCTGGCCCTGGATCTGGTTCGTCCAGAGCGGCGAGTTCGAGTCCTCGAAGTCGGTCATGTACGAGTCCGCCCCCGAGTTGAAGGCGTTGATGACCATCTTGGCGTCGACCGGGCCGGTGATCTCGACGCGCCGGCATTGCAGCGCCGCCGGCACCGGCGCGATCTTCCAGTCGCCGGCGCGGATCCCGGCCGTCTCGGGCCGGAAGTCGGGCCGCTCGCCGGCGTCGAGCTTCTTGGCGCGCTCGTGCCGGTAGGCGAGCAACTGCTGGCGGCGATGGTCGAAGGCGCGGTGCAGCTTGACGACGAGCTCGAGCGCCGGGCGGGTCAGGATGGTCTCGAATCCGGGCAGGATCGGGGCGTTGATCTGCACGCCGGCAGGAAGGTCGAGGGTCGTCATGGCGAAGGTCTTTCGGAAGCGAAGAAGTCGAGGACGTCGGTGAGCCGGGTGCCGATCCGCGTCGGGCGGGCGCCGAGCTCGTCGAGGGGCAGGCCGAAGCGATTGATCCAGAGTGTCGTGTAGCCGAACCAGGTCGCGCCGATCGCGTCCCAGCAGTTGCTCGAGACGAACAGCACCTGGTCGGCGCCGAGGCCGAGCGCGCGCGTGCCGAGCGCGTAGGTCGCCGGGTCGGTCTTGAATCGGCCGCTGCCCTCGACGCTCAGGACCGGGTCGAGCAGCTCGGCGAAGCCGGCGTGGCGAACGACCGCCTCGAGCATGTCAGGATCGCCGTTGCTGAGGATGCCGGCGCGGATGCCGCGCCGGCGCAGCTCGACGAGGACGGCGTGGTTCTCGGCGAACGGCGCGAGCCGCTCGTACGCGCCCATCAGCTCGCGCTCGGCGGCGGCGTCGAGGGCGAGGTCGAATCGGCGCGCCGCGTAGCGCAGGCCGGCCAGCGTGCAGTCGCGAAAGCTGCGCGTCTGGCCGCTCATCGAGGTCAGCCGCGTGTACTCGATCTGCTTGTCGCGCCAGAGAATGCCGAGGCGCTCGCCCGCGCCCGGAAACACGCGCTCGGCGACGACGCCGACGCTGTAGACGTCGAACAGCGTGCCGTAGGCATCGAAGAGCACGGCGCGCGGCGCCGGCCCCGGGGTCGGTTCCATGGCGCTAATTTATGCCAAGCGCCAGACGTCGGGCGGGCCCGACGCCTTGGCCGAGGCGATCCCGCCCGGGGTCAGGCGCGAGCGCCGTCGGCGCCTGCGCCCGATCGCTCGCTCAGGCCGAGAGGCATTCCTTCATGAACGCCTTGCGATCGTCGCCCTTCTTGCCGGTGGCGTCGGTGTTGCACTTCTTCATCTTGTCCTGCTGCGTCATCGGCTTGCCCGCCGACAGGCAGGTCTTCATGAACGCCTTGCGCTCGTCGCCCTTCTTGTCGCCGGCTTCCTTGTTGCAGTCGCCCATCTTCGACTGCTGCTTGGTCATCGCGCCGCTGGCCGCCATGCCGGGCGCTTCCTTGTGCGAGGTGGCGAACGCCGAGGTCGAGATCGCCAGCGCCAGGGCCGCGGACAGCGTGATCAGTTGCTTCATGAACATCTCCGAAGGAATGAAGGTTCGAAGCCACGCGACACGCGCGGCAGCCGGGCGGAATTGGAGCACACGTCGGCGCGTGACGGCAAGCCGAAGAAGCGCCGACAACGGCGCGGCGCCGCGCTGCGTTAGCGGGCCGCTAGAAGATCCGGCGCGGATGCGCCAGCGCCTCGTGCGCCGAATGCAGCCGCCGCACGAGCACCTTGATGAAGGAGTCGTGGAACAGGTGGCGCGTGTTCGGGCTCAGCTGCAGCAAGGTCTCGGGCGTGAACGAGATCGTCGTCGCCGGCTCGGTGACGATGACGTCGGTGCTGTGGCGCTTGAGCTCGGCGCTCGGCGCGAGGTAGGCCATCTCGCCGACCGACGTGCCCGAGCCGAGCTGGGCGACCTTCTTGCCGTCGCGGAAGACCTCGACCTCGCCCTGGGCGATGATGTGGAAGCTGTTGCCTTCCTCGCCCTTCCTGTAGAGCGCGTGGCCGAAGTGGAAGCGCTGCCACTTGGCGCGGTGCACGACCTCCCAGAGCTCGACGTCGCCGAAATTCTGGAAGAACTCGAGCGTTCGCAGCAGGGTGAAGCGCTCGGAATCGAGGACGCCCTGGAACTGCCCGCGCGGCACCTGCTGCGTCGTGACGAGCGCCGAGATCGCATTGGCGAACTCGCCCCAGTCGCTGTAGCGCTCGCCCGGCTGTTTGGCGAGCGCCTTCTGGATCACGTCGTCGAGGCCGGCCGTGACGCCGGCGCGCAGGCCGATCAGCGACGCCGGCTTGACGTTGTAGATCTGATGCATCATGGCCGACTGCACCTGCGCATCGAAGAGCGGCCGGCCGGCGATGAGGTGATAGAGCACGGCGCCGAGCGAGTAGATGTCGGCGCGGCAGTCGATGGTGCCGCCGTCGAGCTGCTCCGGAGACATGTAGGCGAGCGAGCCGACGCGATGGATCTGCGTCACGTCCGAGCCGAGGTTCAGGACGCTGCCGAAGTCACTGATCTTGACGTCGGTGATCGTCCCGTTGGTGAGGACGGCGAGCAGGTTGGCCGGCTTGACGTCGCGGTGGATCAGGCCCTGGCGATAGACGTAGCCGAGCGCCATCGCGCACTTGAAGCCGATCTCGACGACGAGCTCGAGCGAGAGCAGCTGGTCGGCGCGGCAGTACGGTCGCAGCGTGCTGCCGGCGACGTACTCCATGACCAGGTAGGGCGCCACCGGGTCGGGAACAGCGTCGAAGATCTGGACGACATTCGGGTGCTGCAGCCGGCCGACGAGCGCCGCCTCGGCGGCGAAGAAGCGCTCGGAGTAGTGGCCGTCGACCGGGTCGCCGGTGGTCGACGAGCGCACCCGCTTGATGGCGACGTTCCTGCGCTGGAAGTCGTCGTAGCCGAGAAAGACCTCGCTCGTCGCGCCGTCGCCGAGCCGACCGAGGATGCGGTATTTGCCGATGTGCGACGGCAGTGCGGCGGCCCCGGCCGAGGCTTCGGCAGAGGCGGGGGCGGACAGCGCGACGGACATGGGGCGGCGGTTGGGACGGGCATTCTTGCATCGGCACCGGGCGCGCGGCGCGGCGCGGACGGCGCGGACTCCGCCTTATTCACGCTTGCGAGTGACTTCTCGTTACCCTCGGCCTCGTCCGAAGGTCGCCTCGTAGAATTCGCTCGATGATGTCGGCCCGTGAAGAATTGCTCGACGCGCTGCGCGCAGCGATGGCCGAAGTCAGCCCCGGCACGACGCTCACCGCGGCCTTCGAGACGCCCAAGCAGGCCGATCACGGCGACCTCGCCGTCACCGCGGCGATGCCGCTCGCCAAGGCGCAGAAGAGGAATCCGCGCGAGGTCGCCGCCGAGCTGATCGCCGCGTTGCGCGCCAAGACCGCGGTCGAGCGCTGGGTCGAGTCGATCGCCGTCGCCGGGCCCGGCTTCATCAACCTGCACCTGCGCGCCTTCGCGCGCCAGCGCATCGTCGCCGAGACGCTCGCCGGTGGCGCCGCCTTCGGCACCCACCAGCCGACCGGCGATCCGGTGATCGTCGAGTTCGTCTCGGCCAACCCGACCGGGCCGCTGCACGTCGGCCACGCGCGCCAGGCGGCGCTCGGCGACGCGATCTGCAACCTGCTCGAGACGCAAGGCCGCCGCGTCGTGCGCGAGTTCTACTACAACGACGCGGGCGTGCAGATCGCGACGCTCGCGGCGTCGGTGAAGGCACGCCTCGACGGCCTGAAGCCCGGCGATCGCGGCTGGCCCGAGGCGGCCTACAACGGCGACTACGTCGCCGACATCGCCGCCGATTTCGCCGCCGGCAAGACGGTGCACGCCGACGACCGCGAGTTCACCGCGTCGGGCCGCAAGGAAGATCTCGACGGCATCCGCCAGTTCGCCGTCGCCTACCTGCGCCACGAGCAGGACCTCGACCTGAAGGCGTTCGGCGTGCGCTTCGACAACTACTACCTCGAGTCGAGCCTGTACGAAAGCGGCCGCGTCGAGGCGACGGTCGCCCGCCTCGTCGCCGCCGGCAAGACGTACGAGGAGGGCGGCGCGCTCTGGCTGCGCACCACCGACTACGGCGACGACAAGGACCGCGTCATGCGCAAGTCCGACGGCAGCTACACCTACTTCGTCCCCGACGTCGCCTACCACCTCGCCAAGTTCGAGCGCGGCTTCTCGACCGCGATCAACATCCAGGGCACCGACCACCACGGCACGATCGCGCGCGTCCGCGCCGGCCTGCAGGCGGCCGGCGCCGGCGTTCCGCCGCGCTACCCGGAGTACGTGCTCAACACGATGGTCCGCGTCGAGCGCGGCGGCGAGGAGGTGAAGATCTCCAAGCGCGCCGGCCAGTACGTGACCTTGCGCGACCTCATCGACTGGACCAGCCGCGACGCGGTGCGCTTCTTCATGCTGAGCAGGAAGGCCGACACCGAGTTCACCTTCGACGTCGACCTGGCGCTGAAGCAGAACGACGAGAACCCGGTCTTCTACGTCCAGTACGCGCACGCGCGCATCTGCTCGGTGCTCGAGCAGTACGCGGCGCAGGGCGGCGACGTCGCGACGCTGGCCGGCGCGGACCTCGGGCGCCTGGTCGCGCCGAGCGAGACCGCGCTGCTGCGCAGGCTCGCCGACTACGAGCCGATGCTCGCCGCCGCCGCCGCCAACCTGGCGCCGCACGAGGTCGCGTTCTACCTGCGCGAGCTGGCAGCGGCCTTCCACAGCTACTACGGCGCCGAGCGATTCCTCGTCGACGACCCCGAACTGGCGCGCGCCCGCCTCGCGTTGCTCGCGGCGACGCGCCAGATCATCCGCAACGCGCTCGCCGCCCTCGGCGTCAGCGCGCCGGAGCGAATGAAGAGAGAGACGGACACGGCATGAAGGCACCCTACTTTCGTTCCGCCCAGCGCGGCGGTTTCCTGATCGGCCTGGTCGTCGGCCTGCTCATCGGTTTGGCGGCCGCGCTCGCCGTCGCCCTCTACGTCACCAAGGCGCCCAACCCGTTCGTCAACAAGGTGCCGGCGCGAACGCCGACGCAGGACGCGGCCGAGGCCGAGAAGAATCGCAACTGGGATCCGAACAGCGCCCTCGCCGGTCGCAATCCCGCCCCGGGTGCCGCCTCGGGCGTTGTCACGGGCGGCGATCCCGCTGCGCTTGCCGTTCGGCCGACGCTGGTGGCGCCGGCGGTCATCGACCCCGTCCTGCCCGGAACGCCGGCGCGCCCGGCCATCGGCGCGGCCAGCAGCGCGTTCGCTCGCGCCTCGGCGCCGCGTGCCTCGCAGCCCGTGACCTCGACGCTCTCGGGCGGCCCGTTCACATATTTCGTGCAAGCCGGCGCTTACTCCCGCAGCGAAGACGCGGAACAGCAGCGCGCCAAGCTCGCCATGCTCGGCGTCGAAAGCCGGCTCACCGAGCGAGAGCAGGGCGGCCGAATGGTCTACCGCGTCCGCGTCGGCCCCTTCGAGCGGCGCGAAGATGCGGAAAACGCCAAGGAAAAGCTCGGCGATTCCGGCGTCGATTCGGCACTCGTCGCCGTTCAGAAGTAAGGTCGCGCCCTCCCTCCCGAACTTCGCCGCCGCGGCCGACTCTGCCAGCGACCCGGTCGACACCCAATTCCCCCATGACATTCACCCGGCGCGATTTCTCCAGCTGCCTCCTCGGTGCGGGCCTCTGCAGCGTCCTGCCCGGGCCGGCGCTCGCCCAGGGCGCGCCGACCGAAGGCGTTCACTACGTGCGCCTCGTCGAGCCGGCGCCGGCATCGGCGGCCGGCAAGATCGAGGTGATCGAGTTCTTCTGGTACGAATGCCCGCACTGCAACGCCTTCGAGCCTGCGCTCGACGCCTGGGCCAGGCGACTGCCGGACGACGTCGCGTTCCGGCGCGTGCCGGTGTGGTTCCGGGAGGAGCCGTTCAGCACACAGCAACGGCTCTTCTACACCCTGGAGGCGCTCGGCCTCGTGCCGACGCTGCACCGCAAGGTCTTCCTGGCGATCCACACCGACCGCACCCGCCTGCGGACGGCCGAGGACCTGGCGGCATTCGCGCTCAAGAACGGCGTCGATCCGGTCCAGTTCATGACCACGTACAACTCGTTCGCGGTGCAATCGAAGTCGCAACAGGCGCGCCAGACCGCCTCGGCCTACAAGATCGACGCCGTGCCGGCGATGGGTGTCCAGGGCCGCTACTACACCAACGGCAACCTCGCCAATGCAGGTTTGCCGCCGGGCTCGGTCGATCGGATGCTGGTGGTCGTCGACGCGCTGATCGCCAAGGTGCGGCAGGGAAGTCGCGCCTAGAACGGGTTGCGCGGCACCGGCGAGGTGCCGCCGCGCAGTAATTCACGCCGGCGCTGGCCGGTCGGTGGCATAGAATGCATGCAAGATTCATGCCGCTATGCGGAAGAGCGCTTCCCGTGTCCCCTGCCCGATTTCCCATGTCGAGTCTTCGCCCGAGCGCCGTCGTCCTCGCCGCCCTGGCCGCCTTGGCGGCGCTGCCGGCGCAGGCCGAGAAGGCCGATCGATTCAAGCCGCTCAACGTCGAAGCCGACCTGCCGGGCAAGATCGACCTCCTCAACCAGTTCGTCGTCTTCAACGGCAACGTCGTCGTCACCAAGGGGACGATGACGATCCGGGCGGCACGCATCGAGGTCCGTGAGCTTGCCGACGGCTATCACACCGCCGTCGCCTTCGGCTCTCCGACCCAGCACGCGACCTTCCGCCAGAAGCGCGATGCGCCCGACGAATTCATCGCCGGCGACGCCGAGCGCCTCGAGTACGACGGCAAGTCCGACGTCGTCCGCTTCGTCAACAACGCCTCGGTGCGGCGCCTGCGCGGCAGCGAGACGAGCGACGAGATCTCCGGCAACCTGGTCACATACGACAGCGGCACCGAGGTCTTCAACGTCACCGGCGGCGCGCCGGCGACGGCGTCGAACCCGGGCGGCCGTGTCCGCGCCGTCCTGACGCCGAAGGAGGGCAGCGCCGCCGCCGCCGAGGCCGCGCGCGCCGCCAGCGCCGCCGCGAGCGCGCCGCCGCAGCTGCGCATCGCGCCTTCGCTCGGGGACAAGCGATGACCGCGGCGACCAGCGTCGACACCGCAACGCACCGGCTCGAAGCGCGCGGCCTGCGCAAGTCGTACGGCTCGCGCACGGTCGTCGACGGCGTTCGCCTCAGCGTCAAGAGCGGCGAGGTCGTCGGCCTGCTCGGCCCGAACGGCGCCGGCAAGACGACGAGCTTCTACATGATCGTCGGCCTGGTCCGCGCCGACGGCGGCGAGATCACCATCGAGGGCCGGCGCGTCGAGCGGATGCCGATCCACCAGCGCTCGCGCCTGGGTCTGTCGTACCTGCCGCAGGAGCCGTCGATCTTCCGCAAGCTCGACGTCGAGGAGAACATCCGCGCCGTCCTCGAGCTGCAGGTCGGCGCCGACGGCCGACCGCTGAAGAAGGCCGTCATCGACGAGACGCTCGAGCGGCTGTTGCGCGACCTCTCGATCGAGAAGCTCCGCGCCTCGCCGGCGCTGGCGCTCTCGGGCGGCGAGCGGCGCCGGGTCGAGATCGCGCGCGCCCTCGCGACGCAGCCGCGCTTCATCCTCCTCGACGAGCCTTTCGCCGGCATCGACCCGATCGCCGTGATCGAGATCCAGCGAATCATCGGCTTCCTGAAGGAGCGCGGCATCGGCGTGCTCATCACCGACCACAACGTGCGCGAGACGCTCGGCATCTGCGACCGCGCCTACATCATCAGCGAGGGGCGGGTTCTCGCCGAAGGCACCCCTGCGGAGATCGTCGCCAACGCCGACGTCCGCAAGGTCTACCTCGGCGAGCACTTCCGGATGTAGCCAGTGAAGCAGACCCTCCAAGTCCGCCTCTCGCAGCATCTGGCGCTGACGCCGCAGCTGCAGCAGTCGATCCGGCTGCTCCAGCTGTCGACGCTCGAGCTGCACCAGGAAGTCGAGCAGATGCTCGAGCAGAACCCGTTCCTCGAGACCGAGGAAGACACGGCGCCGGTCTTTGAGCCGCTCGCCGAGCGCCTGACGAGCAACGAGCGCGCCGGCGAGCGCGAGGCCGAGCGCGCCGCCGAGCCGGGCGGCGAAGGCGGCGAAGCGGGCGAGCCGACCGCGATCGACGGCGCCGCCGAGTTCGGTGCCACCGACCGCGACGACTGGGAGAACGGCACCGAGCGCGAGGACTTCGACGGCATCCGCGAGACGCCGGGCAAGACGCGCACCAACAACGACTTCGACGAGAGCGACGACAGCGACCGCGACAGCGCCGCGCAAAGCCTGCAGGACCACCTGCGCGACCAGCTCGCCGGCATGCGCCTCGCCCCCGCCGACGCCGCCGCCGTGCTGGTGCTGATCGACTCGCTCGACGACGACGGCTACCTCGCCGATCCGCTCGAAGAGATCGCCGAGCGGCTGATCGAGAGCGGGCTGACGCCCGACGCCGGCGTCGAGGTCGACGACGAGGCCGGCGCGGTCGAGCCGCTGCTCGCCCACCTGCGCTGCGCCCTGCGCTACCTGCAGAGCATGGAGCCGACCGGCGTCGGCGCGTGCGACCTCGCCGAGTGCCTGACGCTGCAGCTGCGCACGCTCGAACGATCGGAAGCGCAGGCGATCGCAATCATCGTCTGCAAGGGCCACCTGCCCCTCCTCGCCCGGCGCGACCTCAAGAAGCTGATGGCCGTGACCGGCGCCGACGAGACGCTGCTGCGCGAGGCGCAGGCGCTCATCGTCGCCTGCGAGCCGAAGCCGGCACGGCCGTTCGCTCGCGCCGAGGCCAACATCGTCATCCCCGACGTGATCGTGCAGAAGTCGGGGCGCGGCTGGAAGGTCCAGCTCAACCCCGACGTGATGCCGAAGCTGCGCATCAACGACCTCTACGCGAGCGCGATCCGCCAGCACCGCGGCAGCGGCGCGCTCAACGGCGCCGGCCCGGGCCTCAACTCGCGCCTGCAGGAAGCGCGCTGGTTCGTGAAGAACATCCTGCAGCGCTTCGACACCATCCAGCGCGTCTCGCAGGCGATCGTCGAGCGCCAGAAGAGCTTCTTCACCCACGGCGCGATCGCCATGAAGCCGCTCGTCCTGCGCGAGATCGCCGACGAGCTCGGCCTGCACGAATCGACGATCTCGCGCGTGACGACGGCCAAGTACATGGCGACGCCGTTCGGCACCTTCGAGCTCAAGTACTTCTTCGGCTCGTCGCTCGGCACCGACGCCGGCGGCACGGCATCGAGCACCGCCGTGCGCGCGCTGATCCGCCAGATCGTCGCCGCCGAGGACCCGGCCAAGCCGCTCTCCGACAGCCAGATCTCGCAGATGCTCGACGAGCAGGGCATCCACGTCGCCCGCCGCACCGTCGCCAAGTACCGCGAGGCGCTGAAGATCGCGCCGACGCAGCTGCGCAAGGCGATGTAGCGCGGCGGCACGGCGCTTCCTCGTCGTGCCCCTGCGGCGCGGTCAGCGTGCCCGCGCGGCCCACCCGGTGAATGCGATCTCCGAGGCCTCGACGTCGATCAGCGGCCCCAGCTCGTAGACGTTGCGGTAGCCGTAGTCGTAGAGGGCGACGTAAGTCGGCAGGTTGAGCGACGCGCTCGGCAGCTTCGACGGGAATGCGCCCTCGGCGCCGCTGAAGTTGTTGTTGCAGTAGATGAGGATGCGCGCGTCCTTGTCGGGCAGCGCCCGGGCGAGCGACTCGACGGCGATGTCAGGGAAGCTGAGGTTGATCGCGCCGGCGACGTGCAGCTCGTCGAACTTCGCCCTGCTGCGCGCGTCGAGGACGATCGTCCCCGGCTCGCGGCTCATGCGGATGAAGTCGGCTTCCGAGAGGCGCCGGCGGGCGCGGTGGCCGAGCGCGTTGCCGACGACGCGCAGGTAGGCGGCTTCGTCGATCGCCGGATTGATAATCGGCGGACCGGTGTCGGAAACGCCTTGCGCGGCGGCGCTCAGGGTCGCGAACAGCGCCAAGGTCGCGAGCAGCGCCACCAGCGAGACCGCGAGCCTCTTCGTCGAGTGTTCCAAGCAGGGCCTCCCTCACGACGTGGCCGCACGGCCGCCTTGCCTCAACGTCGATCCCTGCAGCGCTGTTGACCGCCGCCCCGCCCGCACCTCCCGATCGCCACCTTTTCGCCCGCCCCACGATGCCCCTGCCCCTGTTCCTTCCCTGCGCCGCCGGCGTCGAGGCGCTGCTCGCCGAAGAGGTGGCGCGCCTGCTGCCAGACGCTTCCGCGCGCGCAGCGCGCGGCGGCGTCGCCCTGGCCGGCGACCCGCACGAGGTGATGGTGCTCAACCTCGAGAGCCGGCTCGCGCAGCGGGTGCTGATCGAGGTCGCCGAAGGTCCCTACCGCGACGAGACCGACCTCTACCAGCTCGCCCACGGCGTCGCCTGGTCGGACTGGATCACGCCGCGCCAGACGCTGCGCGTCGACAGCACCTCGCAGCGCAGTCCGCTGAAGAGCCTCAACTTCGCCGCCCTGCGCGTCAAGGACGCCGTCTGCGACCGCATGCGCGACGAGCACGGCGAGCGGCCGAACGTCGACACCGTGCGGCCCGACTTGCGCATCGTCCTGCACGTCGGGCCCGAGCGCGCCGGAGTCTTCATCGACAGCTCGGGCGAATCGCTCTTCAAGCGCGGCTGGCGCGAGGACCAGGGCGACGCGCCGCTCAAGGAGACGCTCGCCGCGGCGATGCTCGCCGCCGCGGGCTGGCGCGGCACGCCGGCCGAGGGCGGAGCGCTTCACGATCCGTGCTGCGGCTCGGGAACGATCGCGATCGAGGCGGCGCAGATCGCGATGGACCTCGCCCCCGGCCGGCTGCGCCGGTTCGCGTTCGAGCGCCTTCTGCCGTTCGCGACGCCCGAGCGCCGCGCCGACCTGCAGCGCCTCAAGTCGAAGGCCACCGCCCGGGTGCGCGAGCCGCAAGTGCCGATCTTCGCCAGCGACATTTCGTTCCGGATGGTCGATTTCGCCCGCCGCAACGCCGAGCGCGCCGGCGTCGCCGAGGCGATCGTCTTCCACGGCGGCGACGCCCTCGAGCGGCCACCGCCGCCGCTGCCGCCCGAGCTGCCCGGCACGCTGATGGTCAACCCGCCGTACGGCGAGCGGATCGAGGTCGCCGGCAAGGCGCGGCAGGGTGTGCCACGCGGACGCGACGACGCCCCCGGCACGGGCCGCGGCGACGCGCGCCGCGACGACGGCGAGCCGTCGAGCGACCGCGACGCGCCGAGCGATTTCTTCCCGCGCCTGGCGGCGCACTGGAAGCATGCCTACACGGCGCATCCCGCCGGCTGGACGGCGTGGATCCTGAGCCCCGACATGCGCCTGCCGAGCGCGATGCGCCTGAAGGAGTCGCGCCGCGTGCCGATGTGGAACGGCCCGATCGAGTGCCGCCTGTTCCGCTTCGACCTGATCGCCGGCTCGGCGCGCGGCGCGGCGAAGGCCTAGGCCGGACGCGCCCGCAAGCCGTCGCGGCGCCGCGCCGCGTACCACACCAGCGCGATCGCGGTCAGCAGGACCGGAACGGATCGAGCCAACGTCGAGCTGCCGGCGACGTAGGCGGTGACGGACAAGGTCGCCATCCACACGCTCGGCGCCAGCGCCAGGCCGACCAGGCCGTTGACGGCGATGAAGGTGACGTTGTTGGTGAGGAAGAAGCCCTGGTAGAGCGTCAGCAGGAGCAGGGCGCAGTTCAACGCCGCTCCCCCTGCGCGGCGAGCGAGCGGAGGCCGAGCCACGCGAGCAGCGCGAGCGGCGCGGTGTCGGCGCGCAGGACGCGCGGGCCGAGCCCGACTGGGACGAAGCCGAGTGCGACGGCGGCGCCTTCCTCGGCCGGCGTGAGGCCGCCTTCGGGCCCGCTCAGGATGACGATCGGCTCGCGCTCCGCGTCGCGCGCCTGCTGGAGGCCGGCGCCGAAGACCTGCTCCGGGTCGAGCGTGGCGGGCGTGAAGCTGAGGACGACGTTGCGCCCGGCCGGCGCCGCGGCCAGCGATTCGAGCCAGCTCGTCAGCGAAGCGACCGGCCGCACTTCGGCGACGCGCGCCCTCCCGCATTGCTCGCTCGCCGCCGCCGCGACCGCCTGCCAGTGCGCCCGCTTCACTTCGGCACGCTCGCCGGAGAGGCGAACAACAGAGCGCTCGCACACGAGCGGCTGGATCGCCGCGGCGCCGAGCTCGCCGGCCTTCTCGACCAGCGCGTCCATGCGGTCGTTGGCCGGCACGCCGAGTGCGATCGTCACCTCGAAGGCGAGCTCGCGGTCGACCGGCAGCGACGCGCCGAGACGGACGTCGACATCGCGCCGGCCGATGCGGACGATCTCGCCCGGCCAGTCGGCGCCGTCGCTGCCGTTGAACAGGACGAGCGCATCGCCCGGCTGCAGGCGCAGCACCTGGACGTGGCGCGCAGCCGCCGGCGGCAGCGTAACGATGCCGTCCGCAACGAACGCCTGGGGCAGGAAGAGACGAGGCGGCAGGGTCAGTCTTTCAGGGCGCGCAATCGCTGCAGCCAGCGCCGCGCGACGCGGCGAGCCGCGCGGGCGCTGCGCCAGAGGACCGATTGTCGCAATGCCGCCATGGCCCGATCGCGCGTCGCCCGCCAATAGCCGGCGCAGCGGACGAACCACGGAAAGGTCATCAGCTGCGCTTCGACGAGGACGAAGAGCCGGCCGACGAAGGCCGTACCGATCACCTTGGCGGCAACGATGACGGCGATGCCGAGGGTCGCCTGGCCGTCCTTGATCAACCACAACGCGCCCAGCTTGACCGGGACGAGGAGGACTGCCGGAACGAGGAAGAGGGCGAGGGCGACGCGCGGCGGCGCGTTGCGGACCCAGCGCTCGAGGACGGCGAGCGGCGGCCAGCGGGCGATCGCCGCCGCCAGCGCCGCGAGCGGCCGCCAGCCCCACTCCTCGACGAAGATGACGACGATGAGCAGGGCGAGCAGGACGAAGCGAAAGGGGCGCCACACGAGGGCGGCGAGCCTTCTGCCGGGACGGCGCGGCGGGCTTTCCGGCGCCGCTTCGCGATCAACCGCCGTAGAGCGTCTTTCGTGCCTCGATCGCGGCGGCTTCGCCCTTGCGCTCGCGGACCTGCTCGATGACGCGCTGGGCGACGTCGCGCAACTCCTCGATCGTCGACGCCTTGTCGACGGCGAGGGTCAGCGTGAAGCCGCGCAGGCCGAGCTGGCTCGAGATGAGCTTGGTGAGCGCGGCGGTGAACTCGCTGTAGTCGAGCGACTTGCCCTCGAGCGGTAGCGGCACGGTCGGCCGGGTCGCTTCGAAGGCGTTGGCGCGCGCCGGGTTGCCGACCGTCACCGCGCCGGCCGCGGGGGCGATCAGGTCGAGCTTGCGCAGTTCCTGGAAGTCGGCCGCGGTGATGCCGGCCAGGTTGGCGAGCAGCATCTCCTCGGACTTGACGCCGTCGATGAGGAGCAGCAGGTTGCGCCGCGCTCGCTCCTTGATCAGCGCCCGGTTCTGCATCTCGGCGCGGCCCGCGTCGGTCTTGACCCAGATCACCCGTGTGTTCCCGTTCCCGTCATGCGCGCGCCATCGGCACAACCACGAAATGTATCAGCATGCAGCGGGATTGCCGCGTCCCGGCGCTAGCCTTTGTCGCGCAGTTCACGCCTCAGGATCTTGCCGACGGGAGTCTTCGGCAGGTCGTTCCTGAACTCGACGATCTTCGGCCGCTTGTAGCCGGTGAGGTTGGCCTCGCAGTAGGCGCGCACCATCGCCTCGGTGACCGCGGGATCCTTCCTGACGATGATGAGCTTCACGGCCTCGCCCGCCTTGGCGTCGACGACGCCGACCGCAGCGCACTCGAGAATCCCCGGCATCTGGGTGACGACGTCCTCGACCTCGTTCGGGTAGACGTTGAAGCCGCTGACCAAGATCATGTCCTTCTTGCGGTCGACGATCTTGAAGTAGCCGCGCTCGTCGACGGTGCCGATGTCGCCGCTGCGGAAGAACCCGTCGTCGGTCATCACCTTGGCGGTCTCGTCGGGGCGTTGCCAGTAGCCGGCCATCACCTGCGGCCCCTTGATCGCGATCTCGCCCGGCGTCCCCATCGCCACTTCGCGGCCGTCGTCGTCGAGCAGCGTGAGCTCGGTGTTGGGCATCGGCAGGCCGATGTTGCCGCTGTAGGCGGCGCTGTCGACCGGGTTGCAGGTCGCCGACGGCGACGTCTCCGAGAGGCCGTAGCCTTCGACGATCGGGCAGCCGGTCTTCTCGAGCCAGAGCTTGGCGGTCGCGCTCTGCACCGCCATGCCGCCGCCGACCGAGATCACCAGGCCGCTCCAGTCGACCGTGCCGAAGTCGGGGTGGTTGGCCATCGCGTTGAAGAGCGTGTTGACGGCCGGGAAGCTGTGGAACTTCTCGCCCTGCAGCTGTTTGAAGACGGCCGGCAGGTCGCGCGGATTGGCGATCAGGATGTTCGATCCGCCCATCCGCATCGCCAGCATCATGTTCGTGTTGAAGCCGAAGATGTGATAGATCGGCAACGCGCAGATGGTGACGATCTGCTCGCCCTTCGGGATCTTCTTCAGCGCCGGCTGGTACCAGGCCTCGGCCTGCAGGATGTTGGCGACGAGGTTGCTGTGCAGGAGCACGGCGCCCTTGCTGACGCCGGTCGTGCCGCCGGTGTACTGGAGCACGGCGACGTCGTCCGGGCCGACGTCGGCGGCCTTGAACGGCTTGCCGCGGCCCTGCGCGAGCGCGTCGTTGAAGCGCAGGGCGCCGGGCAGGTCGAACGCCGGCACCATCTTCTTGACCTTGCGGACGACGTAGTTGACGACCAGCGACTTGGGAAAGCCGAGCATGTCGCCCATCGACGCGAGCACCACCTTCTTGGTCGGCACCGCCGCCATCACCTGCTGCAGGACGCCGGCGAAGTTCTCGAGGATGACGATCGCCTTGGCGCCCGAATCCTTGAGCTGATGCTCGAGCTCGCGCGGCGTGTAGAGCGGGTTGACGTTGACGACGACCAGCCCGGCGCGCAGGACCGCCGCGACGGCGACCGGGTACTGCGGCACGTTGGGCATCATCACCGCGACGCGGTCGCCCTTGACCAGCCCTTGCGCCTGCAGCCACGCGGCGAACGCGGCCGAGGCCTCGTCGACCTGCTTGAAGCTGATCGCCTTGCCCATGAACTTGTACGCGGTGCGGTCGCCGTAGCGGCGAAAGCTCTCGTCGAGGAGGGCGACCAGCGACGGGTACTGGTTCACGTCGATCTCGGCCGGCACGCCCGCCGGGTACTGCTTCAACCAGATCTTTTCCATCGCGTCACTCGCTTCCGGCTCGAATCGAGCGGGAATTCTGACGGAGCGAAGGCGACCCCGAGCTAGGGTGTTCCACGCCTTGCCGCTGCGCCGGAGCGAGCCGTCAGCGCGGGTTGTCGGCGCGCACCGAGCTCTTGATCTCGACCGGCGCGGCGGCGTCCCAGCCGCCGCCGAGCGCCTGGATCAGCGTGATCGCGGTCACCTGGCGGTTGACGGCCGTCTGCACCAGGGCACGCCGCGCCGACAGCGCCGACGCCTGCGCGGTGACGACGTCGGTGTAGCTGAGCTGGCCGGCGCGGTAGCGATTGAGGATCTGCTGCTCGATCTGGTCGGCGGCGTCGGAGGCCTGCCTCAGCAGCTCGGCCTGCTCGGCCTGCGCGCGCGCGTTGCTGAGCTGGTCCTCGACGCCCTGGAACGCGGCGAGCACGGTCTGACGGTAGCGCGCGACGGCGGCGTCGCGCGACGCCTCGGCACCCGAGACGCGGGCCGCGGTCGCGCCGGCGTCGAAGACCGTCTGTGCAAGCGAGACGCCGACCGACCAGAGCGCGTTCGAGACCTTGAACAGATCGCCGACGCGCGAGCTCGCGTTGCCGAGCGAGGCAGCGAGCGTCAGGCTCGGGAAGTAGGCGGCGCGCTCGATGCCGATCTGGGCGTTGGCAGCGGCCACCTGGCGCTCGGCGGCGGCGATGTCGGGCCGGCGCTGGAGGAGCTCGGACGGCACGCCGAGCGGCAGCGCGGGAACGACCGCGTTCCACGGCCGCACGGCGATGCTGAAATCGCCCGGCGCCTTGCCGGTGAGGACGGCGATCGCGTGCTCGAAGCGCTCCCGGTTGGCGCGCACCGTCGCCAGCGACGATCGCGTCGTCGCCAGCTGCGTCTCGGCCTGCAGCACGTCGGTCTTGGCGACGACGCCGGCGGCATACCGGTTCTGCGTGATCTGCAGCGCGCGCTCGTAGGCCTCGATCGTCCGCGCCAGCAGCTCGGCCTCGAAGTCGGCTTCGCGCAGCGCGAAGTAGTCGATCGCCATCGCGCCCTGCGCCGACAGGCGCGCCGCCGCGAGGTCGGCCGCGCTCGCCTGCTCGCCCGCCCGCGCGCTTTCGACCGATCGGCCGACACGGCCCCAGAAGTCGGGCGCCCAGTCGCCGTCGAGCGAGACCGAGAACGAGTTGCCCGACGACGTCGCGCCGCTGGCGTTGCTGTTGCCGCCGCCGCTGCGCCGCGCGCTCGCCGCCAGCGAGACCGCCGGGAAGAACGAGGCGCGAGCTTCGCGGACGAGCGCTTCGGCCTGTCGGTACGACGCGACCGCACCGGCGACGGTCTGGTTGGCGGCATCGACCTCGGCCGCAAGGCGGTTCAGCTCCGGGTCGTCGAAGAGGCGCCACCAGTCGCCGCGGTCGAGCGCGTCGGCGGGCGCCGCCGGCAGCCAGAGCGCGCCGCCGGCGACCGGCGCCTCCTTGTAGGCAACCGGCACCGGCGCGCTCGGTCGCACGTAGTCCGGGCCGAGGGCACAACCGGCGAGCGCCACGACGAACGACGCCGCGAGCAGCGGGGCGAAGCGACGTGCCCTCACGCCGCCCCCTGCACCGCGGTCGCGCCGGCGGGCGGACCCGCCGGCGCGCGCTTCCTGCGGCGCAACTTGTCGAGCAGGACGTAGACGACCGGCGTCGTCAGCAGCGTCAGCACCTGGCTCGCGATCAGGCCGCCGATGATCGCGACGCCGAGCGGCCGGCGCAGCTCGGCGCCCTCGCCGAAGCCGATCGCCAGCGGCAGCGCGCCGAGCGCGGCGGCGAGCGTCGTCATCAGGATCGGCCGGAAGCGCAGGAGGCACGCTTCGCGCACCGCCTCGACCGCCTCGAGGCCGCGCGTGCGCTCGGCCTCGAGGGCGAAGTCGATGATCAGGATCGCGTTCTTCTTGACGATGCCGAGCAGGAGGAACACGCCGATGAGGGCGATGATCGAGAAGTCCATGCGGAACAGGAGGAGCGCGAGGACGGCGCCGACGCCCGCCGACGGCAGCGTCGACAGCACCGTCACCGGATGCACGAGGCTCTCGTAGAGCATGCCGAGGACGATGTAGATGACGACGATGGCGGCGATGATCAGCATCGCCTGCTGCCCCTGCGACTGCTGCGCCGCGAGCGCCGTGCCCTGGAACGAGCCGCGCACGTTTCTCGGCAGGCCGATGTCGGCCTCGGCCTGCTTGATCGCGCTGCTGGCGTCGTCGAGTGTCTTGCCCTCGGCGAGGTTGAACGAGATCGTCGTCGCCAGCTCGGCGTCCTGGTGGCTGATCGACGTCGGTGTCGAGCGCTCGCTGAAGCGCGCGACGGCGCTGAGCGGCACCAGCGACGTCACCGTGTTGCTGAGGGCGTTGCCGGTCGAGGCGTCGCGCGAGCCCGGATTGGCGCTCACCGAGCTCGTCGCCACCGCCGACGCCGCGGCGCCCGCGATTTGTGCGGCGGTGGCGCCGGTCACGACCGCGCCGACGCTCGTTCCCTTGGCGGGAACGTAGACGTCGGCGAGCGCGTTCGGCCCCTGGGTGTAGCGCGGCGCCCATTCCATGATCACGTGGTACTGGTTGAGCTCGCCGTAGATCGTCGCGACCTGGCGCTGGCCGAACGCGTTGTAGAGCGACGAGTCGATCGTCGCCGACGTCAGGCCGAGCCGCGAGGCGCTGTCGCGGTCGACCTCGACCAACGTCTCGACGCCGTTGTCCTGCTGGTCGGTGTCGACGTCGGTCAACACCGGCTCCTGCTTCATTTCGTCGGCGAGGCGCGTCGCCCAGCGGCGCAGGTCGGCCAGGTTGTCGCTCTTCAGCGTGTACTGGTAGGTCGAGTTGCTCTGCCGCCCGCCGGCGCGGACGTCCTGAACGGTGTTGAGGAAGATCGACAAGCCGGTCACCTGCGCGAGCTGGGGGCGCAGGCGCGCGATCACCGCCTGGCCGCTCTCGGTGCGCTCGGACTGCGGCTTGAGGTTGACGAACATGAAGCCGCCGCCGGCACGGCCGCCGCCGGTGAAGCCGACGACCGTCGCCACCGTCGGGTCGCGGCGGATGATGTCGACGACCTGGCGGAGCTTGTCGCCCATCGCCTGCGACGAGATGCTCTGGTCGGCGCGCAGCCCGCCCTGGAGCTGGCCGGTGTCCTGCTGCGGGAAGAAGCCCTTCGGCGCGGCGCTGAAGAGATAGACGTTGAGGCCGATCACGGCGACCAGGATGAAGAGGACGAGCCAGAGGCTAGCGAGCGCCCAGTCGAGGCTCGCCTCGTACCACGACAGCACCTTGGCGAAGCCGCGCTCGGCCCCGCGTGCCAGGCGCCCCGGCTGCTTGTGCTGCGCCGCCGCGCCGCCCGGCGGCAGCAGCCAGGCGCACATCATCGGCGTCGTCGTCAGCGAGATGACGAGCGAGATCATCACCGCCGCCGAGAGCGTGATCGCGAACTCGCGGAACAGCCGCCCGACCTGGCCCTGCATGAAGAGGAGCGGGATGAACACCGCGACCAGCGAGACGCTGATCGAGAGCACGGTGAAGCCGACCTCCTTCGCGCCGAGCAGCGCCGCCTTCATGCGGTCCATGCCGGCCTCGATGTGGCGCGCGGTGTTCTCGAGGACGACGATGGCGTCGTCGACGACGAAGCCGGTCGCGACCGTGATCGCCATCAGGCTCAGGTTATTGAGCGAGAAGCCGAGCAGGTACATGACGCCGAACGTGCCGAGCAGCGAAACGATCGTCGCCACCGCCGGAATGACGGTCGCGCGGACGCTGCGCAGGAAGGCGCTGACGACGAGCACCACGAGGACGATCGAGATCACGAGCGTGAGCTCGATCTCGCGCAGCGAGGCGCGGATCGAGTTGGTGCTGTCGGAGGCGACCTCGAGTGCGATCTGCGCCGGCAGCTGCGCGCGCAGCTCGGGCAGGAGCGCGCGCACGCCGTCGACGGTCTTGATGACGTTGGCGCCCGGCTGGCGCGTGATGAGGACGATCACCGCCGGCTTGCCGTTGAAGAGGCCGAGGGTGCGTGTGTTCTCGACGCCGTCGCTGACCTCGGCGACGTCGTCGAGCCGCACCGCCGAACCGTTGCGCCAGGCGACGACCATCGGCGCGTAGTCGGCGGCGCGCCGCGCCGGCGTCTGGGTGTAGATCTGCAGGCGCCGGCCGTCGCCCTCGACCTGTCCCTTCGGCCGGTTGGCGTTGCTCGCCTGGATCGCGGCACGGACGTCCTCGGCGCTGATGCCGTACTTGTTGAGCGCAAACGGCAGCAGCTCGACGCGCACCGCCGGCAGCGTCGAACCGCCGATCTCGACGTCGCCGACGCCGTCGACCTGCGCCAGGCGCTGGCTGACGATGTTCGAGACGGTGTCGTAGATCTCGCCGGGCGACATCGTCTCCGACGTGAGCGCGAGGATGATCACCGGCGCGTCCGACGGGTTCGCCTTGCGGTAGGTCGGGTTCGAGCGCAGCGTCGCCGGCAGGTCGACCCGCGACGCGTTGATCGCCGCCTGCACCTCGCGCGCGGCACCGTCGATGTTCCTCGAGAGCTCGAACTGCAGGCTGATTCGCGAGCTGCCGACCTGGCTCGACGACGTCATCTCGGTGACGCCGCCGATCATGCCGAGGCGGCGCTCGAGCGGCGTCGCCACGCTCGTCGCCATCGTGTCGGGGCTCGCGCCGGGGAGCTGCGCGCTCACCGAGATGGTCGGGAAGTCGACCTGCGGCAGGGGCGAGACCGGCAGCACGAAGAAGGCGCCGATTCCGGCCAGGGCGACGCCGATCGTCAGCAGCACGGTGCCGATCGGCCGGCGCACGAAGGGCTGCGACAGGTTCATGTCGCGGCCGCCGCTTCAGGAGCGGGCTGCTTGGCGAAGCGGCGACCGAGCCGGTCGAAGGCGAGGTAGATGACCGGCGTCGTGAAGAGCGTCAGCAGCTGGCTGACGATCAGGCCGCCGAAGATCGCCAGTCCGAGCGGCCGGCGCAGCTCGTGGCCCTCGCCCCAGCCGAGCATCAGCGGCAGCGCGGCGAACAACGCGGCGAACGTCGTCATCAGGATCGGCCGGAAGCGCAGCAGCGCCGCCTGGTGGATCGCCTCGCGCGCCGGCTTCTTCTCGGTGCGCTCGGCCTCGATCGCGAAGTCGATCATCATGATCGCGTTCTTCTTGACGATGCCGATGAGAAGGATGATGCCGATGATGCCGATCACGCCGAGGCCGTTGCCGCTGATCAGCAGGGCGAGCAGCGCGCCGACTCCCGCCGACGGCAGCGTCGACAGGATCGTCAGCGGGTGGACGTAGCTCTCGTAGAGGACGCCGAGGACGATGTAGACGCAGATCACCGCCGCCAGGATCAGCCAGAGCTGGTTCGACAGCGATCGCTCGTACGCGCCCGACGCGCCGAGGAAGGTGAGCTGCACCGACGACGGCAGCTCGATCGCCTTCGCAGCCGCGCGGATCGCGCCGACGGCGGCGCCGAGCGAGACGCCGGGCGCGGTGTCGAAGCCGATGGTCGAGGCCGGGTACTGGGCGACGTGCGTGATCTGCAGCGGCGCCTGCCGCTCGGTGATGCGGGCGATCGCGTCGAGCGGCGTCGGCTCGCCCGAGCTCGTGCGCAGGTTGAGCTTGCCGAGCGACTCGGCCGTGCTCAAGAGGCCGGGCTGCGCCTCGAGGATGACGCGGTACTGGTTGGTCTCGGTGAAGATCGTCGAGACGATGCGCTGGCCGAAGGCGCTGTAGAGCGCGTCGTCGATCGAAGCTGCGGTGACGCCGAGGCGCGCCGCGGTGTCGCGGTCGATGTCGATGAAAGCGGCCAGGCCCTGTGCGCCGGCGTCGCTGGTCGCGTTGCGCAGCTCTTTTGTTGCGCGCATCGCGGCGACGAGCTTGTTGACCCAGGTCGTGACCGTCGCCGTGTCGGCGCCTTCGAGCGAGACGCGGAACTCGGTCGGCCCGGTCTCGGCGTCGATCGTCAGGTCCTGCGTCGGCTGCAGGTAGAGGGTGACGCCCGCGACCTTCTGCGCTCGCTCCTGCAGCCGCGCCATCACCTCGGGCTGGTCGCCGCGGTCCGGCTTCAGGTCGATCAGCATGCGGCCGGTGTGCAGCATCGTGTTGTTGGCGGCGTCGACGCCGATGAACGAGCTGACGTTCTCGACCGCCGGATCCGCGAGCACGGCGGCGGCCGCCGCCTGCTGCAGCTCGGCCATTCGCGCGTACGAGACGTCGGCGGCGGTCTCGACGCGCGCCTGCAGCTGGCCGGTGTCCTGGGTCGGAAACAGCCCCTTCGGGATGAAGAGGTAGAGCAGCACGGTCAGGACGAGCGTCGCGACGGCGACCACGAGCGTCAGCGTCTCGTGGTCGATCACCCACGTCAGGGCGTGGTCGTAGCGAACGACGACGCCCTTGAAATAGCCACGCAGGCGCGCGCCGATGCCGTGCTTCTTCTCGTCGGCCGCGTCGTCGCGCGGCTTCAGCCAGCGCGCCGACATCATCGGCACGAGCGTCAGCGAGACCACCGCCGAGATCAGGATCGTGATCGCCAGCGTCACCGCGAACTCGCGGAACAGGCGACCGACGACGTCGCCCATGAAGAGCAAGGGGATCAGGACGGCGATGAGCGAGACCGTAAGCGAGATGATCGTGAAGCCGATCTCCGACGCGCCGGCGAGCGCCGCCTCGATGACGATGCGCTGCCGGCCCTTGGGAAGCGACTCGGCCTCGGCGCCGGTGAGCGTCTCGGGCCGCAGATCGTCGGCCGCCTGCGCTTCCGCCTCGCGCGTCGACTGCGGCGAGGCGACGTCGCGCTGTCCCGATGTCGCCGCGCCCGCAAGCGACTCGCCCTCGCGAATGCGCGCGAGCTCGAGGTGGCGCGAGATGTTCTCGATCATGACGATCGCGTCGTCGACGACGAAGCCGGTGGCGATCGTCAGCGCCATCAGGCTCAGGTTGTTGAGGCTGTAGCCGAGCAGGTACATGGCGCCGCAGCTGCCGATCAGCGAGATCGGCACCGCCAGGCTGGCGATCACGGTCGCGCGCGGGCTGCCGAGGAAGGCGAAGATGACGAGCACGACCATGACGACGGCGAGCACGAGCTCGATCTCGACGTGGCGCACCGAGCCGCGGATCCCGGTCGTGCGGTCGGAGAGAACGTCGACGCGCAGGTTCGCCGGCAAGGACGCCTGCAGGTCCGGGAGCTGCTTCTTGATCGCGTCGACGGTCGCGATCACGTTGGCCCCTGGCTGGCGCTGCACGTTGAGGATGATCGCCGGCCGGAGCTCGCCGTTCTTGCCGGCCCACGCGCCCAGGCGCGTGTTCTCGGCACTCTCGATCACCTTGGCGACGTCGACCAGCCGCACCGGCGCGGCATTCTTGTAGGCGACGATCAGCTTCTTGTAGTCGTCGGCGGTGAGGAGCTGGTCGTTGGCGTTGATCGAGTACGAGCGCTTCGGCCCGTCGAAGCTGCCCTTGGCGCTGTTCGCGTTGGCGGCCGAGATCGCGGTGCGCAAGGTGTCGATGCCGATGCCGTACGACGCCAGCGCCTGCGTGTCGGCCTGGATCCGCACGGCAGGGCGCTGGCCGCCGGCGAGCGTGACGAGTCCGACGCCGGTGACCTGGCTGATCTTCTGGGCGAGGCGCGTATTGACGAGGTTCTGCACCTCGGTGAGCGGAACGGTCTCGGACGAGATCGCGAGCGTCAGCACCGGCGCGTCGGCGGGGTTGACCTTGGCATAGACCGGCGGCGCCGGCAGGTCGGCGGGCAGCAACGAGCCGCCGGCGTTGATCGCGGCCTGCACTTCCTGCTCGGCGACGTCGAGCGTCTGGCCGAGCGAGAACTGCAGCGTGATGATCGACGCGCCCGCGGCGCTCGTCGAGCTCATCCGCTCGAGGCCGGCCATCTGGCCGAACTGGCGCTCGAGCGGCGCGGTCACGGTGTTGCCCATCACCTCGGGGCTCGCGCCCGGATAGAGCGTCTGCACCTGGATCGTCGGGTAGTCGACCTGCGGCAATGCAGAGAGCGGCAGGAACTTGAAGCCGACCAAGCCAGCGAGGACGATCGCCACCATCAGCAGCGAAGTCGCCACCGGGCGGAGGATGAACGCGCGCGACGGGCTCATCGCGGGTCGGCGTTCATGCCGCGGCCGTCAGCCGCCATCGGCGGGCCGCTGCCGGCGCTGGCGCTGGCCTCCCGAAGCCGGCCCTGACGCACCGGCCACGCCGGCCGCGCCCGACGCACCGCGCCGGCCACCGCCAGCGGCCGATGCCGGCCGGTCGCTCGGCAGCTGCACGCGAGCGCCGTCCTTCAGGCGGTCGCCGCCTTCGGTGACGACGCGCTCGCCCGCCTCGAGACCCTTCGTCACGGCGATGACGTCGTCGCTCGCGACGCCGCGCTCGACCGGGCGCAGGCTCACCGTGCGGTCGTCGCCGACGACGTAGACGAAGTCGCCGTTCGGCCCGTGCCGGAGCGCCGTCACGGGCACGACGACCGCGCCCTGGACCGAGCGCAGCAGCAGCCGCACGTTGACGAACTGGTTCGGGAACAGCGCTGCCTCGTTGTTGGCGAAGCGCGCCTTGGCCTTGACCGTGCCGGTCTGCACGTCGATCTGGTTGTCGAGCGTCATGAAGACGCCGTCGCCGAGCTTCTTCGTCCGCGTCCGGTCGAAGGCGGCGACCGCCAGCTTCGCTCCCGCCTCGACGCTCGCCTGCACTTCGGGAACTCGGTCCTGCGGCACCGAGAAAGCGACGTCGATCGGCGTCAGCTGGGTGATCAGGGCGACGCCGTTCGCGTCGCCGGCGCTGATGTAGTTGCCGGTGTCGATCGGGCGCAGGCCGACCCGGCCGGCGACCGGCGCGACGACGCGGCTGTAGCCGAGGTTCAGGCGCGCCGTGTTCTCGTTGGCGCGATCGATGACGAGCGTGCCCTCGAGCTGCTTGACCAGCGCCGCCTGCGTGTCGACGTCCTGGCGCGCGATCGAGTCCTGGCCGAGCAGCGTCTGGTAGCGCTGCAGCTGCACGCGCGCGCTGTCGAGCTGCGCCTCGTCGCGCTGGCGCGCGCCGATCGCCTGCTGCAGCGCGATCTCGAACGAGCGCGGGTCGATGGTGGCGAGCAGCTGCCCCTTCTTGACGATCTGCCCTTCGCTGAACAGCACCTGGGTGATGACGCCCGACACCTGCGGCCGCACCGTCACCGTGACGACCGGCGTGACCGTGCCGAGCGCATCGAGAACCACCGGCAGGTCGGCACGCGTCGCGACAGCGACGCCGACC
>JADGRJ010000424.1 GCA_017881025.1 Rhizobacter sp. | reverse complement strand
CTTGGCGATGATCTCGAGCGCGCGCGTCACGCCGGCCTCGCCCATCGCGCCGAGGCCGTAGAGGAAGGCGCGGCCGATCATCGTGCCGCGCGCGCCGAGCGCCCACGCCTTCAGGACGTCCTGGCCCGAGCGGATCCCGCCGTCCATCCAGACTTCGATCTGCGAGCCGACCGCGTCGGCGATCGCCGGCAGCGCGCTGATCGACGACGGCGCGCCGTCGAGCTGGCGCCCGCCGTGATTGGAGACGACGAGCGCGTCGGCGCCGCTCGCGACCGCGAGGCGCGCGTCCTCGATGTCGAGGATGCCCTTCAGGATGAGCTTGCCGCCCCAGAGCTTCTTCACCCACTCGACGTCGGCCCAGCTGAGGCGCGGGTCGAACTGCTCTGTCGTCCACGCGCCGAGCGACGACATGTCGCCGACGCCGGTGGCGTGGCCGACGATGTTGCCGAAGAAGCGCCGCTTCGTCCCCAGCATGCCGAGGCACCAGCGCGGCTTGGTCATGAGGTTGAGCATGTTGGCCAAGGTCGGCTTGGGCGGCGCCGTCAGGCCGTTCTTCAGGTCCTTGTGGCGCTGGCCGAGGATCTGCAGGTCGAGCGTGAGCATCAGCGCGCTGCAGCGCGCCGCCTTGGCGCGCTCGATGAGCCGCTCCATGAACGGCCGGTCGCGCAGCATGTAGGGCTGGAACCAGAACGGCGCCTTGGTGTTCGCGGCCACGTCTTCGATCGAGCAGATGCTCATCATGCTCAAGGTGAAGGGGATGCCGAACTTCTCTGCCGCGCGGGCGGCAAGAATTTCTCCATCCGCATGTTGCATGCCCGTCAGGCCGGTGGGCGCGATCGCGACCGGCATGGCGGTCGGGATGCCGACCATCTTGGTGGCGATCGAGCGGTTGTCCATGTTGACGGCGACGCGCTGACGCAGCTTGATGCGCTGGAAATCGCTCTCGTTGGCGCGGTAGGTGCTCTCGGTCCACGAGCCCGAGTCGGCGTAGTCGTAGAACATGCGCGGAACGCGCCGCTTCGCCAGCACGCGCAGGTCTTCGATGTGGGTGACGACGGACATGGACGGCGGCGCGGTGGGGGTCGTCCGATGCTACGACGCGTCGTCGAAAAGCGGCAGGCTGTATTCACGGATCGGCTCATGCGCCGCCGCCGCCTCGCTTTCGTTCGGCGCGAGCGGCGCGACGAGATCGGCGAGCCGGGCGAGGGCGCCGGCGCGAACGCCGATCAGGCGCAGGCGCCGGCCCAGGTCGACGCGCTTCAGGCAGCTGCCCGCGGCGCGCCGGATCTCGCGCGCGTCGAGGGTGTGCGCGGGCAGGGTGAGGTCGCGGGTCGCGATCCTGAAGTCGTCGAAGCGCAGCTTGATGCCGATCGTCCTGGCCGCGTAGGACTTGCGCGCCAGGTCGCCCGCGAGCTGCTCGCACAGCTCGGTGAAGATCGCGCCGAGCTCGGCGCGGTCGCGCACCGCGTGCAGGTCGCGGTCGAAGGTCGTCTCGCGGCTGATCGACTTCGGCTCGCTCGAGGTCACGACCGGCCGCTCGTCGCGCCCGTGCGACGCCTCGTGCAGCCAGGCGCCGAAGCTCCTGCCGAAGTGCGCGAGCAGGAACGCCGGGTCGGCGCCGGCGATGTCGCCGATCGTCTCGATCCCCAGGCTCGACAGCTTCGCCGCCGCCTTCGGGCCGATGCCGTTGACCTTGCGCGCGGCGAGCGGCCAGATCCGCGCAGGCACGTCGCCCTGGCCGAGCAACGTCAGGCCGTCGGGCTTGTCGAGCTCGGAGGCGAGCTTCGAGAGCAGCTTGTTCGGCGTGATGCCGATCGAGCAGGTGAGGCCGGTGCGCTCACGCACGGCGGCCTTGAGCGCGCTGCCGATCGCGCGGCCTGCATCGTCGTGGGCAGCGGGCACGTCGCTCAGGTCGACGTAGATCTCGTCGATGCCGCGGTCCTCGATGACGGGCGCGATCTCGCGCACCGCGGCCTTGAACAGGCGCGAGTACTTGCGGTACTCGTCGAAGTCGACCGGCAACAGGATCGCGTCGGGCGCGAGCGCGGCGGACTTCATCATCCCCATCGCCGAGAAGACGCCGAGCTTGCGAGCTTCGTAGGTACTGGTGGTGACGACACCGCGGCCGACGTAGGCGCGCAGCGAGCGGAAATCGTGGCTGCCGTCGGCTCGCTTCTTCGGCTGGCTGTCGCGGCCGCCGCCGATGACGACGGCGCGGCCGCGCAGCTCCGGGTAGCGCAGCAGCTCGACCGACGCATAGAACGCGTCCATGTCGATGTGGGCGATCAGCCGGGCCATCCGATGACTGTACGGGCATACAGCCGGCGCGGATGCACTTCTTGCCATTTCCGACGCGTCTGCGCGTGCCGTTTCTGGCCCGCCTGCGCTTGTCGCAGAATGCGCCGATGAACAGCGCCCCGCCGGCCGCTTCGATCCGCTTCGCGACGCGCGCCGACGCGCTGGGCATCGCCGAGATGTCGCGCGATTTCATCGAGCACGGCCTCGGCTG
>JADGRJ010000423.1 GCA_017881025.1 Rhizobacter sp. | reverse complement strand
TGATATAATAAATATTGACCCCGTTCTTCAGGCCCGCAAGCACGTCCGCCCGAGCGCTGGCTTGCTGGCCGCCGTCAGCGCAAGCGATATTCGACGGTGCAGGCCACATCAATGGGGTCGCTTCGCTCGAGTTGCCCCCGCGACGCGGGTCGCGGCGTGGTTGATGCGTCGGCACCGGCACGTCGCTTCAGTTGAAGTCGAGCGTTTGCTTCAGCCGCGGTCCGCCTTCGGAGTGGGTTCGGTAGGCGCTGTAGTGGTGGTCGTAGTAGTGGTGGTATCCGTCGCGGCCGGCATCGTGCTGCTGCTTGACATCGCGGGCGAACCGCTCGTCGTGCCGGCGGTGTTCGTGCTCGTCGTCGTGTCGGTCGTGGTCTGGGCGTAGGCAAAGCCGATGCCGCCGGTCAGGGCGGCAGCGGCGGCGAGCGTGGTCAGGAGGCGGGTCGTGTTCATCTGAGAAATCCTTGTGGGTTGGGACGCCTCTGTCGAGGGCATCGAAAGACGGGCCGGTCGGACCATCTTCCTTCAGCTTAGATGCTGTGATCTGCCGCGCCGTCAGCGATCGGCGTCTCGTGGAGTAGGACAAGCGAGGGTCAGCCTGAAGTGGCTGGCCCAATAGCCACGCGTCACCTTGCTCAATCGCACCGATCTGGGAGCGCGCAATTGCGAGTGCTATGCCGTGGTCAAGAAGGAGTCAAACCGACTGCCTCCGCCCGAGCTGGCGGAGTAGAGGACCGGTAACTTCGGCCTTGGCTGCGTCTTCGTAGCGATTGAAGAGCAGCTAGAGTCGAGAAGAAGTCCAAGTTCAAATGACTTCCGCTCGCCAGCGCAGTGGCACACACGAAGGAGACGTCAATGACGCTCGGCACAATTCTTTTGATCGTGCTCATCCTGATGCTTATCGGAGCACTTCCGACCTGGGGCCACAGCCGTTCTTGGGGCTATGGTCCGAGTGGTGGTCTCGGGGTATTGGTAATCGTCATCGTCGTGCTGCTCGTCATGGGCGTGCTCTGACGTCGACTCGAGCATGCCAATTCGTCGCAATGCGCGGCGAGTCATGCTCTGCCCTAGGGTTCGTGCCTTCGTGCGTGTCCCTGTCGCCGTGACCCTCGGCGACGGCTTCGCCGTGACGAACGAGCGCGCCGGCGAAAATCCACGCCCGTGATGATCATGGTGTGGGTGTCCACCGCGAGTTGCGCATTGAAAGCCGGGCGAAAGCCCCCGTCGGCCATCTTCATCACACGCGCCTCGCAATCGGTGGTGCTCACACGAGGCTCCTTGAGTTTCTTGGGCTTCTTGGTTTGCGTGAGCTCGATGGCTTGTTGCTCGGCGGTTTGCTCACCCGCGGGCCGATTCGTCAGCGGCCGTCTCGGATCGAGCCGTCTCGTCCTGGGTCATGTCGGTCGGCGCGATGTCGGCTTGGCGCCTCTTGCTCTTGCCAGAGATGGTCTTGTCGATCTCGTCCATCGCCTTGAGGGCGCGCTCGATGCGTTGTTCGCGCTCGATGGCGGCACGCTGGCGCGCTGCACGCACGCGGCGGATTCCAGACTGCGCCGGGACGAACCAATGAACAAGGGCCTGGATCGACAGTAGCCGATCCAGCCCCTCATTGACTGCATGCTCAGTCGGCGATGCGGTCCCACGCGGCGCGAGTGGCCGACTTGGCGTGATCCCAGGACATGCGGGACGCGCCCTTTGTCCGATCCCAGTCGCCTGCCAGGTCGCCCTCAACATCGCTGAAGCTGCGGCCCTTGTATTTGCCGCGGGCCTCGCCCCCCAGCCGGTACGCGGGCGCGTAGTCGTCATAGGTGTAAGCCTTGTTGTAGTAGGGCTGCTTCGTATGCGCATCGCGCCAGTACCCGTCCTCGACCGTCGGATCGTAGTGCTCAGCGACCGCCTTGCCAGCCAAGCCACCGACGACTGCGCCGACGGCTGCACCAATCACGGTTCCGACAGGCCCCGCAGCCGTGCCGACTGCGGCTCCAGTCGCCGCCGCGGTGGCCACTCCGACGGCTGCCCCACCGACAGCGGCCCCGACGCCGACACCCACCGGATGTGCGCCCGGCGCCTTGGTAATCGGATCGCGGTTCGCGGGGTCAGAAGGATTCGGTGTTTTCAGTTCGTTCATGTGAGTCTCCAGGTTGTTTCGCCCGAAGCTCGGGCCGGATACCGACGGTACGTTCGAGACATCGGCGGCGAAGCCGTCCTGAGCGCATGTTCAAGGTAGGAGGTTTCCCACGTTGCATGCCTGCTTCACGTCAACCCGGACCACGAGGGAGTCGCGAGCTCGGTCGGGCACATGGGTTGCCTTTCGACCGCGTCTCCAACCGGGTCACCCACACATGCAAATGGGCCTCATGAAAGCGACCGTTCCGTTTGAAAACGCGGTGGACCTGCTCGACGCCGATCACAAGGCCGTCAAGAAGAAAACATGTAGAGCTGCGCAGATTCAGCCTACAGATGAAACGTTTGTCTAGGGACGCGTCGTATTCCTCGACGATGAAGCGATAGCGACGCGTTTGTCAG
>JADGRJ010000422.1 GCA_017881025.1 Rhizobacter sp. | reverse complement strand
GCGACCAGCAAACTGGCGCCCTGTAGGTGCACAAGAGTTCGTCCGGGCTTCGGTGGTGTCAGCCACCAGCCGAGCCGGTTGGCGGTCCACTGCACCAGATACGAGGTAAGGATGACGCTGAACGCGTTGCCAATGAACAGTGCAACCGGGAAATTCAGCTTTAGCACCCCTGTCAGAATTGGAGTGCCCACCAATAGGCCCCACAGGAATACGACCGGATAGAGCGTCAGGAGGACGATCATGTTCATCTTCCACGCTGCGGGCGCCGGCGCACCCTCAGGCGTGGCGTCGCGAAACCATTGCTCGAAACCGCTTTGCACCATTCGCGTGTGGAACTCAGCCGTCAGCGGCGCGGCTTCGTCGAGCAGCTGACGTCGTTGCGGTGAGTCAAGCCAGGCCTGCAGATTGGCCTCGCTATCGAAACGCAAGATCGCGACAAAGTCCTCCTGCACGCCCGGCACAGACGGTTCGAAGCGATAGCCCTGCAACCCCGCTGCCTTCGACTGCGCCGCGGCGACCTTCTGCTCCCATTTCAGGTATTCCGCCTCCATGCCGGGCTTCACTCGCGTGCTTATCACCGCGGAGACCGGCGCTGCGCGCGCGGCACTGGCATCGTCTCGCACGATGTGAACGTCGTCGCGCCCCACAAGCATTGGGGTGGCCCCTTCGATGCGGGACTGCCGTTCGGACGAGCCCAGCCATCGCCTGGCATCTTCCAGGCTGACGAAACGCTGCAGGATCACCCAATCGACCTGCAGCGGCGGATGGGGCGGCATCAGTCGCTGCTCGATGAACCCGGGGAAACTGGAGATCACCGTGCTGGTTTCGCCCTGCCATCGCGCGAACGCGGCGGCGCTCTCTGGCCGAACGCACGTTTGCGTGACGATGCTTACGCTGGTCGCAGCATCGCTCATTTCGCGGCCGCGAGTTTCGCGAAAAGACGATCGGGCGTGAATGGCAGATGGGCAAAACGCACACCAGTGGCATTGGCCAACGCATTCGAGACAGCCGGCGCCACCGGATTGATGCCGCACTCACCCTGGGACTTCGCACCAAGAGGCCCGATCAGGTCGATCGTGTCGGCAAAGAAGATGTCGGTATGCGGCGTGTCGGCAAAGGTGGGGATGCGGCAGTTGCGCAGCTGCGGATTGACCATGTGCCCTTCGTCGTCATGCACCATGTTCTCGACCAGCGCCCAGCCATAGCCCATTGCAACGGCGCCATCGAGCTGGCCGCGGCACTGCATCGGGTTGATCGGCCGGCCGATATCGGCCGCATGCACGCTGTGCAGCACGCGGATTTCGCCGGTCACGCGATGCACGGCAAGTCGCACCCCCTGGACGTTGAAGGCGATCGTGCGCGGCGAGAGATAGGCCCGGCGGCTGACCGAGAAGCGATGGTCGACCTTCGCACCTTCAGCATGCAGCTCACGCAGCGAAATCCGCTGGTTGCCGCAGATGACACCGTCGTTGTCGAGGCGGCATTGGTCGATTGCCACGCCGGCGTAGCGACTGGCAAAGTTGATTATATCGTCCGACATGGCCAGGGCAGCCAGGTGAACCGCCTTGCCTCCTACCACAACGCCCGTGCTCGCAAAGGTGCCGGTGTCATAGGGTGTGCGATCGGTATCGGCGTTGATGATGTCGATATCATCAACGCGCGTGCCCAGCATCGATGCGGCGATCTGCTTGTGCGCCGTGATGATTCCGTTGCCCATTTCGGTCGAGCCGCAGGCGAGATGGTAGGTGCCGTCCGGCAGCAGGCGCATCTCGGCGCCCGAGCGATGCTCGGTCGGCGGCCCGCATTCCAGCATGGCCAATGCAACACCCTTGCCCTCGGCCCATTCCGCACCTTCGGGCCTCGTGACGCCATTGCCTTTCTGCAGCTCCCGCTCGACGATATCAAGGCATTCACCGATGCCATAGCTGCCGAAGCTAGCGTCGTTTGCTTCCTTCCAGATCGATTCGATGTTGTCGCCCGGCTGCACCACATTCTTGCGCCGCATCTCGAACGGGTCGATGTCGAGCAGTCTTGCCAGCTCGTCGATCGCACATTCCACCGCGAAGGTGGTCTGCGAGGCGCCATAGCCGCGAAACCCGCCGCCCGGCGTCATGTTGGTGTATACAGCGCGGCCGATGCCCTTCTTGTTCGCGCAGCGATAGGCCGCGATCGGGCTCGCCATCGCGGCTGCCAACGTTTCACCGCCATGGCCGCCATAGGCGCCGGTGTTCGAGAAAACCTCCACGTCGAGCGCCGTCAGCGTGCCGTCCTTGCGCGCGCCAATCTTCACTCTGGTAGTCATCTGGTGCCGCGTCGTGGCGCCGATGAATTCTTCCTCGCGGCTCCATTCCCACTTCACCGGGCGACCCAGTTTCATCGTGGCGAACAGCACAAGATCTTCCGAAACCAATTCCTGTTTGCCGCCGAAACCTCCCCCGACGCGCTCGGTGAACACGTGCAGGTCGCGTGGCGGAATCCCCATGATATAGGCGAGCTTTTGCCGCGCCGCGAACGGCGCCTGCGAGCTCGTGCGGA
>JADGRJ010000170.1 GCA_017881025.1 Rhizobacter sp. | reverse complement strand
CGTGCTGCCGGCGGCTGCCTACGTCAACACCTTGCGCTCGATTCCGCTCGTGATGGTGATTCTCTGGTTCTTCCTGCTCATCCCGATGCTCATCGGCAGGCCCCTCGGGGCCGAGCTTTCCGCCATCATCACCTTCACGGTCTTCGAAGCCGCGTACTACTCGGAGATCATGCGCGCCGGCATCCAGTCGGTGCCGAAGGGGCAGGTTTTCGCCGGCTACGCGGTCGGCATGACCTACGCGCAGTGCATGAAGCTGATCGTCCTGCCGCAGGCGTTCCGCAACATGCTGCCGGTGCTGCTCACGCAGACGATCATCCTGTTCCAGGACACCTCGCTGGTCTACGCGATCGGCGCCTACGACCTGCTCAAGGGCTTCGAGGTCGCGGGCAAGAACTTCAACCGGCCGGTCGAGACCTACCTGGTCGCCGCGATCGTCTACTTCGTCATCTGCTTCAGCCTGTCGATGACCGTCCGGCAGCTGCAGAAGAAGATCGCCATCATCCGCTGAATACGCCAATAGAGACCTGCAAGATGATCGACATCAAGAACGTCTCCAAGTGGTACGGCACCTTCCAGGTGCTGACCGACAACACCACGACGATCAAGAAGGGCGAGGTCGTCGTCGTCTGCGGCCCGTCCGGGTCGGGCAAGTCGACGCTGATCAAGACCGTCAACGCGCTCGAGCCGTTCCAGAAGGGCGACATCGTCGTCGACGGCATCTCGCTCTCGGACCCGAAGACCGACCTGCCGAAGCTGCGCTCGCGCGTCGGCATGGTGTTCCAGCACTTCGAGCTCTTTCCGCACCTGACGGTGACCGAGAACCTGACGTTGGCGCAGATCAAGGTCCTCGGTCGTTCGCAGGCCGACGCGCTGACGCGCGGCATGAAGATGCTCGACCGCGTCGGCCTGATGGTCCACAAGGACAAATACCCCGGCCAGCTCTCCGGCGGCCAGCAGCAGCGGGTCGCGATCGCGCGCGCGCTGAGCATGGATCCGATCGTCATGCTGTTCGACGAGCCGACCTCGGCGCTCGACCCGGAGATGGTGGGCGAGGTGCTCGACGTGATGGTGCTGCTCGCCAAGGAAGGCATGACGATGATGGTCGTCACGCACGAGATGGGCTTCGCGCGCAAGGTGAGCCACCGCGTCATCTTCATGGACGCCGGCAAGATCGTCGAAGACTGCACCCGCGACGATTTCTTCGGCAACCCCGACGCGCGTACCCCGCGCGCCAAGGAATTCCTCTCGAAGATCCTGGCGCACTGAGTCGACTCGGGACTTTGTCATCCTGAACGCAGTGAAGGATCTCTGCGCAGGTCGAGATCCTTCGCTTCGCTCAGGATGACGGGCGCAGGTCCTCGTGCAGGCAGAGGATGTTGCCTTCGGGATCGGTGAACCAGGCCGCTTTCTCGGCGCCGAGCACGCAGACGTGCTCGATCGTCTTCAGCCCCGGCAGGTCGTAGTCGGCGAAGGCGACGCCGCGCGCCTCGAGCGCGCGCACCGCGGCGGCGATGTCGGCGACGCGAAAGCTGAGCGCGGTATGGGTCGCGCCGAACTGGTAGACGAACTTGCCGTCGGGCTTCTCGCCGGACGGCTCGAGACCGAGCGACTGCTCGTAGAAGCGGCGCGCCCGCGCCATGTTTTTCACCGGCAGGATGCAGCTGACGGTGGTGGCGGCGAGCGGGGGCCGGCCACGGCGGCGGCCGGGCGGCCGCTCGAGAGGCTCTGGGCGTGCATGGACACTCCTTGCGCGATGGTGGCGATTGCCGTAGTTTCCAGCCCTTGGGGCGGGCCCGGCATGCGCAGTCCTGCGTACCCCGGAACCGCTGGAACGCCACCCGGGATGGAACGGCGATGCTGAAGCGATCGGACTACCAGGCGACCGTCGCGCTGCTCGGCGCGGTCGCCGAGTCGACGCGCGATTTCGCGTCCTACGCCGACGCCGGCGTGCGCCTGCTGCCGACCCTCGTCGCCAGCGAGATGACGACGCTGTCGGTCTGCGACCTGGCGAGCGGGCGGCGCGAAGTCGTCTCGTGCCCGGCCGGGCGCCTCGGTCCGGCAGACCGCGCCGCGTTCGATCGCTTCTTCTTCGACCATCCGCTGGTTCGCTATCACGCGGCGACGCCCGGCGCCGGCACCTGGCGGATCAGCGATTCGATTCCTTTCGCACGCTTTCGCGAGGGCGCCCTCTACGACGAGTACTACCGCCGCATCGGCATCGACCACGCGATGGCGCTGCCGCTCTACGTCGACGACCGGACGCTGGTGAGCTTCGTCCTCAACCGCCGCGGGCGCGACTTCGGCGACCGCGATCGCGACGTCCTCGACCTGGCGGCGGCGACGCTGGCCGGGATGTACAGGAGCCTGCGCCCGCCGCGCCGCGCCGGGCGCCTGCCGGCACGGCTCGCCACCACCCTGACGCCGCGCGAGCGGCAGGTGGTCGAGTGGCTCTCGGCCGGCAAGACCGACCGCGACATCGGCGCGATCCTCGGCTGCAGCCACCGCACGGTGCAAAAGCACCTGCAGCGCGTCTATGACAAGCTCGGCGTCGAGACGCGCACCGCCGCCGCCCTTCGCTGGCTCGGCAGCGCGCCGCACTGACCGCGCCCGCCGCCGGGGCGATGTGACAATCGGCGCGTGCCCCAAGAGCTGACGATCGTTCGCCCCGACGACTGGCATCTGCACGTCCGCGACGGCGCCGCCCTGCGCGCGGTCGTTCCGCACAGTGCGCGCCAGTTCGGCCGCGCCATCGTCATGCCGAACCTGCGCCCGCCGGTCGTCACGGTCGAGCAGGCGCTCGCCTATCGCGACCGGGTGCTCGCCGCCGTTCCCGAAGGCGTCGCCTTCGAGCCGCTGATGACGCTCTACCTCACCGACACGACGCCGCCGGCGGAGATGCGGCGCGCGCGCGAGGCCGGCATCGTCGCGATCAAGCTCTATCCGGCCGGCGCGACGACGCACAGCGACGCCGGCGTCACCGACCTGCGCCAGGTCGCGGCGACGCTCGCCGCCGCGGAGAAGGAAGGCATCGTCCTGCTCGTCCACGGCGAGGTCACCGATCCGGCGGTCGACGTCTTCGATCGCGAGGCGATCTTCATCGAGCGCCACCTGCTCCAGCTGCGGCGCGACTTCCCGGCCTTGAAGATCGTGCTGGAGCACGTGACGACGAAGGAGGGCGCGCAGTACGTCGCCGAGGCCGGGCCGGCGACAGCGGCGACGATCACCGCGCACCACCTGCTCTACAACCGAAACGCGCTCTTCAGCGGCGGCCTCCGGCCGCACTACTACTGCCTGCCGGTGTTGAAGCGCGAGGAGCACCGGCGCGCCCTGGTCGCCGCGGCGACGTCGGGAAGCGACCGCTTCTTCCTCGGCACCGACAGCGCGCCGCATCCGGCCGCGCTGAAGGAGCACGCGAGCGGCTGCGCCGGCTGCTACACCGCGTTCAGCGCGCTCGAGCTCTACGCCGAGGCCTTCGAGGCAGCCGGCGCGCTCGACCGCCTCGAGCACTTCGCGAGCCGCGCCGGCCCGAAGTTCTATGGCCTCGCGCCGAACGCGACGACGGTGACGCTGAAGAAGCTCGCCTGGACCTTGCCCGACGCGCTGCCCTTCGGCGACGCCGAGCTGAAGCCGCTTCGCGCCGGCGAGACGCTCGCCTGGCGCCTCGCCGCCTGACCTTTTCCGATCGGACGTCATGATCGACAAGCCCCCGCGCATCGCCCTCCTGATCGACGCCGACAACTCGCCGTCGGCCAAGATCGGCCTCATCCTCAACGAGCTGTCGACCTTCGGCGAGACGAGCATCCGTCGCGCCTATGGCAACTGGAAGAAGCAGGAGCTGCGCGGCTGGGAGGAGCTGCTGCACGAGCACGCGATCCGGCCGATGCAGCAGTTCGACTACTCGAAGGGAAAGAACGCGAGCGACATGGCGATGGTCATCGACGCGCTCGACCTGCTCTATTCCGACCGCCCCGAGGCGTTCGGCATCGTCTCGTCCGACGCCGACTTCACGCCGCTCGTGATGTACCTGCGCGCCAAGGGCGCGGCGGTCTACGGCTTCGGCGGCCAGAAAACGCCCGAGCCGTTCGTCAACGCGTGCTCGCGCTTCCTCTACCTCGACAAGCTCGCCACCGCGGTCGGCACGGCGGTCGACATCGATACCGGCGAGGCGGCGCGCGACGACGGCGCCGGCACGCCGCTGCGGGTGCCGGCCGCCAAGCTGAAGCGCGACGCCAAGCTGGTCCGCCTGCTGCGCGACGCGGTCGAGGCCGCTGCCGGCGAGAACGGCTGGGCCCGGGTCGGTGCCGTCCGTCAGCAGATCGGCAACCAGGCGTCGTTCGACTCGCGCAACTACGGCTACTCGACCCTCACCAAGCTGCTCAAGGCGACCGACCTGTTCCAGCTCGACAAGGAGGGAACGTCGGACGTCGCCGTTCGCGACATCCGCCAGGCCCGCGCCACCAAGGCCTGAGCGGGCCGCGCAAAGAAAAAGGCGACTCCGCGGAGTCGCCTTTCCTTTGCTGCCTGGGCGCTGCGAGCAGCGCCTGAGGTCTTACTTCTTCGGCGCTTCGGCCGACGGTTGCGGCGCTTCGCCGGCCGGCTGGGTCGTGCGCGCCTTGACGGCGGCCTTCGTGTCGGCCTTGCGAGCGGCGCGATCGGTCGTCGAGCCCTTCCCGGCCTGGCCGTCCTTCATGTCGGCGGCTTCGCCGGCGGGCTTGAGGGCGCCCGAGGCACGGTCGGCCTTGGTCGTGGCCTTGCGCTCGTCACGGGTCTTGTCGGACATCTTCGAGGGCTGCGAGGCGATCGGGCCTTCGCCGGCCGGGGCCAGGGAGCCCTTCTTGGCTTCAGCCTTGACTTCGGCGCGGGTCGGCGACGAAGCTTGCGCGAAAGCGCCTTGCGAGAACACGGCGATGGCCGCGGCGACTGCGCCCAGAACGAGTTTGGTCTTCATCGGGTAACTCCTGATCGTATTGAAAGGAAGGGGCATTTCATGAGTCGCCGCTCCGGCGTGCATGGCATTTGTGAGCGAGACCAGACATGAAAACGCGACAACAGCGGATCGGTTGACGCGAGCGAGAGCGGCGCTCATGGCCCCGCAGGCGGCATTTTAGCCGTCCCGGGGACCGGGGCCTCGATCCGGCGCTCCCGGGCCGGGCGAAGCGGCGAGCGGCCGTCGATAATCCCGGGGTGAAGCGAGCCAGGCCGCCGCGGGTGCCGTCAACAGCGGCACGCGAGGAAGGTCCGGACTGCACAGGGCGGCGTAGCAGCTAACGGCTGTCCACCGCGAGGTGAGGATCAGAGCAACAGAGACGAGTCGGTGCGTTCGTCGCAAGACGGGCGCATCGGGTGAAACGGGCAATCTCTACGCGCAGCAATACCAAATAGGCCGGCGTGGGCGGGCGCTTCGGCGCCTGCCTGGAAGTGTGGCTCCGCACGAGCCGGCGGGTAGGTAGCACCGAGCCGGGCAGCGATGCCCGGCCCAGAGGAATGGCGGCCACGGGGCCGCGGTCGCAAGACCGCGGCCCCGCACAGAATCCGGCCTATCGGCTCGCTTCACTCTTTTTGTCCGACAGCCCGGCGCGGCAGCGCTGCCTACACTGGGCCGGCCGATGAATCCCGACGCACGCACCATCTGGCAGGCCCCGAGCTGGGCCCTGGCGATCCTGCTCGCCTGTCTCGGCATGCTCGGTCCGTTCTCGATCGACACCTACCTGCCGGCGTTCACCGGCATCGCCAAGGCGATCGGCGCCTCGCCGGTCGAGATGCAGCAGACGCTCTCGGCCTACCTGTTCGGCTTCGCGATCATGAATCTCTTCCATGGCGCGCTCTCCGACAGCTTCGGGCGCCGCCCCGTGGTCCTGGCCGGGCTCGCCGTCTTCACGCTCGCCTCGGTCGGCTGCGCGCTCTCCCAGCACATCGGCGCCCTCGTCTTCTTCCGCGCCCTGCAGGGGATGTCGGCCGGCGCCGGGATCGTCGTCTCGCGCGCCGTGATCCGCGACATGTTCCCGCCGGCCGACGCGCAGCGGGTGATGTCGCAGGTGACGATCTACTTCGGCGTCGCTCCGGCGGTCGCGCCGATGGTCGGCGGCTTCCTTTTCGTTCACGCCGGCTGGCATTCGATCTTCTGGCTGCTGACGGGCGTCGGCGTCGTCCTCTTCGTGCTCAACTGGAAGCTGCTGCCCGAGACGCTGCACGAGACGCACAAGCAGCCGTTCAACACCAGGAACCTCCTGCGCGGCTACTGGAGCCTGGCGAGCAACCCGCGCTTCCTGATGCTGGCGCTGGCGAGCGGCGTCCCGTTCAACGGCATGTTCCTCTACGTCCTGTCGACGCCGGTCTTCCTCGGCGAGATCCTCGGCCTCGGGCCGGCGCAGTTCTTCTGGTTCTTCGTCCTCACGATCGCCGGCATCATGGCCGGCGCCTTTCTCTCGGGACGGATGGCCGGGCGCGTCAAGGCGACGCGGCAGATCCGCTACGGCTTCATCGTCATGGCCTCGGTCGGCGCGATCAACCTCGTTCTCAACCTCGTCTTCGTCCCGAACGCTTGGTGGGCGCTGGCGCCGATCGCGCTCTACGCGTTCGGCTGGGCGATGATGGTCCCGGTCGTGACGCTGATGGTGCTCGACCTCGTTCCGGAGCGACGCGGCATGGCGTCGTCGCTGCAGGCCTTCGTCGGCAGCACCGCCAACGGCATGGTCGCAGGCCTGGTCGCGCCGCTCGTCATGCACTCGGCGCCGGCGCTGGCGGCGACGTCGCTCGGCATGCTGAGCATCGGCGTCGTCGCGTGGCTGTGGGTCAAGCCGCACATGCGCATCGTCGCGCCGGTGCCGCTCGCCCAGCCCTGAGCGGCGCCGCCGCGCCGCTTGCCGGCCCGGCGATCCGCGCCACAATCCCGCCATGCTCGTTTTCGTCGTCGGTCTGATCGTCTTCCTGGGCATCCACAGCATCTCGATCGTCGCGCCGGGCTGGCGCACGGCGACGCTGGCGCGGCTCGGCGAGCGGCGCTGGAAAGGGCTCTACTCGGTCGCCGCCGGCGTCGGCTTGGCGCTGCTCATCGTCGGTTACGGCATGGCGCGGCGCGATCCCGTCGTCCTCTACACGCCGCCGGCCGCGCTGCGCCACCTCGCGCTCGTCGTCATGCTGCCGGTCTTTCCGCTCCTCTTCGCCCCCTACCTGCCAGGGCGGATCCGCGCGGCCGCGAAGCACCCGCTGCTCCTCGCCGTCAAGTTCTGGGCCCTGGCGCACCTGCTTGCCAACGGCACGCTCGCCGACGTGCTGCTCTTCGGCGGCTTTCTCGCCTGGGCCGTCGCCGACCGGATCTCGGTCAAGCGGCGCCCTGCGGTCGAGGCGCACGAGGTGCCGGCGGCGCCGCAGCGCCCGGCCAACGACGCGATCGCCATCGTCGGCGGCCTGCTCGTCTACGCCGTCTTCATCTTCTGGGCGCACCGCTGGATGATCGGCGTGTCGCCGCTCGGCTGATCCCGCGACGCCAGCGCCTCGCCCCCCGTGTCGTTGCCGTTCGCGCTGTGGGCCGGCCCTCGGATCGAGGTGACGCCGTTTCGCCTCAGCGGCACGGTCTACGCGACCCTCCTCAACCATCGCCGATCGCTCGACGCGCTCGGTGACGCCGTCGCCGCGGCCCCCTACAAGGGCGCGCCGAAGCGCGTCGTCCTCGCCGTCAAGCCGCGTAATTCGCTCGTCGCTCCCGGCGGCGCCGTCGAGGTCGACGGAGACGGCGACGAGCTCGAGGTCGGCGCCGCGCTCGGCCTCGTCATCGGCACGACGGCGTGCGCGGTCGCCGAAGCCGACGCGCTCGGCCACGTCGCCGGCTTTCTCGTCGTCTGCGACTGCACGCTGCCGCGCGCGAGCCATTTCCGGCCGCAGATCCGCGCCACGGCGCGCGACGCGTCGTGCGTCCTCGGCGCCGCGGTCGTGCCACGCGATGCCGTCGGCGATCCCGACGCGCTCGCGATCCGCGTCTTCGTCGACGGCGCGCTCGCACAGTCGACGAGCACGGCGGAGCAGGTCCGCTCGGCGGCGCGGCTGATCGCCGAGGTCAGCGATTTCATGACGCTGATGCCGGGCGACGTCCTCCTGACCGGCAGCGCGCCCGACGGACCGCGCGTTCGCGCCGACGCTTGCATCGCGATCGAGATCGACGGCGTCGGCCGGCTCGAGACGCACGTCGCCGCGAGCGACTCGAGGACGCTCGCGTGAAGCGCGCCCGCGTCGCCTACTCGGGCAGGGTCCACGAGGCGACCCCGGCCGGCGCCGATTCGATCCGCCTCGCCGACGGCCGCGTCGTCGCCGAGACCGATGTCGTCTGGCTGCCGCCGTTCGAAGTCGGCACGGTGATCGCGCTCGGCCTCAACTACGCCGACCACGCCAAGGAGCTCGCCTTCAAGCCGCAGGACGAGCCGCTCGTCTTCCTGAAGGGCCCGGGCGCGCTGATCGGCCACCGCGGAACGACGCGCCGCCCCGCCGACGCGACCTTCATGCACTACGAGTGCGAGCTCGCCGTCGTCATCGGCAAGCCGGCGCGGCGCGTCGCGCGCGCTCGCGCGATGGCGCACGTCGCCGGCTACACGATCGCCAACGACTACGCCGTCCGCGACTACCTCGAGAACTGGTACCGACCGAACCTGCGCGTCAAGAGCCGCGACGGCGCGACCGCGCTCGGCCCCTGGCTCGTCGACGCCG
>JADGRJ010000421.1 GCA_017881025.1 Rhizobacter sp. | reverse complement strand
CGCCAGCGGCAAAGGGGAGATCAGCGCTCTCTTCGAGCGTGACGGGTCGAAGTCGCCCTTCGACAAACCGCAGCGGGCGCTGGCCCTGACTTATGTCAAGGGCATGCGGCCCATGCAGCCGTTCTCCCGGGTGTGCTTCAACCTCATTCCGGGCATCGGAGAGTATTTCGTCTTCCCCGCGCTGACGACGACCGGCCCCTGCGAAATCATGGTGTTCGAGGGCATCCTCGGCGGTCCCATGGATTGCTGGAACGACGTAAAGACGCCGCAAGAGCACCTCGCCAAGAGCCGGTGGATTCTCGACACCTTCCTGCCCTGGGAGGCGGAGCGTTGCCGCGACATCGTGCTAACCGACGACAACGGCATTCTCGTTGGCCGCATCACCCCGACCGTGCGCAAGCCCGTGGCCAAGCTGCCTTCCGGCCGCGCCATCTTCGGCATGGCCGACGCAGTCGTGCTCAACGACCCGATCACCGGCCAGGGCGCCAACAACGCCGCAAAGTGCGCCGACATCTATCTCAAGAGCATCCAGGAGCACGAAGGCAAGCCGTTCGACCCTGAGTGGATGCAGCAGACGTTCGACCGTTACTGGAAGGGCTACGCCCAGTGGGTCACGGACTGGACCAACAGCCTCCTCGCCGCGCCGCGCCCGCATATGTTGAAGATCCTGCAGAGTGCCGGCCACATGGGTTCGGTCGCGAGCACCATCGTCAACGGCTTCGACGATCCGCGCACCTTCTTCCCCTGGTGGTTCGACGCCATCGAGGCGGACCGCTTCCTCGACACCAAGGCCAGGGAAGCGAGCGTCGACCGCTTCGACCGGCGCGATTTCCGCAAGGCGCTCGGCCAGTTCACCACCGGCGTCGCCGTGATCACCACGCGCGCCCTCGACGGACGGCGGATGGGCGTGACCGCCAACTCCTTCGCGTCGGTCTCCCTGGAGCCGCCGCTGGTGCTGTGGAGCCTCGCCAAGCAGGCCGCCAGTCTGGCCGACTTCACCAGCGCCAGCCACTTCGCCATCAACGTGCTCGCGGCCGATCAGCATCACCTGTCGCGCCAGTTCTCCACCGCACAGCCGGACAAGTTCAGCGCGGTGGACTGCTGCGAAGGCACTGCCGGCGTGCCGCTCCTGAACGGCGTCATCGCCCGCTTCCTGTGCCGCAACGTCAAGCAGTACGACGGCGGCGACCACCTGATCTTCATCGGCGAAGTCGAGCAATACGAACGCTTCGATGGCGAGCCGCTGGTCTTTCACTCGGGGTTCTACCGGGTAACCACCCGACACCCCGAACTCGACCAATGACCTACTGGCATCCTCGCAATTCAACACGCTTCAAGGAGGACACTCATGGCTGGACAATGGATCACCCTCAACGCCGCTGACGGCAGCGGCAGCTTCCGCGGCTACCTCGCGACCCCGGCCTCCGGCAAGGGGCCGGGGCTCGTGCTGGCGCAGGAGATCTTCGGCGTCAACGCCACCATGCAGCAGGTGGCGGACTACTACGCCGAGGAGGGCTACACCGTGCTGGTGCCCGATCTGTTCTGGCGCCAGGAGCCGAACGTCGAACTGGGCTACACCGAGGCCGACTGGCAGCGCGCCTTCGGCTTCTACCAGGGCTTCAACGAGGCCAAGGGGGTCGAGGACATCCAGGTCAGCCTGAGCGCGTTGCGCAAGCGCCCCGAGATGGTGGGCAAGGCGGGCGTGCTCGGCTTCTGCCTGGGTGGCAAGCTGGCCTACCTGGCCGCCTGCCGCACCGACGCCGACGTGGCCGTGGGCTACTACGGCGTGGGCATCGAGAAGGCACTCGACGAGGCCAAGAACATCCGGGCTCGGCTGGTGCTGCACCTTGCCGAGCTGGACAAGTTCTGCCCGCCCGAGGCGCGCACCACCATCCTTGCGGCGCTGTCCGGGCGCGAGAACATCGAACTGTACGTGTACCCCGGCGTCGATCACGCGTTTGCGCGCATCGGTGGCGACCACTACCACAAGCCCTCGGCACTGATGGCGCACCAGCGCAGCGTGACTGCGCTGAAGCGCGAGATGGGCCCGAACTACGACTTCTCGGCGCTGTGGGACAAGCACTGCGAATACGAGTTCGCCACGCGCAACGTCGCCGACACCATGGCGACGATGGTGGCGCAGCCGTACGTGAATCACATTCCCACCATGACGGGTGGGGTGGGCTCGAAGATGCTTGCGCGCTTCTACCAAAACCACTTCGTCAACAGCAACCCGCCCGACACGACGCTGATTCCGATCTCTCGCACAATCGGGGCCACCCAAATCGTCGATGAGCTGTTGTTCTGCTTCACCCACACTTGCGAGATCGACTGGATGCTGCCGGGCATCGCGCCCACCGGAAAGCGAGTCGAGATTCCGCTGGTGGCCGTCGTCAAGTTCCGGGGTGACAAGCTCTACCACGAGCACATCTACTGGGACCAGGCCAGCGTGCTGGTGCAGCTCGGCAAGCTCGATCCCAAGGGACTCCCGGTGGCCGGCATCGAGACCGCGCGCAAGCTGCTCGACGAAACCCTGCC
>JADGRJ010000027.1 GCA_017881025.1 Rhizobacter sp. | reverse complement strand
CGCGCGGCGGCAGGCCGAGGCGAGCGACTGGGGCAGCGTCCTGCCCGGCCTGCTCGGCCACTACCTGCGCCTGCTGGGCGATGGGCGGACGACGCCCGCGGCCCGCGACGGCGCCGCCGAGGCGTTGCAGCGATGAGCGGAGGCGACGAGCGCACGGTGTGCATCGTCCTGCACGACGCCGCGCCTTCGACGCGCTCGGCGTGCGTGCGAACGCTTAGCGCGATCCGCGACGTCGCCGGCGATGCACCGGTGACGATCCTCGCCGTGCCGCGCTATCACGACGAGACGCCGAACGCCGAGTTCGAAGCCTGGCTCGGCGAGCGCGTGCGCCACGGCGACGAGCTCGCGCTGCACGGCTGCACCCACCGCGACGACGGCACGCCGCAGGGTTGGCTCGACGACCTGCGCCGCAGCCGCTACACGCGCGGCGAGGGCGAGTTCTGGTCGCTCTCGCGCAGCGAGGCGCTGGCACGCATCGACGTCGGCATCGAATGGTTCGCGAAGAACGGCTGGCCGCTCTCCGGCTTCGTCGCGCCGGCGTGGCTGCTCGGCCCGGGCGCGCGCGAAGCGCTGATCGAGCGGCCCTTCGACTACACGGCGACGCTGCGCCAGCTCGTCCACCTGCCCGACCAGACTCCCGTGACGAGCCAGAGCGTCGTCTACAGCACGTCGAACGCGTGGCGGCGCACCAGCTCGCTCGCCTGGAACGCGCTCGTCGACGTCGTCGAGCGGAGCAATCCTCTGCTGCGCCTCGAGCTGCATCCGCGCGACGCCGATTTCGTCGCCGTGAAGAGCTCGTGGCAGAAGATCCTCGAGCGCGCGCTGCGGCGCAGGAAGCCCGCGACCGTCGCCGAGTTCATGCGCCGCTCGCGCCCGGCCGACGCCGGGACCGTCTGGATGACGACGACTAGAGCAGATTGAAGCTGATCGCCGCGGTGACCGCGCCGATCAGCGCGCCGACGACGACGTCGCTCGGATAGTGCAGGCCGAGGACGACGCGCGAGACCGCGACGAGCACGGTGAACGGCCAGACGAACAGCGCGAACATCGGGTAGTACACCGTCAGGATCAGGCTGAACGCGACCGAGTGCAGCGTGTGGCCGCTCGGGAAGCTGAACTCGTCGAGCGATCGCGCGCAGGCGCGAATCCCCGGACAAGTGCAATACGGTCGCGGCCGGGCGATCCAGCGCTTGATGATCTTGTAGACGATGAGATCGACGATGCCGACGCCGATCATCCGCACCGACGCCGACGTGCCGACGGCGCCGCCCGCCCACGGCAGGCAGACGATGACGGCATACCAGAGCCAGCCGTCGCCGATGCGGCTCACCGCGTCGAGGAGGCGAACGACCCAGGAACGCGCGGACGCGCGGTGCATCCAGAGCGCGAACGTGCGCTCGCGCTCGACCCAGACCAGCTGTTGCTCAGGCCACGACGGGAACGCGGGATGGCGGCGTTTCGGGTGCATGGACGGTGTCTTCCAGACGCGCCTCGAAGCGCGCGAGCACCTCGGGCCAGGTGGCGCGGCGCGCGGCCGCGAGCGCCGCGGCGCGCATCGATTCGAGCGCGGTGCCGGGCTCGGTCAACGAGCCGACCGCGGCGATGAAGGCGGCGTCGTCGCCCGGCGCGACGAGCCGGCCGGCGAGCCCGTCGGCGACGTGCTCGGCCGCCGCGGCGACCGCGAACGAGACGACCGGCAGGCCGGAGGCGAGCGCCTCCATGACGACGTTGCCGAAGGTGTCGGACAGGCTCGGGAACAGGAACATGTCGGCCGACGCGTAGTGCGCCGCGAGCTCGGAGCCGCGCTGCACGCCGACGAAGAGAGCGTCCGGATACGCCGTCTCCAAACGCGATCGCGCCGGGCCATCACCGACGACGACGAGGCGCAGGTCCGGCTGGCTGCGCCGCGCCAGCTCGAAGGCGCGCAGGCCGAGCTCGACGTTCTTCTCGGCGGCGACGCGACCGACCATGAGGAGCACGGGCGCCGCTCCGGCGCGCCACTGGCGGCGCAGCGCGGCGCTGCGCTGCCGGGGCGAGAAGCGCTCGGTGTCGACGCCGCGCCCCACCATCGTCAGGTTGTGGAAACCGGCCGCGCCGAGCTCGCGCGCCGTCGCGCGCGTCGGCACGAAGGTGCGCTCGGTCAGGTTGTGGAAGCGGCGCAGCAGGCCGAGCACCGTCGTCGCGAATGCGCCCAGGCCGTAGTAGCGGCTGTACTGGTGGAAGTTGGTGCGAAAGTCCGAGGTGACCGGGATGGCGAGCGAGCGTGCCGCCGCGAGCGCCGCCCACGCCAGCGGCCCGGGGGTGGCGAGGTGGACGAGCTCGGGCCGGGTGCGCTCGAAGCGGCGCACCAGCGGGCCGACGCGCGACAGCCCGAAGCGAAGCTCGCGGTAGACCGGAATGGCGCAGCCGACCGTGCGCAGCTCGTCGCTCGCGTCGAGGGGCGACTCGCCCGGCTGGCGCGGCCGGATCAGCTCGACGTTGTGACCGCGCCCACGGAGGAACCGCACCGTCCTCTCGACAGTGAGCGAAACGCCGTTCAGCTCCGGCGGGTAGGTCTCGGTGACGTAAGCGATCCGCATCGGGCGTCGGGCAGCGTCCATCGGGGGATTCTGGCAATCGCCATGCCGGTCCGAAGTAGGACTCGGCCGCATAACGCAGGGATCTTGAACGGCCGACATGACGACACCAAGACGAGACGAGCGCGCGGTCGGGATCCCGGCTAGTCGCCTTCGAGATAGACGCAGACCAGCCGGAGAGTGCGCGTTCGCTTGCAGAAGGCGCGCAGGGCGAGGAGCAGCGGCACCGCCAGGAACGCGCCGGCGATCCCCCAGAGCCAGCCCCAGACCATCACCGTCAGGAAGACGAACACAGGGCGCAGGCGCAGGCGGTGCCCCATGATCATCGGGCTCAGGAAGTTCGCCTCGATGCCGTGCAACAGCAGGAAAGCCGCCGGCGGGCCGAGCATCGCGACGCCGGTGCCGAAGGTCACGCTGCCGGCTAGGAGGAGCAGCAGCGTGATGAGGAGCGGCCCGAGGTAGGGGATGAAGGCGAGGACCGCCGCCGTCGTTCCCCAAAGGACCGGGTTCGGCAGGCCGATCGCCCAGAGCGCCAGCCCGGTGGCGACGCCGAGGGCGACGTTGACCAGGCTCATCGTGCTGATGAAAAGACCGATGTCGCGCTGCGCCTGACGAACGCCGGCGAGGATCAACGCGCGCGCCCGCGGCCGGCGCACGACGGCGACCGTGCGCATCACCAGCCAGCGCTCGGAGGCGAGCAGGAAGTAGAGCAGGATCACCGTCGCCGAGGCCGAGAGCGCGAACGAGATCGTCTCGCCGATCGCCAGGCGGGTGAAGATCCAGCCCTCGCTCGCGATCCGCTCGCCGAGCGGATCGAGCGGCGGCGCCGCCGGGGCCCGCACCAGCGACGCCGGCGGCGCGTAGGGAAAGAGGACATCGCGCCAGCCCTGCAGCGCCTCGATGAGCTCGTGGACGATCAGCGGCGCACGCGACCACCAGGCCGCCGCCGGTGCGGCGACCAGCATCAGCAGGAGAACGGCGACGCCGAGCACCGCGCCGATGACGAGCGCGGCGCCGATGTACTCGTGGATGCCGGCGCGCCGCAGCGCGCGCACCGGCGCGGCGAGGACGAAGGTGAAGACGATCGCGATCGTCACCGGCAGGAGCAGCGGCCGCGCGTGCTCGAGCAGGAAGACGATGGCGACGAAGAGCAGGCCGCGGCCAAGCCAGGTCGACGCGCTGCGGCGGGTGGTGGGATCGATCGCGATCGGGGCCATGGCGCGAGCGATGATGGCATGGCGCGTCCCGCGCGCGACGCCGGGTCGACCGCTACGGCGCCAGCGACGACGTCGTCGGCGAGCCGGCGGCTCGCCCCCGCCCTGATCGCGCGCCTAGAGTCCTGCGGCGGCGAGCGAGGCGACGAATTGCGGCGCCGGGACGTAGCCGATCAGCCTTGCCGCGCGCCGCTCGGCGCCCCGGCCGTCGAAGAACAGCACGGCCGGCGGACCGAACAGGCCGAAGCGCTTCAGGATCTCGCGGTCCTCGGCCGAGTTGGCCGTGACGTCGACGCGCAGGAGGCGCGCGCGCTCGAGTCTGGGCCGGACCGACGGATCCTCGAAGGTAAGGCGTTCCATCTCCTTGCAGGACGCGCACCAGTCGGCGTAGAAGTCGAGCAGGACCGGGGCGTCCGCGCCACGAATCGCGTCGTCCAGCTCGGCCGCGGTCCGGACGCGGCCGAAGGCGAGCGTCGGCTTCGCCGCCGGCCTCGTCGGGTCGCGCCCGGCCCAATGGGCGAGCGGCTGCATCGGATCGCCACCGCCCGACAACGCGCCTGCCACTTCGAAGGTGCCGAGGACGGCGAAGACCAGCGCCGCGCCGCGGACGAAACGCGGGCGGCCCGAGCGTCCCGACGCATCCCCGTCGACGAGACCGAGCCAGGCCGCGCCCACCAGCAGCGCACCGCCGAGGGCGAGCATCAGGGCCGGCACCGGCAGCACCGGCGAGACGATCCAGAGGGCGACGCCGAGCAGGAGGACGCCGAACAGGCGCTTGACGCCCTCCATCCACGCGCCGGCGCGCGGCAGCAGCGAGCCGGCCGAGACGCCGACGAGCAGTAGCGGCACGCTCATGCCGATCGCCAGGCTGAACAGGGCCAGACCGCCGAGCACGACGTCGTGGGTGCGGCCGATGAAGACGAGCGCGCCGGCGAGCGGTGCGGCGACGCACGGGCCGACGACGAGCGCGGAGAGCCCGCCCATGAGGAACACGCCGGCGAAGCGGCCGCCGGGAAGCCGCTGCGTCCAGCCGGTGATGCGCGTCTGCAGCACGCTCGGCATCTGCAGCTCGTAGACGCCGAACATCGAGAGCGCCAGCGCCGCCAGCAAGGCCGCGAACGCGCCGAGGACCCACGCGTTCTGCAACGCGGCCGCGAGCCCTTCGCCGAGCAGGCCGGCAACGACCCCGAACGCCGTGTACACCAGCGCCATGCCGAGCGCGTAGGCGAGCGCCAACGCGAAGCCGCGCAGGCGTGTCGGCGGCGCAGCCTGGCCGACGATGATCGACGACAGGATCGGCACCATCGGCAGCACGCAAGGCGTGAGCGAGAGCAGCAGGCCGGCGGCGAGAAAGACGCCGGCGACAGCGACGAGACTGCCCGACGCGAGCGCCGATTCGACGCCGCCCGCGTCCGCGGCGATCGCCGCGGACGCGGATGCCGGCGCGAACGACGGCGCCGCCGCGCGCGCGGGCGCGGCGATGGCTGGCGCTGTCGGGTCCTCGTCGTGCCAGGCGACGCGATCGATCCGTCCGCCGCGCCCGCTCGCCGTCACGAAGCCGACCTGCGGCGCGTAGCAGAGGCCGCGGTCGGCGCAGCCTTGGTAGGCGACGCGGAGGCGGAACTCGCCGGCCGGGTCGCGCGCGTCGACGCGCACCGCCGCTGCACCGCGCCAGACCTCCACGTCCTTCGCGAAGGTCGGGTCGAACTCGGTCTTGCCGGCGGGAAGGAGCACATCCGCCAGGCGCGCTTGCCCCTGGTCGAGCTCGACCGTCACGCGGTCGCGGTAGAGGTGGTAGTCGGGCGCGATCTCGAAGCGGATCTCGATCGCCTCGGCGCCGACAGCGCGCGCGCTGACGCGAAACGCGTCGGCAGGGTCGAGATAGTCGGCGCCCGTTGCCGACGTCGCGACGAGCAGGCCGGCGAGGCCGATGCAGGCGAGCCTGCCCCAGGGCCGCGGGCCGCGCGGCACGACCGGCGTCATCGTGTCGCCTCCACGATGAAGCGGGGTGCGTCGCCGACGGCGTGCCGATGCGGCTGCAGTGCGGCGTCGATCGCCAGATAGCCCGCCCGCTGGCTCTTCAGGAAGTCGAGGGCACGATCTGCCGACAGCATCGCGATCGTGCTGAGCGCGCCGGCGGCGACGCACGCCGGCGCGACCACGCTGATCGAGGCCCAGGCGTCGACCGGCCAGCCGGTGCGCGGATCGAGGAGGTGGCAATAGCGCCTGCCGCCGACGACGAAGTGACGCTCGTAGTCGCCGCTGGTCGCGAGCGCGCCATCGGCCAGCTCGATGCTGGCGATCGTCCGGCTGTCGGCGCGCGGATGCTGGATGCCGAAGCGCCACGGCCTGCCGTCGGCGCGCGGCCCGAGGACGCGGATGTCGCCGCCGAGGTTGACGTAGCCGTGACGGTGTCCGGCCGCTGCCAGGGCGGTCATCGCGCGATCCGCGGCGTACTCCTTGCCGAAGCCGCCGAAGTCGACCTCCATCCCCGCGTGCGGCAGGCGGATGCGATCGCCGCGCCACGACACCTTCGGCCAGCCGATCAGCGGCATCAGCTTGGCCACCGCCTCCGGCTCGGGCAGGCGAGCCGCACGAAAGTCCCACGCGCGGCGCAGGACGCCCGACGTGATGTCGAAGACGCCGTCGCTCATGTCGTGCAGCTCGGCGGCGAAGTCGAGCAGCGACTTCGTCTCGGCGTCGACCTCGACCTCGCGTGCCGATCCGGCAGCGGCATTGATGGCGGCGACGACGCTGTCGTCGCGGTAGCGCGAGTACTTGCGCTCGATGCGCAGAACTTCGTCGATGGCAAGCCGCGCGGCGTCTGCGAGTACCGACCCGCTGTCGCCCTCGAGGCGGATCTCGCACGCGCTCGACATCGCCTGGAACTCGAATCCGAACGAATCCGCCGGAACTTCCGGGTCCACCCGTGGCCGCCGAGGCGATGCGCGTTCGGCCCGCATGATCAGAACCGCTTGCCGATGCCGACCTGGACGAAGGTCGCCCGGAACGGATCGAGCCCGGGCGAGCCGGTGCCGCCGACGCGCCAGCTCGAACGCTGCTCGTAGTGCTCGGCCTTGACGTCGGTCGACCACTCGGGCCCGAGTTGCAGCGCCAGCTTCAGGCCCACCGTGACGGCGCCGAACGACGACAGGCGCTGATCGGGCGAGATGAACTGCGGCGGATTGGTGAAGTAGCCCGGCGGATACGGCGCGCCGACGTCGGGATCGTAGACAGGATCGAAGTAGAACCGGGCGGCGCTCTGCGAGTAGTACCGCAGCGACGGCGTCACGGTCACCAGGGTGCCGAGGTGCTGCACCCACTCGCCACCCACCGTGTGGGCCTTGATGCCGAAGCTGTCGCGATAGAAGCGGTAGCTCGTGCGCAGCGTCGAGCCGATCTCGCCGAAGTGATGGTTCCAGCGCACGAGCGCGACCGCCTGGTCGCGCTTTCTCGGCCGGACATCGGGCTCCTTGTAGGGGTCGGAGTAGTAGCCGCGGCCGGCGCTGAAGGTCGCGTTGAGCTGGACCAGGTCGTTCGCCGTAACGGCCTGGGTGACGCCGACGAGCGCCTCGCCCGTGCGCTTGCGCTCGTTCACGGTCGAATCGTTCATCGAGCCGATCCTGTCGGCGGCGTAGCCGACGCCGAGGTTCCAGGTGCGGTTGCCGTCGTCGCTCGAAAAGCCCGCTTCGAGCGAGGCGGCGGTGCTCGTGTAGTCGCGCTCGCTCGAGCGGCTCACGCCGACGCTGTACGAGCTGCGCTCGAGGTAGCGCGTGACCTTCACGTCGCCGGCCTTGCGCTCCTCGGTCATGCGCGGCGTCGCTCCCGAGATCGCGGTGTGATAGCGCGGGGTCGCTCCCGAGACGCTGTCGTAGACGAACGATCCCTCGACCGACCAGCGCGAGCCGAGCGGCGCCAGCACATACAGCGACGGCGCTTCGACGCGGATCCGCTTCAGGCCGGGCTGTGAGTCCTGATAGTGGAGATACTTGAGCGCGACCTCGCCGTGCTCGGGCGCGTTCTCCGCGTGCGCCAGCACGCCCGGCAGGGCGAGCGCCGCGGCGATGATCGCGCCGGCCTTGTCGCGTCTTTCAGTTGCAGCCACAGCCGCCTCCGCCGACGCCGTACCCGCCGGAGGCGTTCTCCTTGCTGCCGTAGATGTGCTGGACGAAGCGCTGGTCGAGCGGATCGGCGCCCATCGTCATTTCCGCCTTGGCGAGGTTGCCCTTCTCCCACGGCTGCGGCGGCTGCACCGCGCAACCGGCCAACGACGCGAGGAGCAAGAGCGCGGCGGCTGCCCCTCGCGGGCGCCGGCCCGGGAAACCGGCGTTTCGCCTCGCCGCCGACAGGGTGCGACTCGCCATGGCTACCTCGCCGCGAGCGCCTGGGCGATGCGCGTCTCGAGCTCTTTCTTGTCTTCGTCGCGAAAGCCCTTGTGCAGGACGACGACCTTGCCGCTGCGATCGACAAGCACCGACGAAGGCATCGCCTTGACGTCGAACCGCCGCGCCGACTCGCCGCGTGCGTCGAAGGCGACGGTGAAGCGGGCCGGCACCTCGGCGAGGAACCGATCCGCGTCGTCGCGCTTGGCGTCGACGTTGACGGCGACGATCTCGAGGCCCTGGCCGGCGTACTTCGCCTGCAGCTCGTTCATGAACGGGAACGACTGCTTGCACGGCCCGCACCAGGACGCCCAGAAGTCGACGTAGACCACCTTGCCCTTCAGCGCTGCGAGGCTCACCGCGTCGCGCAGTCCCGGCAGGCTGAGCTCGGGAACGGCGACGCCGGCGTCGAGCGCCGAGGCCGATGTCGCTGCCGCGAGCGCGGCGGCGATGGCGCAGCCGCGCAACGAACGGCGAAGGCGGCGCAGAGAGGTCGAGGGGGTCATGTCTAAGCTCCTTGGCGAAGTGGGAGGTGTCATCCGGGGTTGCGAAGCGGGCCGGCGCGCCGGGCCCCAAGCACGCACGCCGCCAGCAGAACGAGCAGCCACAGCGTCGGATCGTTCAGGCTGTCGCCGCGCGCGATCGAGCAGCCGCCGGCGCCGACGTTGCTCAGCGTCGGCGCGTCGCCCGCGGCAAGAGGTGTCGCGCGCACGGCGGCGATCGGCACCTGGACGGGCGTGGCGGCGGCGTTCGTGTCGATCGCGACCAGGCCGGTTTCTGTGCCGGGCGTCGTGCTCGACCAGCCGACCGCGACGGCGCAGCTTTGCGCCGGCATCAGGTCGAACGGTGGCGTCGGGCAGGCGGCCGAAGCGGCCGGCTCGAGCGTGAACGAGCCCGCGGCGACGCGCATCGCGGCGACGCGAAGGACGGCGCCACCGCTGCTCTGCAGCGTGAGGGTCTGCGTGCTTGCCGGCGCGGCGGCGGTCGTCACCTCGAAGCTCAGCGCGCTCGGCACGACGTCGACCGCCGCCAGCGCCGACGCCGCGCCGGTGCCGGAGAGCGCGACATCGGCGGGATTGCTTCCGCTCGAGGAGACCTGAAGCGTCGCGGTACGCGATCCGGCCGCGCCCGGTTGAAACGACACGGCGATCGTGCACGACGTTGCCGCGGCCATTGCGACGCCGACGGTGCAGGCGCCGGCGCCGGCGCCGGCGATCGAGAACTCGGTCGCCTGCGCGCCGGCGAGCGTCAGCCCCTGCAGCGTGACCGCGCCCGGCCCCTGGTTGGCGAGCGTCAGCGACCGCACCGCCGGGGCGGCGCCGACGGCGATCTCGCCGAAGGCGAGCGGGCCCGCTGCCGGCAGCCAGGCGAGCACCGGCGACGCGACGACGCCGATGCCGGTCAGGCTGACGACGTGAGGCGACCCGACCGCGTTCGAGGCGATGCTGACGCTCCCCGTCGCCGCGCCCGCGCCCGTGGGCGTGAAGACGAGCGACAGCGTGCAGCTGGCGCCCGGGGCGATGCCCGTGCCGCAGTTGTGCGCGAGGGCGAAGCCGTTGGTCGTGGCCAGGCTCGACAGGGCGAGCGCGCCCGAGCCGCCGTTCGTCAGCGTGACCGTCCGCGGCGAAGAGGCGACGCCGATCGACTGGTTGCCGAAGTCGAGGGCCGCAGGTGCGAGCGCGACCGCCGGCGCCGCGACCGCGGCACCGTTGCCGGACAGGCTCAGCACCGCGCTGCCGTTGGCCGCGTTGGAAGCGATCGTCAAGGTGGCGCTGCGCGCGCCGACGGCGGCCGGGGTGAAGACGGCGTCGAGCGTGCACGACGCGCCGACCGCGACCACCGTCCCGGCGCCGCACGATCCCGACAAGGCGAAGTCCGCCGCCGCGCTCCCGGTCAGCGTGAGGGTGCCGAGCGTGAGCGGCGCCGCGCCGCTGTTGCCGAGCGTGACGCGCTGCGGCGCGCTCGCGCTGCCGAGGGTCTGCGCCGAGAAGGTCAGCGTCGCCGCGTTGAGCGAGATCGCCGGCTGCGGCGATGTCGTGCCCGTGCCGTTCAGCGCCACTGTCGACGGCGCTCCGGCGGCGTTGTGGGCGATCGCCAGGCTCGCCGTGCGTGCCCCCGAGGCGGCCGGCGCGAAGCTCACCTTGACGATGCACGAGGCGTTGGGCGCGACACTGGCGCCGGCCGCGCAGGTGCTTCCGGCAGCGAGCTGGAACTCCACGGCCTGGCTGCCGGCGATCGCCGGCGCGCCGAGCGTCAGCGCCGCATTGCCGGTGTTGCTGAGCGTGACCGTCTGCGCCGTCGATGTCGTTCCCACCGTCTGGCTGAATGACAGCGTCCCGGGCGAGACCACGGCGACGGGATCGAGCGCGACGCCGTTGCCGCTGAGGCTGGCCGTGCTTTGCCCGCCTGCCGCGTTGTGCATGACGACGAGGGTGGCGCTGCGCGCACCGGCGCCGGCGGGAGCGAAGGCGACGCCGATGGTGCAGCTGGCCCCGGCGGCGATCGACGCGCCAGCGGCACAGGTTCCGGTCGGGGTCGCGAATTCGCTGCTGCCGGTCGAGATCGAAGCGACGACGAGAGGCGCAGAGCCGGTGTTCGACAGCGTCGCCGTCTGCGTCGCGCTCGTCGTCCCGACGGTGACGCTGCCGAACGCGAGCGCGGCGGTGAGAGTCGCCGCCGGAGACGCGGCAGCGCTTGCCGTTCCGGCGAGGCCGACGGTCGACGCGCCGCCGGCGGCGTTGTGGGAGATCGTCAGCGTGCCGTTGCGCGCGCCGGTCGCGCCGGCGGCGGGCCGGAAGGTAACCGAGACAGTGCAGTTCGCGCCGGCTGCGAGGCTCGTTCCGGCGCTGCACGTGCCGCCGGCGATCGTGAAGTCGACGCTGGCGCCGAGCGAGATCGACGACAGCACGAGGGCGGCGCTGCCCGTGTTGGCGACGGTGACGTTCTGCGTCGCGCTGGTCGCGCCGATCGGCGTCGTCGCGAACGCGAGCGTCGCCGGGGCCACTGCCGCGGTGGGCGAGGTCGTGGTCGAGCCCGTGCCGCCGAGACGGATCGTGATCGGCGTCAGCATCTTGCTGTGCGAGAGGCTGAGGGTGCCCGAGCGTGCCCCGGCCGCCGTCGGCGCGAACGCGACGATCACGGTGCAGCTCGTTCCGGTCGCGACGGCGGTTCCGCACGTGCCGCCGGCGCGCGAGAAGTCGCCCGTGATCGTGCTGCTCAGGGCGGAGATCGCGTTGCCCGACTTCAGGCTGGCGTACATCGTCGCGGTCTGCGTCGCCGAGACGGCGCCGACCGCGGTGGCCGCGAAGCTCATCGACGTCGGCGTGTTGCCGAGGTAGGCGGCAACGTCGGCGAGCGCGCTACCCCCGGCCGGAAACGCCGGCCGCAGCGAGTTCATGTCGCGCACGTTGCCGATCGCGGCGTCGATGACCGCGCGGGCGTTGCGGCCGTTGTAGATCTTGTTGCTGTTGCTGGTGAGCGGCGACGAGCCGTGGCAGCTGGCCTGGCACTGGCTCGCGAACAAGGCCGAGCCGTTCACCGGATCGTCGGCGCGCGCGGGGAGCAGCACCGCCATTGCGGCCAACGCGACAGCCGCGCCGCGCGCGAGCGCCGTGGCCCCGACAGCGACGTGCGTCGACGTTCTGGCCATGACTGAAGCCCTGCTCATGCGGCGAGCCACACCGCGTTGAAGGCGGCGTGCATGCCGACGCAGATGTCGAGCCGGCGCCAGCGCTGATAGACCGCGCCGAGCAGCAACGCCGGCAACGCGACGAGCGCGGCCGAGGCAAAGTCGCGCGTGGCGACGTGAGCGGCCGCGAAGGCGAGCGCGGTGACGACGTTGGCCATCACGCCGGCAGACCGGCGCGTTCCCGCCCGCGCCAGCAGCAGCTCCTGAAGGCCGCGCCGGAACACAACCTCCTCCGCCAGCGGCGCGATGACGACCAGCACGACCCAGATGGGCGGCAGCGTCGCCGCGGCCGCGCACGCAAGCAACGCCGTCCAGCCATGGGGGCCGAGCCGCGCCGCCACCGTTCGGCCGTTCGTCAGCGGAGCGAGAAAGATCGGCGGGCTGGACAACATGTCATATAGAATATGGGAAATAATCCCATGTCGGGCACGTCTTCCCGTCGCAGTTGTTACCAGCGGTTGTCCGCGCCGCGCTATGTTTCAAAGTTGTCGAATCCGTCACGCCGCGCCCCAGCCATGCTCTAGCCCATGAAGAGAACGCCGCCCGCGAACCGCTCGAGTGCCCCCGAGGCGCGCGTGCGGGCGAGTGCCGAGCACGCGGCGCTGGCGCTGCGCGAGGCACGCGCGCTGATGGCGCCGGTCGCGCTCTGGCTGGTCCGCAACGGCGTCTCCTATCCGACCTTCGCCGAGCTTCTGAAGACGGTGTTCCTCGACGCCTCGCGCGGCGAGCTCGAGCGCGCCGGAACGACGCCGACGCAGTCGGCGCTCAGCCTCCTCTCGGGGTTGCATCGCAAGGACGTCCGCGACCTGACGCAGGCGCCGCGCACGTCGCCGAGCCCGGGTCGGCCACCGCTGTCGTCGCAGGTCTTCACGCGCTGGCTCAGCGACTCGCGCTACCGCGCCGCCGACGGCGCGCCGCGGCCGCTGCCTCGCGCCGGCGCGAAGCGCAGTTTCGAGGGCCTGTGCCGCGAGCTCTCGAACGACGTCCATCCACGCGCCGTGCTCGACGAGCTGATGCGCCTCGGCGTGGTCGAGCTCGACGGCGATCTCGTCGTCGCGCGCGCGACGTCGTTCGTGCCGTCGGCCCGGCTCGACGAGATGACGGCGCTGTTTTCAGCGAACGCCGGCGATCACCTCGCCGCGGCAGTCCACAACCTGACATCCGAAGGGGCGCCCTTCCTCGAGCAGAGCGTCTACGCCGACGGCCTCACCACGGAATCGATCGAGCTGTTGCACCAGGCCGCGCGCCAAGCCTGGTCGCAGGCCTTCGATGCGGTCGTGGGCAAGGCGCGCGAACGCGTCGACTGCGACATGGCGACCGAAGGGCGCGAGCGGATGCGCTTCGGCACCTACTTCTTCAGCGAGGCGGTGGCGGCGCCCGGGCACGGCGCCGGCGCGCCGGGCGCCGCGCCGCCGCGCCCGGGCGTCCGGCGAGCCACAGACAAGGTTTCATCCGTTCGCCGGAGCACCCGGCCGAAGAGTCGCCCATGAACACGACGATGCGTCTTCGCTTTCCCCGTTTGTCGATGGCCGCGCTGGTCGTCGCCGTCGCCTGCCTGTCCTCGTGCGGCGGCGGAGGCGTCGGCTCGGGCGGGACCGGCCGCAGCGAAGGGCTGGCCGCGGGGACAGTCAACGGCTTCGGCAGCATCATCGTCGACAGCGTGGTCTACGACGACCGCAACGCCCGCGTCGTCGCCGAGACCGCACCCGGCCTCGACGACCTCGCCGAGGTCAAGTTCGGCCATCGCGTCGCCGTCGAGTACACGACCCAGGGAGTCGCCGACGTCGTCCACGTCGACGCCACCGTCGCGGGGCCGGTGGCGAGCGTCGCCGCGGGGCAGATCACCGTTCTCGGCCAGACGATCGTCGTCAGCGTCGGCGCCACCTTCGGCCCGGTCACGCAGTTCGGCGGCGGCTATTCGATGGCGTCCGACGTTCGCGTCGGCGACCCGGTCGAAGTGCACGGGATCGTCACGCTGCAAGGCAACTCGTACGTCATCGACTCGACGCGCATCGACAAGCTCGCCGCGGCGCCGGCGTTCCTGCGCGCCACCGGAATCGTCACCGCGGCAAGCACCGCGTCGTCCACCTTTTCGCTCGGCCAGCTGACCGTCGACGCCGCCAACGCGTCGTTCGTGCCGGCGGGGTCGTCGCCGGCGGCGGGCCGGTCGGTGACCATCCTGGCGCCGGCTTCGTCGCTGTCGATCGCGGCCGGCGGCGGCCTGCGCGTGCACGCCGCGCAGGTGCGCGTACGCGAGCTCGAGCAGAGCGCGCTCGACGCCTACCTGAGCGGCCTGGTGGCTCGCCTCGACACCACGGCGAAGACCTTCGACCTCGATGGCCACGCCGTGAGCTACGCGGCGGCGACGCTGGTGCCCGCGTCGGCGACGCTGAGCAACGGGCTCTACGTGCAGGTCCGTGGCACGGTCGCGATCGACGGTTCGCTGCGTGCCGCGAGCGTCGCCGTTCGCAACACCGGCTCCGATAACGAGGCGGAGCTGCGCGGAAACGTCAGTGCATTCACCTCGGTGAACGCTCCCTTCACGGTTCGCGGCGTCAACGTCGACGCCCGCGGTGCAACGATCTCCGGCTGTCCCGCGCCCGGGTTGACGAACGGCCGCTACGTCGAAGTGCACGGCGCGACCTCGAGCACCGGTGTGCTCGCCCGCTCGATCGATTGCGAGGGCGAGTCGTCCGGCTCGACGATCGAGCGCGAGGGGGTCGCCTCTGCGGTCGACGTCGGGGCACGCGCGTTCACGCTGACGCCGGATGGCAGGCCTGCCATCCGCGTCTCCTGGAGTGACTCGACCTTCTTCGGCGACGGCCTCACGCCGGCGACGCTGGCGGGCACGAAGGTCCAGGTCGAAGGATCGATCGTCAGCGGCGATCTCCTCGCCGCCAAGATCAAGCGCGAGGACTGAGACCGCCGGCCGCACAGGTCCCGGTGTCGGGCGCGTCAGCTCAGTGGCGCGCCGATTGCCCGCGCAGCGCATGGCGAAACCTCAGCGTTCGGCGCCAGAGCGCGGGCAAGGACCTGGCGTGGCAGCCGCTTCGCCCGGAGCGCGTCTGCGAGGTCAAGTACGACTACCAGCAGGGCGACCGCTTTCGCCACGCGACGACCTTCCTGCGCTGGCGCATCGACAAGCCGGCGGCGGCGTGCCGCTACGATCAGCTCGAGGTCGTCGCGCCGTACGAGCTGAGGAAGATCTTCGGCTTCTGAGGCCGCCCCGGCGGACCGGGGCGGTCCTCACGCCACCGGTGTCGGCGCGACCGGCGTGTCGACGGCAGGCTTGCCGTTTTCGGCGCGCATCCGCTCGAAGAGCCGGTACCAGTCGATCTTGCGCGTCGCGACCATCAGCCCGGCGAGGACGGCGAAGAGCATCGTCGAACCGAGCAGGAGCGCCGTCTGCTCGAGCTGCAGGAGCGCATAGAGGGCGGCGTAAAGCACGGCGATGGCGGCACCGAAGGCGGCACCGGCGCGGCTGCCGCGCAGCACGAACGCGCCGTAGAAGGTGAGCAGCGCGGTGCACGCGGCGGCGGCGGCGAGGTAGGCGATCGCGAACGGCACGTGCTCCGAGAGGCTGACGAGCAGGAGGAAGAAGACGGCGATTCCCGAGCCGACGAGCAGGTACTGGATCGGATGGACGCGCAGGCGCCGCATCACCTCGACCGCGCCGACGCCAACGAAGGTCAGGGCGATGAAAAGGAGGCCGTACTTGGTCGCCCGGTCGGTGAGGACGTACGGGCTCACCGGGTCCATGAAGGCGACCCCGAAGATCTCGACGCACGGCGTGCGGCGCCCTTCGTCGCGCACCGGGACCTCGTCGACGACGGCGTCGTAGAGGCGGCACGCCGGCGCCCCCACCGAGGCGGCCTGCGGCGCGGTCGTCGCCAGTGCGTTGAGTTGCCAGCGGGCGGTGAAGCCCGTTTCGCCGATCTGACGCTCGATCGGCAGGAAGCGGCCAGCGAATGACGGGTGCGGCCAGTCGGAGGCAATGGCGACGCGCGTGCTGTCGCCGACCGGCGCGAAGGCGAGCTCGCCGGTGCCGACGAGCTCGAGGCCGATCTCGGCGCGCAACGGCCGGCGCGCACCGGCGAAGGACTCGGCGACGTCGGCGTGGAAACCGCGCGGGTGCGCGGCGTGCTGCGTTCCCGCGAGCACCGGCACGGCGGCGCCGTCGATCTGCATCGCCGCGCTGCGCACGCCGCGCGAATCGCCGAGGGCGACGAACATCACCGGCGCGTCGCACTGCAGGCGCGAGCCCGAATGCTGCGCCTCGGGAACGAGCGTCGTGCCGTCGTTCCAGGCGGCGACCAGGCGTGCCTTCAGCACATAGCCGTTGACCTTGAAGATGCCGCGGTAACGCGGCTCGATGGCGACGTCGCCCTTGACGTCGAGCGTCGCCGGCGTCGCGCTCAGCTTGAAGTGGCGCCGCTCGGTCACGGTCTTCCGGTCCTTGCCCTCGCCCTGCGTCGCCTCCCAGGCCTCGCTGCAGTCGCGCTCGATCACCGGGCCGACGAGCGTCTGCGCCGAGGCGAGGCTGGCGGCGACGCTGCGTTCGGCCTCGCGCAGGCGCCCTTCGCGTTCGGCGACGATGCCGCTCACCGATTGCAGGGCGAGGCTGAGGGCGATGACGACGCCGGCCAGAGCGACCGACTTGCCGAGGAGGGGAAAGCGCCGGCCTGCCATGGGTGTGCCTTTTTCGACGGTTGGCGCCGCGACGTGCGGCATGCCCGGCAGGATCGGCCCCGGCAGCGAAGAAAATACGAAGGCGACGTGGCCCGGCGGCCCGGCCAGGTGAAGCGACGATGAAATGCGCGGCGCCGGCCGCCCTCGCGAACCGATCGCCGGAACTGGCCCGGAGCCCGTCCCTTTCATCGCGGCTCCCTCGGCCGCAGCCTGCTTACCCTTCTCGTCGCATCAACCCCTTCGGCCCGTCATGACGTTCCTCGGCATCGAACTGCGCAGACCCTCCTTCAACGAAATCACGGCCGCGACCGTGATGGCCGTCGGCCTGTGGGTCGCCGTCATCGGCCTCGCCCAGGCGAGCGGCCACGCCCTGCAGGCGCGCGACGCCGGCGCGGTGCTCGTCGTCGCCGTCTGGGGCTGCATCGGCGCCCGCCTCGGCTTCGGCGTCGGCAAGGGCGGCCGCCACCTCGCCGCCCACGTCGGCGTCAGCGCCGTGCTGCTCGGCCTCTACCAGGGCGCCCTCCTCCTGGCCAGCTGAATGGACGAGCGGCAGGGCGCTCGTCTTCCCCTCCAAGCCCGGTAACGAGTCCGCCTGTAGGAGGCGGCTGACGCGCTTTATGGGTCCCGCCTCATGGGAGCTGCGAGGGCGCGCGCATAGGCTACGCACGTTTCCAGCGTCGGCCCTCGGCCGGGGTTGCGAAGCGTCAGCGCCGGCCAGCACATGCCACTTCCATGGGATGGGCGGGTCGTCTTCAACGGCTTGAACAGGGGAAGAGCATGAACTTCATCATTTGGCTTGTCGTGGGCGGCCTCATCGGTTGGGTCGCGAGCATGATCATGAGAACGGACGGGCAGCAGGGCATCATCCTGAACGTCGTCGTCGGCATCGTCGGCGCCATGCTGGGCGGCTGGCTGCTGGCGCCGATGTTCGGGGCCGGCACCATCAACCAGAACGACTTCAGCATCGCCGGCCTCGGGGTCTCGCTCCTCGGCGCGATCATCCTGCTGGCGATCGTCAACCTGGTACGTCGCGGCAGCCCGCGCTGAACGTGCGCCGGCGGCAGGGCACTCGCCCCGCCGCCGGCCCGTCGACCCGGGTTCGGCGTGACAATGTCGGCCGCGTCGCGTTTGGCGACGCAGGAAGACGACCATGGCGAAGATCTGGGTCCTGAACGGGCCGAACCTGAACTTGCTCGGCACGCGCGAGCCGGCGGTGTACGGGACCGCGACGATCGCCGATGTCGAGGCGGTGTGTCGCCAGGCCGCGAAAGCGCACGGCGCTGACGTCGATTTCCGGCAGAGCAACCACGAAGGCGCGTTGATCGACTGGCTGCACGAGGCCGGCCGGTCCGCAGCCGAGACGCTCGGCGTCGTCCTCAACGCCGGCGCCTACACGCACACCTCGCTCGCGCTCGGCGATGCGATCAAGGCGATCACCGTGCCGGTGATCGAGGTGCATCTGTCGAACGTGCACGCGCGCGAGCCGTTCCGCCACCACTCCTACCTGTCGCCGGCCTGCGCCGGCATCGTCGTCGGCTTCGGCGTCGCCGGCTATGCGCTGGCGATCGACGGCCTGGCGCGCACGGCGAAGACATACGCCGACGCCAGGCGATGATCGAGAAGCAGGTGGCGTCGCTCGGCGACGCCGTGGCCGACGTCGCCGACGGCGCGACGGTGATGATCGGCGGCTTCGGCACCGCCGGCCTGCCGAACGAGCTCGTCGGCGCCCTCCTCGAGCAGGGCGCCAAGGACCTGACGATCGTCAACAACAACGCCGGCAACGGCGACACCGGGCTGGCGGCGCTGATCGCGGCGCGGCGCGTGAAGAAGATCGTCTGCTCGTTCCCGCGCCAGGCCGACAGCCACCATTTCGACCGCCTTTACCGCGCCGGCGAGATCGAGCTCGAACTGGTGCCGCAAGGCAACCTCGCCGAGCGCATCCGCGCCGCCGGCGCCGGCATCGGCGGCTTCTTCACGCCGACGGGCTACGGCACCGACCTCGCCAAGGGCAAGGAGACTCGCGAGATCGACGGCCGCATGTACGTGCTCGAAGCGCCGCTGCATGCCGACTACGCGTTCATCAAGGCCGAGCGCGGCGACCGCTGGGGCAACCTCACCTACCGCATGACGGCGCGCAACTTCGGGCCGGTGATGGCGATGGCGGCGAAGACGACGGTCGCCACCGTGCACGAGATCGTCCCGCTCGGCAGCCTCGATCCGGAGGCGGTCGTCACGCCCGGCATCTTCGTGCAGCGGATCGTCCTCATCGACCGCGTCGCGACGAGCGCGGGCGGCTTCAGGCAGCAGGCATGAGCGACGCAACGAAGAACGATCGGAAATGGAGCCGCGGCGAGATGGCGGCACGGGTCGCGCGCGACATCCCCGACGGCGCCGTCGTCAACCTCGGCATCGGCCTGCCGACGCTGGTCGCCAACCACCTGCCGAGCGGGCGCGAGGTCGTCCTGCACAGCGAGAACGGCGTCATCGGCATGGGCCCGGCGCCGCGCGAAGGCGCCGAGGACTTCGACCTGATCAACGCCGGCAAGCAGCCGGTGACGCTGCTCCCCGGCGGCTCGTTCTTCCACCACGCCGACAGCTTCGCGATGATGCGCGGCGGCCACCTCGACGTCTGCGTCCTCGGCGCGTTCCAGGTCGCGGCCAACGGCGATCTCGCCAACTGGCACACCGGCGCGGCCGACGCGATCCCCGCCGTCGGCGGCGCGATGGATCTCGCCATCGGCGCCAAGAAGACCTACGTCATGATGGAGCACACGACCAAGTCCGGCGAGATGAAGATCGTCGAGCGCTGCAGCTATCCGCTCACCGGCATCGGCTGCGTCGCCCGCATCTACACCGACCTCGCGGTGATCGACGTCACGCCGCGCGGGATGGTCGTCGTCGAGACGGTCGAGGGAATGACATTCGAGGAATTGCAGGCCAGGACCGGTGCGCCGCTCGCGCGCGCCGCAGGAGTGAGATCATGAGCACGATTCAAGCCTTCATCTGCGACGCGGTGCGCACGCCGATCGGCCGCTACGGCGGCGCCCTCTCGTCGGTGCGCACCGACGACCTCGGCGCGATCCCGATCAAGGCGCTGATGGCGAGGAACGGCAAAGTCGACTGGGCGGCGGTCAGCGACGTCCTCTACGGCTGCGCCAACCAGGCCGGTGAGGACAACCGCAACGTCGCCCGCATGTCGGCGCTGCTCGCCGGGCTGCCGCAGGGCGTCCCGGGCGCGACGATCAATCGCCTCTGCGGCTCGGGCATGGACGCGGTCGGCACCGCCGCGCGCGCGATCCGCGCCGGCGAGGCCGAGCTGATGATCGCCGGCGGCGTCGAGAGCATGAGCCGGGCGCCGTTCGTGATGCCGAAGGCCGAGAGCGCGTTCTCGCGCGGCAACGCGGTCTACGACACGACCATCGGCTGGCGCTTCGTCAACAAGCGGATGAAGGAGCTGTACGGCGTCGACTCGATGCCCGAGACGGCCGAGAACGTCGCCACCGACTTCGCCATCGAGCGCGAAGCGCAGGACCGCATGGCGCTCGCCTCGCAGCAGAAGGCCGTCGCGGCGCAGAAGGCGGGCTTCTTCGAGGGCGAGATCGTGCCGGTGACGATCGCGCAGAAGAAGGGCGATCCGATCGTCGTCGCCAGGGACGAGCACCCGCGCGACACCAGCCTCGAGGCGCTCGCCAAGCTGAAGGGCATCGTCCGCCCCGACGGCACCGTCACCGCCGGCAATGCCTCGGGCGTCAACGACGGCGCCTGCGCACTGGTCCTGGCGAGCGAGCGCTCGGCGTCGCGCCATGGCCTCGTGGCGCGGGCGCGCGTCGTCGCCATGGCGACCGCCGGCGTCGCGCCGCGCATCATGGGCATGGGTCCGGCGCCGGCGACCCGAAAGGTGCTCGAGCTCGCCGGCCTGGCGCTCGCGCAGATCGACGTCATCGAGCTCAACGAGGCGTTCGCCGCGCAGGGCCTGGCGGTGCTGCGCGACCTCGGCATCGCCGACGACGACCCGCGCGTCAACCCGAACGGCGGCGCGATCGCGCTCGGTCACCCACTCGGCGCGAGCGGCGCTCGCCTGGTCACCACCGCCGTCAGCCAGTTGCACAAGGGCGGCGGCCGCTATGCGCTCTGCACGATGTGCATCGGCGTCGGCCAGGGCATCGCCATCGTCGTCGAGCGCGTGTGACGCACGCGCTGGCGGCATGACGATTGCCCGATCTCCCCATCAACCTTCCGGAGCGACCTCATGTCCCACAGCAGCATCCTCGGCGGCGATCGCGCGCCTCAGCAAGCCCGCGGCCGCGACGCCGAGACGCTCGGCCCGAGCGACACCTCCGACAGCGGCAGCGACGTCCAGGGCGCAACGCGCCTGAAGACCGACGCCGAGGAAGGCGAGCTCGGCGGCGCGACCCCGATCGATCTCGCCAGCGACAGCGACTCGACGGGGACCGGCGAACGCGCCGAAGCGGTTCCCGAAGGCGCGCGCGACGGCGCCGACATCGCGCCCGACCGCATCGCCAGATCGAAGGACGCGCTCGACTCGGCCGAATCGATCACCGGCAACGACGACTCGATCGAGTCGCTCGCCGATGACGGCGACGACGGCGAAGACGAAGACGCCTGAGGGGGCCGCGCGCTCGTCACGCCAACGGCGGTTGCTCGGCGAGTTGCCCGCGCAGGCGCGCGACGTCGGCGGAGAGTCGGCCGGCGACGAGACCGACGATCTCGAAGCCGAAACCCGGGTTCTGAAAGTAGAGCTGGCGCACCGTGCTCTGGTCGATGCTGAGGAGCACGCAGTCCTCCCCGCAGACCGCGGTTGCCGTTCGGCGTCGCTCAGGCGAGAAGAAGGCAATCTCGCCGAACATCTGGCCCGGGCCGAGGCTCGCGTTGATCTCGAGGAAGTCGATCCGTCCTTCGATCAGGATGTAGAGGTGCTCGGCCTCGTCGCCGAGGCGAAAGAGCACGTCGCCAGCCTTCCTGCGGATCGACTTCATGTACGGCCGCAGCCAGATGCCGGATCGATCGGTGTTGTTCGTCGCCGCCTTGACGCGACGGGTCAGCCGCGTCATCTCGCTCAGCCGGACGACGTTGATCGGCAGCAGGATGCCGTGCATCAGCGCCATCACGAACGAGGGATGGAGGACGCCGTAGCCGAGGAAGCCGACGTTGCTGAGGACGGCGAGCCAGCGCAGCGGCACCATCGTCTTGACGAAGGAGCTGCTGATCTGCAGCGCGCCGGCCACCGTGGCGGCGAAGATCGCGACAAGCTCCGTCGGCGACGAGAGCGCGCTCGACACGTACGCGCTCATCTGCGCGGCAATCTGCTGTGTGGTCACGAGACACCCTTTTCGACGTCGATGCGTCAGGGCGCCATTCTCTGCGGCGGCGCGCGGTTCGCGCCAGACTCGGCCTGCCGTTGCGACGGAAGGTCGCGCGCCCGGGCGATCAGGCGTCGGCGAAGCCGGCGCGCAGTGCCTTGGCCACGGCGTGCGCGCGCGACTGCGCCTGCAGCTTGGCGATGATCTGGGCGACGTGGAACTTGGCGGTGTGCGCCGAGATGCCGAGCGCGCCGCCGATCTCGCGGTTGCCGAGGCCGTCGCTCATCGCCGCCAACACCTGGCGCTCGCGCCGGGTCAGCGTCTCGAAGCCGGGCGGTAAGGGGCGCCGCTCGCCGACACGCTCGAAGCGCAGGGCCTCGGCCGCGTACGCCGGCGTCGTCGCGACGAGGCCGGCGAGCGCCGCCCGCGCCGCGCCGGCGACCTCGGCCGGCGACGCGCCGCGCGGCAGCACCGAGCAGCCGTCGATGAGCCACTCGCCGACGCGCTCGTCGGCGTCGGCGGAGAGGAGGATGAAGCGAGCGCCGGCGGGCGCGGCGATGTCGAGCTCGCCATCGCCCTCGGCGCCAACGTCGACGACGACGATGGCGGCGCTGCCGTAGTCGGCCTCGACCAGCTCGGCGAGCGTCGCCGCGCTCAGCACGACCTCGCAGTCGCCCTGCGCGGCAAGGCCTGTTGCCAGTCCCGCACGGACGAGCGGCGACGGCGAAGCCAGGGCGAAGCGGATCACGGACTCGCCTTCCATCAGTGGCAGCGCCGCTCGCCTGGCCATTCGCCGACGCTGGCCTGCAGGTCGAGCGGCGCACCGCCGCGCAGGACGGCGAGCGCGACCTTCTGGCCGACGTGGGCGGCGAGCGCCTGGCGCAACTCGCGCAGGTTGGCGGCGGCGCTCTCGGCGGCGCGAACGATGATGTCGCCGATCAGGAGGCCCGCTCGCTCGGCCGGCCCGCCGGCGGCGAGCGAGGTGACGAGCAGGCCGCTCTTCTCGCCGACCGCCGCGCCGGCGGACTCGGGCAGCGGCACCGTCTGCGCGCCGATGCCGAGCCACGGCCGCGCGACCCGGCCGTGCGCGAGCAGGGCGTCGACGACGCGCGCGACCGTCGACGCCGGCACGACGATGCCGTAGCTGCGCGACAGCGCCGCCGTCGCGACGCCCATCACCGCGCCGTCGGCATCGGCGACCGGCGCGCCCGACAGGCCCTCGTAGATGCCGCCGTCGAGGCGGATGAGGCGATCGATCGAGCCGCCGAGCCAGGTCTGCCACGGCCCGCCGACGCGGTTGACGAGGCCGGCGCTGGCGATGGTGTCGCCTTCGCCGCTGCGGCCGACGGCGATCGCGAAGTGGCCGGCGCGAACGGGCGCGGGCGCGCCGGCAGGAAGGGGCGCCAGGGCGTTCTCGTCGGCGAGGCGAAAGAGCGCGAGGTCGGTCGACGAGTCGATGCCGACCAGCGTCGCCGCCTGGCTCTTGCCAGCGGCGTCGACGAGCGTCAGCGCCGCCGGCGTGCGGCGAAAGACATGCGCCGCGGTGACGACGAGCCCCGGCCGCCAGACGCAGCCCGAGGCGATCGCGCCGCGGCGGCCGATGACGGCGACGGTGGCGGCGCCGACCTCGTCGACGATCCGGGCGATCCGGTCGGAATGGGCGCGCAGCGGGTCGGTCGGCGCGGAATCGGGGGTGCTCATGAAGACAGGTCTCGGCAAGGGATGGCCGCAAGGTACGCCGCCGCGACCTGCAGCGAATCCGCCGAACGGCGGAGCCCAGCCGACCAACTTGGGCGGCCAGCGGGGCTTTGCAAGGGGTCGGGCGCCGCGGGCCGGCGCGGCAGCGACGACCCGGTCGGCAGGCGACTTTCCCGTCACTCGCGCCATCGACCTGCCGCTGACGCCGCGCTGCTGTCGATTGATCGCTTCCTGCTTCCGCCGGCGCGCCCGCTCGCTAGAGTCGCGTTCGTTTCACCCCGGAGGGATCCCATGCTCGAAGCCCGAGGCCTTTGCAAGTCGTACGGCGACCGCGCCGTCGTCGCCGACCTGACGCTGAGCGTCGGCGCCGGCGAGATCGTCGGTCTGCTCGGGCCGAACGGCGCCGGCAAGTCGACCACCGTCGCGATGCTGTGCGGCCTGGTCGGCGCCGATCGCGGCGAGGTCTTCGTCGGCGACGGTGCAACGCGCCTCGCGCTCGACGAGAACGCGCTCGCCGCCAAGCGCCGCATCGGCGTCGTGCCGCAGGAGCTCTCGATCTACGAGAACCTCGGCGCCGCCGCCAACCTCGAGCTGTTCGGCGCCCTCTACGGGTTCGCCGGCGCGCTGCTGCGCGAGCGCGTCGACGCGGCGCTCGCGCTCGTCGGCCTCGCCGACCGCGCCCGGGACAAGCCGCAGTCGTTCAGCGGCGGTATGAAGCGGCGCCTCAACATCGCCGCGGCGCTCGTCCACGACCCCGACGTGCTGATCTTCGACGAGCCGACGGTCGGCGTCGATCCGCAGAGCCGCAACGCCATCTTCGCCAACCTCATTTCTCTGCGCGAGCGCGGCAAGGCACTGCTCTACACGACCCACTACATGGAAGAGGCCGAGCGGCTGTGCGACCGCGTCGTCATCATGGACCACGGCCGGGTCGTCGCCAGCGACACCCTCGCCGGCCTGTACAAGCGCCTGCCGGCGGTCGAGACGCTCGAGCTCGAGGTCGACGGCGTCGTCGACCTCGCCGCGCTCGGCGCCGCGACCGGCGTGACTCGGCCGACGCAGGACGGGACGCGCCTGCACGTCGGCGTCGCCGACCTCGGCCGCGCCGCGCCGACGCTGCTGACCTGGCTCGCCGCGCACGGCCACAGCGTGCACCGCATCTCCTCGGGTCGCGCCGAACTCGAGGACGTCTTCCTTTCGCTCACCGGCCGTCAACTCAGGGACTGAGCCATGAACTTCATTGCCTTTCGCGCGCTCGTCCGCAAGGACCTGGTGCTCTATTTCTCGAACCGGCGCGCGCTCGTCATGTCGATCGCCGCGCCGATCGTCATCGCCGCGTTCTTCGGCGCGATCTTCGGCTCCGGCACCGACAAGCCGACGCGAATCCCGATCGCGTTCGTCGACCGCGACGCGAGCGCGCTCTCGCAGGCGATCGCCGCCGCGGTGAGAGACGATCCGGCGTTCGAGGTCAAGGAAGGCGACGAGGCAGCCTCGGTCGCGCTGGCGCGCGAGGGCAAGGTGCGCGCCGCCGTCGTCCTGCCCGCCGGCTTCGGCGAGCAGGCGCGCAACGCGCTCGTCGCCGGCGCCGACAAGCCCGTCGTCGCCGTCCACTACGACCCGTCGCAGGCGACTGCGATGACGCTCGTGCGCGGCCTGCTCTCGCAGCACGTCATGAAGGCGCTCGGCGACAGCCTCGGCGGCGCCATCGGCACCACCGGCGCGCCGCGCGCGTCGACGTTCAGCCTGCCGTTCACGACCCAGGCGGTCGAATCGACCGCGAGCGCGGACAAGCCCTACAACGGCTACGCGCACTCGTTCGCCGGCATGGGCGTGCAGTTCATTCTCTTCATGGGCATCGAGGTCGGCGTCGGCGTCCTGCTCGCGCGCCGCCTCGGGCTGTGGAAGCGGCTGCGCGCGGCCCCGCTCTCGCGCAGCCTCCTCCTCGGCAGCCACATCGCCAGCGGCGCCATCACCGCGCTCGTCCTGCTGGCGATCATCTACGCCGCCGCGATCGGGATCTTTCACGTCCGCATCGACGGCAGCGTCGCCGGCTTCGTCGGCATCGCGATCGCCTTCGCGCTCCTCACCTCGAGCTTCGGCCTGCTCATCGCGGCGATCGGCAAGACGCCAGAGGCGACTCGCGGCCTGGCGATCTTCGCGACGCTGGTGATGGTGATGCTCGGTGGCGCCTGGGTGCCGTCGTTCGTCTTTCCGCCCTGGCTGCAGACGGCGTCGCTCGTCGTGCCGACGCGCTGGGCGGTCGACGGCCTCGACGCGATGACCTGGCGCGGCCTCGGCTTCGATGCGGCGATCGCGCCGATCGCCGTCCTGCTCGCGTTCAGCGCCCTGTTCGCGGCGATCGCGATCTGGCGCTTCGACTGGGAAGAACCGCGCGCCTGAGCCGCACCGCGGCTATTCGAACTCGACGAGCTCGGCGCCTTCGGCGACCTGGTCGCCGGCCGCATATCGAA
>JADGRJ010000169.1 GCA_017881025.1 Rhizobacter sp. | reverse complement strand
CCCGAGGCACCGATCGGGTGGCCGATCGCGATCGCGCCGCCGTTGACGTTGACCTTGCTCGTGTCCCAGCCCATCTCGTTGTTGACGGCGCAGGCCTGCGCCGCGAACGCCTCGTTGATCTCGAGCAGGTCGAGGTCCTGCGGCTTCCAGCCGGCGCGCTCGAGCGCCTTCTTCGACGCCGGCACCGGGCCCATTCCCATGATCGACGGGTCGAGGGCGACGGTCGCGTAGCTGGCGATGCGGGCGAGCGGCTTCAGGCCGAGTTGCTCGGCGCGCTTGGCAGTCATGACGACGACCGCGGCGGCGCCGTCGTTGAGGCCCGAGGCGTTGCCCGCCGTCACCGTGCCGGCCTTGTCGAACGCCGGCCTCAGCCCGGCGAGCGCCTCGGCGCTGGTCTTCTTGTTGATGAACTCGTCGGCGGCGAAGACGATCGGATCGCCCTTCTTCTGCGCGATCGAGAACGGCACGATCTCGTCCTTGAAGCGGCCGCCTTCCTGCGCCGCCGCCGCCTTCTGCTGCGAGCCGAGCGCGAGCGCGTCCTGCTTCTCGCGGCTGACGTCGTACTTCTTGGCGACGTTCTCGGCCGTCGTCCCCATGTGGTACTTGTTGTAGACGTCCCAGAGGCCGTCGGTGATCATGGTGTCGACGAGCTTCCAGTCGCCCATGCGCTGGCCGTCGCGCGATCCCGGCAGCACGTGCGGCGCCATGCTCATGTTCTCCTGGCCGCCGGCGATGCCGATCTCGTAGTCGCCGTCGCGGATCGCCTGGGCGGCGAGCATCACCGCCTTCAGGCCCGAGCCGCACACGGCGTTGATGGTCAGCGCCGGGACGCTCTGCGGCAGGCCGCTCTTGATGACCGACTGGCGCGCCGGGTTCTGCCCCGAGCCTGCAGCGAGCACCTGGCCGAGGATGACCTCGCCGATCTGGTCGCCGCTGAGCTTGGCGCGCTCGAGCAGGTTGGCGATCACCGCCGCGCCGAGCTCGGGCGCCGGCGTCTTGGCGAGCGTGCCGCCGAACTTGCCGACCGCGGTTCGGGCGGCGGCGACGATGACGATGTCGGTGCTCATGAAGATCTCCTGTCCTTGAAACGTTGGCCGACCCGCGCGACGCCCGGGCCTTGCGGCGTCATGCCGCCTTTTGCTTGCGCGAAAGTCGGCTCGCCGCTGCGCGGCGCCCGGCTGCGCCGGCATGACTGCGTCATGCCGCCTTTTCCTTCACGTAGCGGCCGGGCGTCGGCTCGATCGCCTTGTACTTCCCCTGGCCCGGCTTCTTCGGCGCTGCGACCTGCTTGCCGCCGAACGGCGCGAGCCAGGCCGACCAGTCGGTCCACCAGCTGCCCGGATGCTCGACGGCGTCGGCCAGCCAGTCCTCGGCCGACGCCGGCAACGCCGCGCTCCGGCCGGTCCAGTGGCTGCGCTTCTTCTTCAGCGGCGGGTTGATCACGCCGGCGATGTGGCCGGAGGCGCCGAGGACGAAGCGGCGCTTGCCCTTCAGCACCTGCGTGCTTCGGTAGGCGCCTTGCCACGGCACGATGTGGTCCTCGCGCGAGGCGTACAGGTAGCTCGGCGCGGCGATGCTGCCGAGATCGATCTTCTCGCCGCAGATCGTCACCTTGCCCGGGACGACGAGGTTGTTCTCGAGGTAGGTGTTGCGCAGGTACCAGCAGTACATCGGCCCGGGCAGGTTGGTGCCGTCGCTGTTCCAGTAGAGCAGGTCGAACGGCGGCGGCGTCTCGCCCTTCAGGTAGTTGCCGACGACGTAGTTCCAGACCAGGTCGTTCGGGCGCAGGAAGCTGAAGGTCGTCGCCAGCTCCTGGCCCTTGAGCAGGCTGCCGCCGCCGGCGCTCTGCGCGCCGATCGTCATCTCGCGCATTCGCACCGACCCCTCGTCGATGAAGATGTCGAGGATGCCGGTCTCGCTGAAGTCGAGGAAGGTCGTGAGCAGCGTCATGCTCGCCGCGGGCCGCTCGCCGCGCGCCGCGAGAACGGCAAGCGCGCTGGCGAGGATCGTCCCGCCGATGCAGAAGCCCAGCATGTTGATCTGCTTCTGGCCGGTGATCTCGCGAACGATCTCGATCGCGCGCAGCACCGCGCCGTCGATGTAGTCGTCCCAGCTTCGCTGGGCGATCTCCTCGCCGGCGTTCTTCCAGCTCATGACGAAGACGCGGTGGCCCTCGGCGACGGTGTGGCGGATCAGCGAGTTCTCGGGCTGCAGGTCGAGGATGTAGAACTTGTTGATGCACGGCGGCACGAACAGCATCGGCCGCTCGTAGACCTTCGTCGTCAGCGGCGCGTACTCGAGCAGCTGGAAGTACTCGTTCTCGAAGATCACCGAGCCGGCCGTCGTCGCGACGTTGCGACCGACCTCGAACGCGCTCTCGTCGGTCTGCGAGAGGTGGCCGCGCTGGGCGTCGTTCCAGAGCTGGGTGAGGCCGTGCAGAAGGCTCTCGCCGTTGGTCTCGATCGCCTTCCTCTGCGCTTCCGGGTTGAGCGCGAGGAAGTTGCTCGGTGCTGCCGCGTCGATCCACTGCAGCACGGCGAAACGGATTCGCGCCTGCGTCTTGGCGTCGCCCTCGACGCTCTTGGCGAGGCGAAGCAGCGTGCGCGCGTTGAGCAGGTACATCTCGGCGAGGAACGCCGACGACGGGTGGCCGGTCCAGTCGGGGCTCGCGAAGCGGCGGTCGCTCAGCACCGGCGCCTCGCCCGACGGCATCAGCAGCCGGTTCCAGATCGCCGTCGCTTCGGCGACATAGTCGCCCTGCGCCGCAGCGAGCGCTTCCGCCGGCAGGCCGACGCAGGCGAGCGATTTCCAGACCTCGGCCAGTTCGGCGCCCGGCGTGGCGGCGATCGGCGTCGTCGCGCCGAGTGAATCGGCGCTTGCCTGCAGGGTGGTCGCTTTCGCCTGTCGGACTTCGTTTCTCTTTGCCATGCCCCATTATCGTCGGGCGTGAATCCCGCGACGACCTAGAAGGAACCATGTACATCGTGGCCATCGCCTGGCTGTACGTCGTTGTCCTGATGGCGCTCGCCGAAGGGCTCGCCGTCGGCGGCAGCTGGCTGGGCGCGGCGCTCACCTTCGTCCTCTACGGGCTCGTCCCCGGGTCGATCGCGCTTTACCTCGTCGGCACGCCGTCGCGGCGCGCGGCCCGGCGCCGGGCCGCGGCGTCAGTGCCCGACGATCCAGACGGCGGCGGCCATGCGGCCGGTGACGCCGTCGCGCCGGAACGAGAAGAACCGTGACGAATCGGCGACGGTGCACCAGGCACCGCCGCCGATCTGCGCGACGCCCGCGGTGTCGAGACGATCGCGCGCCAGGCCGGGCAGGTCGGCGAGCCACTTGGCGCGGCCCTTCGGCCTGAAGCGGCCGGTCGCGCCCGATTCGGCCTCCGGCCTCGCGCCGAACGCGAGCACGACGTTGGCGCCGACCTCGAACGCGCCCGGGCCGATGCAGGCGCCGAGCCAGGCGACGACCTCGCCGGGCCGGCACTTCCCGGCCACACAGACGGCCTCGACCGCCGCCTCGACGATGCCGGCCGCCAGTCCGCGCCAGCCGGCGTGCGCGGCGGCGACGGCGCGACCGCCCGGCGCGGCGAGCAACACCGGCAGGCAGTCGGCTGCCTGGACGACGCAGGCGACGCCGGCCTCGGTCGTCACGGCGGCGTCGGCTTCGTGCACCGGGGCGCCCGCGGCGGCGTCGCCGGCGCCGATGCGGACCACACGCGTTCCATGCACCTGACGCAGGTAGACCGGCGCCACGCCCGTCGCCTCGGCGAGCCTGGCGCGGTTGGCGGCGACCGCGCCGGCGTCATCGCCGACGGAGGCACCCAGGTTCATCGACGCGTAGCGGCCGGTACTGACGCCACCGGCGCGGCTCGTCATCAGCGCGCCGACGCCGGCGATGCGCCAGTCGGGCGCGAGCCAGTCGGCGTCCACGCTCACGTCGCGTCGGGGCAGGCCGAAGGCTGCGTCGACGCGAACGCCGGCTCGGCCATGCACGCCTCGAAGACGCGCATCACCGTCGGCACGTGGTCGAGGCGGCAGTCCATTCGCCTGGCGTTGAAGATCTGCGGCACGAGGACGCAGTCGGCGAGCCCCGGCGTGTCGCCGTGGCAGAAGCGACCGGTCGACGGGTGGCCGGCGAGCTGGCGCTCGACCACTTCGAGGCCGGTCTCGACCCAGTGCCGGTACCAGCGGTTCTTGTCGTCGTCGGAGACCTTGAGCTCGCTTTGCAGGTAGCGCAGCACGCGCAGGTTGTCGAGCGGATGGATCTCGCAGGCGATGTCGAGCGCGATCGTGCGCACGCGGGCGCGGCCGAGCGCGTCGGCAGGCAGCAGCGGCGGCTCGGGCACGGTCTCGTCGAGGTACTCGATGATCGCGAGCGACTGCGTGATCGTCGCCGTGGCCGCTCCGACCTCGTCGACGACGAGCGCCGGAACGAGCTGGGCGGGCGCGACGGCGCGAAACGACGGCGCGAGCTGCTCGTTCCTGACGAGGTGGACCGGCAGGTATTTGTAGTCGAGCTTCTTCAAGGCGAGCGCAATCCGGACCCGGTACGACGCCGAAGAGCGGAAGTAGCTGTAGAGCTGCACGGCGCGACGGAAGCCCTAGACGAGCATGACCTGCAGCCTGCCGACGCCGGCCACCTCGGCCTTCAGCACGTCGCCGCGCTCGACCGCGGCGACGCCTTCGGGCGTGCCGGTGAAGATCAGGTCGCCCGGCTGCAGCTCCCACGCCGCCGACAGGTGCTCGATGATCTCGGCGATGCTCCAGATCAGCTTGCCGATCGTGCTCTGCTGGCGCACCCTTCCGTTGACTTCGAGGGTGATCCGCGTTTCGGCGTCGACCTTGCATTCGGACGCGCGCCGGATCGGCCCGATCGGCGCCGAGTGGTCGAAGCTCTTGCCGATGTCCCAGGGCCGGCCCTGCTTCTTCGCCTCGCCCTGCAGGTCGCGCCGGGTCATGTCGAGGCCGATCGCGTAGCCCCAGACGTGGCGCATCGCGTCGGCGGCGGCGATCGCCTTGCCGCCGGTGCCGATCGCGACGACGAGCTCGACCTCGTGGTGCAGGCTCTTGGTCAGGCTCGGGTACGGCATCCGGCCGGTCTCGCCTTCGGCCACCGGCAGCACCGCGTCGGCCGGCTTCATGAAGAAGAACGGCGGCTCGCGGCCGGTGAATCCCATCTCCTTCGCGTGCTCGACGTAGTTGCGGCCGACGCAGTAGATGCGGTGGACCGGGAAGGTCTCGCCGGCAGAACCGGCGACGGGGACGATCCCGCCCGCGGGCGGTGCGATGACATGACTCATGGGCGATGCCTTCCGGTGAAGCGACGATCAGAATTCCGTGGCCACCGACACGGCGGCCGTGGCGACGATGATGCCATGCACGACCCTACACTCGTGTCATGTTCGCACCCCGCAGCATCAAGCATTGCCGCGCCTGCGGCGCCGAGGTTCGCTACCAGACGCCCGCCGACGACAACCGCGACCGCGCCACCTGCACGGTCTGCACGACCATCCACTACGAGAACCCGCTCAACGTCGTCGGCACGCTGCCGGTGTGGGAAGAAAAGGTGCTGCTCTGCCGGCGCGCGATCGAGCCGCGCCACGGGCTTTGGACGCTGCCTGCCGGCTTCATGGAGCTCGGCGAGACGACCGAACAGGGCGCGATCCGCGAGACGATCGAGGAGGCCGGCGCGAACATCGAGCTCGAAGGGCTCTATTCGATGATCAACGTCGTCCGCGTCGGCCAGGTCCATCTGTTCTACCGGGCGCGAATGCTCGACACCGATTTCGTTCCCGGGCCGGAATCGATCGAGGCGCGTCTTTTCACCGAGGCCGAGATACCCTGGGGCGAGATCGCCTTCCGGACGACGAAGCTGACGCTCGAGTTCTTCTTCGCCGACCGGCGCGAGGGCCGCTTCGGCCTGCACCTCGCCGACGTCGGCTGAGGCGCCGCGAGCGCTAGCGCCGCGCCGGCGGCAGGTCGGTGCAGGTGCCCTCGAACGCTTCGGCCGCCAGGCCGATCGACTCGCCGAGCGTCGGGTGTGGGTGGATCGTCTTGCCGATGTCGACCGCGTCGGCGCCCATTTCGATCGCCAGCGCGATCTCGCCGATCATGTCGCCGGCGTGCGTGCCGACGATGCCGCCGCCGACGATGGCGTGGCTCGCCTCGTCGAAGAGGAGCTTGGTGAAGCCTTCGTCGCGGCCGTTGGCGATCGCCCGGCCCGACGCCGTCCACGGGAAGAGGCCCTTCTTGACCTTGACGCCGTGCGCCTTGGCCTCGTCTTCGGTGATGCCGACCCAGGCGATCTCCGGGTCGGTGTAGGCGACGCTCGGGATGACGCGCGCGTCGAACGCCGTCCGCGCGAGCTTCTCGTCGCCGAGCTGCTCGCCGGCGGCGACCTCGGCGGCGACGTGCGCCTCGTGCACCGCCTTGTGCTCGAGCATCGGCTGGCCGACGATGTCGCCGACCGCGAAGATGTTCGGCACGTTGGTCCGCATCTGGATGTCGACCGGGATGAAGCCGCGCTCGTTGACGTTCACGCCGGCCGCCTCGGCGCCGATGCGCTTGCCGTTCGGAACCCGGCCGACCGCCTGCAGGACGAGGTCGTAGACCTGCTCCTTGAGTGCGCCCTCGCCTTCGAACTTGACCAGGATGCCGTCGGCGCGCGCCTCCGCGCTCACCGTCTTGGTCTTCAGCAGGATGTTGTCGAAGCGCGGCGCGTTCAGCTTCTGCCAGACCTTGACGAGGTCGCGGTCGGCGCCCAGCATCAGGCCGTCGAGCATCTCGACGACGTCGAGGCGCGCGCCGAGCGTCGAGTAAACCGTCCCCATCTCGAGGCCGATGATGCCGCCGCCGACGATCAGCATCCGCTTCGGCCGCACCGGCAGCTCGAGCGCGCCGGTCGAGGTGACGACGCGCGGGTCGTCCTTGGGCATGAACGGCAGCTTCACCGCCTCCGAGCCGGCGGCGATGACGGCGCGCGTGAAGCCGATCGTCGTCGTCCCGCCGGCGGCGAGGTCGACGACGACGTGGTTGGCATCGCTGAAGCGGCCGCTGCCGGTGACGACCGTCACCTTGCGCATCTTGGCCATCTGCGCGAGACCGCCGGTGAGGCGGCCGACGACCTTGTTCTTGTGCGCGACGAGCTTGCCGGCATCGACCTTCGGCGCGCCGAACTCGACGCCGACGGCGCCGAAGTGGGCGACCTCGTCGATCACCGCGGCGACGTGCAGCATCGCCTTCGACGGGATGCAGCCGACGTTGAGGCAGACGCCGCCGAGCGCCTTGTAGCGCTCGACCAGAACGACCTTGAGGCCGAGGTCGGCGGCGCGGAACGCCGCCGAGTAGCCGCCCGGGCCGGCGCCGAGGACGAGCAGGTCGCAGACCGTGTCGCCGCCGATGTTCGCGGCGCCAGCCGGCGCCCGCGCCGACGCGGGCGCGGCAGGTGCGGGTGCCGGTGCCGATGTCACAGGCGGCAATGGCGCGGACGCCGCAGTCGCCGGCGCCGCCGGCTTTGCCGCAGGCGCGGCGGTCGCGCCGGCCTCGCCCTCAAGGCGCAGGATCAGCGTTCCCTCGTTGACCTTGTCGCCGACCGCGACCTTCAGCTCCCTGACGACGCCGGCATGCGACGACGGAATCTCCATCGACGCCTTGTCGCTCTCGATCGTCATCAGGCTCTGCTCGACGGCGACGGTGTCGCCCGGCTTGACGAGCAGCTCGATGACGGCGACGTCGCTGAAGTCGCCGATGTCGGGAACGCGCACGTCGACCGTCATAGCAACACCCGCCGGAAGTCGCCGAGGACCCGGATCAGGAAGGCGTTGAAGCGCGCCGCGGCGGCGCCGTCGACGACCCGGTGGTCCCAGCTGAGCGAGAGCGGCAGGATCAGGCGCGGCTGGAACGCCTTGCCGTCCCAGACCGGCTCGGTCGTGCTGCGGCACACGCCCAGGATCGCGACCTCGGGCGCGTTGATGATGGGCGTGAAGTAGCGCCCGCCGATCCCTCCCAGCGACGAGATCGAGAAGCACCCGCCGCTCATGTCGCCCGGCGTCAGCTTGCCGTCGCGCGCCTTCTTGGCGAGCTCGCCCATCTCGGTCGAGATCTGGATCACGCCCTTCTTGTCGGCGTCCTTGATGACCGGAACGACCAGGCCGTTCGGGGTGTCGGCGGCGAAGCCGATGTGGAAGTACTGCTTGAGGACGATCTGCTCGCCGTCGAGGCTGGCGTTGAACTCGGGGAACTTCTTCAGCGCTGCGACCGAGGCCTTGATGAGGAACGCGAGCATCGTCACCTTCACGCCGCTCTTCTCGTTCTCCTTGTTGGTCGAGACGCGGAACGCCTCGAGGTCGGTGATGTCGGCGTCGTCGTGGTTGGTGACGTGCGGGATCGTCACCCAGTTGCGATGCAGGGCCGGGCCGCTGATCCGCTTGATTCGCGAGAGGTCCTTCCTCTCGATCGGGCCGAACTTGGCGAAGTCGACCTGCGGCCACGGCAGAAGCCCCGGCATCGTGCCGGCCGCGGCCGGCGCGCCGGGCGCCCCCTTGCCCGCCTGCGCGCGAGTCTGCGTCTGGCCGGCGAGCACCGCCTTGACGAACGCCTGCACGTCGTCCTGCGTGATCCGGCCCTTCGGCCCGCTGCCCTTGACCTCATCGAGCGGAACGCCGAGCTCGCGTGCGAGCTTCCGGATCGCAGGCGACGCGTGCGGCAGCGTGCCGGTCGGCGCGGTCGGCTCGTGCGCAGGCAGCGCCGCCGTCGGCACGTGGCGCTCCGCGGGCGCAGCGGCAGCGGCCGGCGCGCTCGCGACAGCGTCGGCCCGGTCCTCGGCGGGCG
>JADGRJ010000168.1 GCA_017881025.1 Rhizobacter sp. | reverse complement strand
CAAACAAGAACTCCACGAAGCCGACGCCCACCGGCGACCGGTATTGGCCGCCTGCCGCAGTTGACGAAGGGCCGCTTCGCATCTGTCCATGTGCACCAGCAGGGACCCGACTGGGGTCCGAGGTGGTTGATCGCGCGAACGAGCCGCCTGCTTGATTCGCTCCGCCGCGGGCGCATCTCCGATGGATGACCGCCGCAGACGTCAGCGCCGCGCTGCCGCTCCTACTCCTAACCGCCGCGATAACCCTGGCAGTCGCCGCCCTGTTCGGGCAGCCGTGGCTGTCGGCGCGCCGGCGCACGATGCTTCGGACCAAGCCGTTCCCAGCGGCATGGCGACGAATCCTGCGTCGCCGTGTGCCTCTCGTGGCGCGTCTGCCGTCCGAACTGCAACTCCGACTCAAGGGCCATATCCAGGTCTTTATCAGCGAGAAGCCCTTCATCGGCTGCCAGGGACAGCGCATCACCGACGAGGTGCGGGTCACGATCGCAGCCCAGGCCTGCCTGCTCCTGCTCGGCCACGAGCGACCAGATTGTTATCCGCGTCTTCGGCAGATCCTGGTCTATCCGGATGCTTTCGTCACAATCCGGGAGCGACATGTGGGAGCCGGTCTGGTGCAGGAGCAACGGCGCACCTTGGCCGGAGAGTCCTGGACTCAGGGGCAAGTGATTCTCTCCTGGCCAGAGGTGGTCAAAGGCGCAGCGGATCCGACCGATGGCGGCAACGTGGCGTTGCACGAGTTCGCCCACCAGATCGACCAGGACTCAGGCGTCGCAGATGGTCAACCGTGGCGACCCAACCCTGCGATCAGGCAGCGCTGGGCGACGGTGATGGGGGCAGCCTTCGAGCGACTGCGAAGCGAGCCGTCCACATTGATAGATGGCTATGGGGCCAGCGACCCCGCGGAGTTCTTCGCCGTCGTGACGGAAGTGTTCTTCGAGCAGCCCAAGAAGCTCGAGGCGCAGGAGCCCGCCGTTTACGCCGAGCTCGCTAAGCTGTACCGCTTGAATCCGACGGAGTGGTGAGGAACAGCGCGACGATAGCGGCGGGTAGACTGGCGGGCAGTGCCAGACTAACTCGCTAAGTCATTGTTTTTATTGAATAGATGGCGGAGAGGGCGGGATTCGAACCCGCGGGGGGTGTTTAGCCCCCACACGCTTTCCAGGCGTGCGACTTAAACCGCTCATCCACCTCTCCGGCGGGCACGATCTTAGCCGAGGGCCCTCGGCGCGAAGCGTCGTCAGCCGGGGCGAACCGCGCTGCTGCGGCTGAGCGCCATCGCGCTGGCGATGAGCCCCGAAACCTCGGCGAGGCTGCTCGGCACGATCATCGTGTTGTTCTTCTGCGCGAGCTGCGCGAACGCGTCGACCGCCTGCTGCGCGACCTTGAGCTGGACCGCCTGCTCGCCGCCCGGCTGGCGGATCGCCTCGGCGACCTTCCGGATCGCATCGGCGGTCGCCTCGGCGACGGCGACGATCGCCGCCGCCTCGCCCTGGGCCTTGTTGATCTCGGCCTGCCGCTGGCCCTCGGAGCGGGCGATGAAGGCCTCGCGCTCGCCGGTTGCGATGTTGATCTGCTCCTGCTTCCTTCCTTCCGAGGCCGCGATCAGCGCGCGCTTCTCGCGCTCGGCCGTGATCTGCGCCTGCATCGAGTGCAGGATCGCCGCCGGCGGCGTCAGGTCCTTGATCTCGTAGCGCAGCACCTTGACGCCCCAGTTCTGCGCCGCCTCGTCGAGCGCGGCGACGACCGCGAGGTTGATGTGGTCGCGCTCCTCGAACGTGCGGTCGAGCTCCATCTTGCCGATCACCGAGCGCAGCAGCGTCTGCGCGAGCTGGGTGATCGCCGAGATGTAGTTGCTCGAGCCGTAGCTCGCGCGCATCGGGTCGGTGACCTGGAAATAGATGATGCCGTCGACCTGCAGCTGGGTGTTGTCGCGCGTGATGCAGACCTGGCTCGGCACGTCGAGCGGCACTTCCTTCAGCGAGTGCTTGTAGGCGACGCGCTCGAGGAACGGCCAAACGAACTCGAGGCCAGGCGCGAGCGTGCGGTCGTACTTGCCGAGGCGCTCGACGACCCAGGCGTGCTGCTGCGGAACGATCTTGAAGGTCTGGAAGATGAAGATCGCGGCAACGACGAAGAGGACCAGCGCCACACTCGTCGAGAAGGAAGGTTCCATGCGGAGTGCTCCGGTTCAGTGAGTGGCGACGCGAGGGGCGAGGACGAGCCAGTTGCCTTCGACCGCGGCGACGACGTGCTCGCCGGCAACCGGCGGCGCGCCCGGCTGCAGGCGCGCGGCCCAGGTCGAGCCGCGATAGCTCACCCGCGCCGTGCCGTCGTCGGCCCAGGCCGAGACGTGGACGCGCTCGCCGATGTCGAGGTTGACGTCGCGGTCGCGCGCCGTCGGCAGCGCCGGGCCGGCGCGCGAGACGCGGCGCCAGTGCCAGAACGCGGTCGCGCCGCCGCCGACGATCGCGGCGGCGACGAATTGCATGCCTTCGGCCGATCCGAACTGGGCGGCAAGGGCACCCGCCGCGAGGCCGAGCGCGATCATGAGCAGGTAGAACGTGCCGGTGGCGAGCTCGGCCGCGACGGCGACGCCGGCGGCGATCCACCACACACTGGCATTGGAGAGATCCATCGCTGCCTCCGCGCGACTGGCGCACCGGCGAGTGTAGGGGTGCACGGTCTTGCGGCGCTCATTCCCACGGCCGACATTCCCGCCCGCGACGGCCCTACACTGCGCGCTTTCCGAACCGCCTGCCAGGGCTCGCCGATGCTGCGCTTCCAGTTCCCCATCGTCATCATCGACGAGGACTTCCGCTCCGAGAACGCCTCGGGGCTGGGCATCCGCGCGCTCGCCGCGGCGATCGAGAAGGAAGGCTTCGAGGTGCTGGGCGCCACCAGCTACGGCGACCTGTCGCAGTTCGCGCAGCAGCAAAGCCGGGCCAGCGCGTTCATCCTGTCGATCGACGACGAGGAGTTCACCGAGGGCCCCGATCTCGACCCGGTGGTGCTCAACCTGCGCAAGTTCATCACCGAGATCCGCTTCAAGAACGCCGAGATCCCGATCTATCTCTACGGCGAGACGCGCACCTCGCAGCACCTGCCGAACGACATCCTGCGCGAGCTGCACGGCTTCATCCACATGTTCGAGGACACGCCGGAGTTCGTGGCGCGCCACATCATCCGCGAGGCGAGGGCCTATCTCGACGGCGTCGCGCCGCCGTTCTTCAAGGCGCTGCTCGACTACGCCCAGGATGGCTCGTACTCGTGGCACTGCCCGGGCCACTCCGGCGGTGTCGCCTTCCTGAAGAGTCCTGTCGGCCGGATGTTCCACCAGTTCTTCGGCGAAAACATGCTCCGCGCCGACGTATGCAACTCGGTCGACGAGCTCGGCCAGCTGCTCGATCACACCGGGCCGATCGCGCAGAGCGAGCGCAACGCCGCGCGGATCTTCAACGCCGACCACTGCTTCTTCGTCACCAACGGCACGAGCACGTCGAACAAGATGGTCTGGCACCACACCGTCGCGCCCGGCGACGTCGTCGTCGTCGACCGCAACTGCCACAAGTCGATCCTGCACGCGATCGTCATGACCGGATCGATCCCGGTGTTCCTTCGGCCGACGCGCAATCACTACGGGATCATCGGCCCGATCCCGAAGAGCGAGTTCATGCCGGACGCGATCCGCGCCAAGATCGCGGCCCATCCGCTGCTCCATGGCGTCGACGCAGCGAAGGTCAAGCCGCGCATCCTGACGCTGACGCAAAGCACCTACGACGGCGTTCTCTACAACACCGAGACGATCAAGCACGCGCTCGACGGCTACATCGAGACGCTGCACTTCGACGAGGCCTGGCTGCCGCACGCCGCGTTCCACAAGTTCTACGGCACCTTCCATTCGATGGGCAAGAACCGGCCGCGCCCGAAGGACCAGATCGTCTTCGCGACGCAGTCGACGCACAAGCTGCTCGCCGGCATCAGCCAGGCGTCGCAGGTGCTGGTGCAGGACTCACAGACGAGAAAGCTCGACGCCCACCTCTTCAACGAGGCCTACCTGATGCACAGCTCGACGAGCCCGCAGTACGCGATCATCGCGTCGTGCGACGTCTCGGCGGCGATGATGGAAGCGCCGGGCGGGCGCGCCCTGGTCGAGGAGAGCATTGCCGAGTCGCTCGACTTCCGCCGGGCGATGAGGAAGGTCGACAGCGAGTTCGGCAAGGACTGGTGGTTCAAGGTCTGGGGCCCGGAAAAGCTCGCCGACAAGGGCATCGGCTCGAGCGCCGACTGGATGCTCAAGGCCAACGCCAAGTGGCACGGCTTCGGCAACCTGGCCGAGGGCTTCAACCTGCTCGACCCGATCAAGTGCACCCTGATCACGCCGGGGCTCGACGTCTCCGGCAAGTTCGCCAAGACAGGCATTCCGGCGGCGATCGTCACCAAGTTCCTGGTCGAGCACGGCGTCGTGGTCGAGAAGACCGGGCTCTATTCGTTCTTCATCATGTTCACGATCGGCATCACCAAGGGCCGCTGGAACACGCTGCTGACGGCGCTGCAGCAGTTCAAGGACGACTTCGACCGCAACCAGCCGATGTGGAAGATCATGCCGGAGTTCTGCGCCGCGCACCCGCGCTACGAGCGCCTGGGGCTGAGCGACCTCTCGCAGAAGATCCACGAGTTCTACGCCAAGGACGACATCGCCCGGCTCGTCACCGACATGTACCTGTCGGACATCCAGCCGGCCATGAAACCGAGCGACGCCTTCGCCTGCATCGCCCACAGGAAGACCGAGCGGGTCGAGATCGACCAGCTCGAGGGCCGCGTCTCGACGACGCTGCTGACGCCCTATCCACCGGGGATCCCGCTTCTCATCCCGGGCGAGCGGTTCAACAAGAAGATCGTCGATTTCCTGCGCTTCACGCGCGAGTTCAACCGCAACTTCCCCGGCTTCGACACCGACGTGCACGGCCTCATCGCCACCACCGAGCTGCAGGGCGTCGGCATCGAGGACGGCCGCTACTACGTCGACTGCGTCGCGGCCAGCTAGGAAGCGCCCGTCAGGCCGCCCCCGACATGACATGGCTGAAGCCGCCGTCGACGTAGACGATCTCCGAGGTCACGCCGCTGGCCAGGTCCGAGAGCAGGAAGGCGGCGGCGTTGCCGACGTCGTCGATCGTCACGTTGCGGCGCAGCGGCGCGTTCTGGGCGACGACGTCGAGGATCTTGCCGAAGCTCTTGATGCCGGAGGAGGCGAGCGTCTTGATCGGCCCGGCCGAGATGCCGTTGACGCGAATCCCCTTTGCGCCGAGGCTCGACGCCAGGTAGCGCACGCTGGCCTCGAGCGACGCCTTCGCCAGCCCCATCGTGTTGTAGTTGGGAATGCTGCGCAGCGCCCCGAGATAGGTGAGGGTGAGGAGCGCCGAGCCGGGCTCGAGGCGACCCACGGCCGCCTTGGCCAGCGCCGGAAAGCTGTAGCTCGAGATGTCGTGGGCGATCCGGAACGACTCGCGCGACAGGCCTTCGAGAAAGTCGCCGGCGATCGCTTCCTTGGGCGCGTAGCCGATCGAGTGGACGAAGCCGTGGAAGGTCGGCCAGGCCTCGCCGAGCGCGGCGAACATGGCCTCGATCTGGGCGTCGTCGGCGACGTCGCAGTCGAAGATCAGGGCCGAGCCGAACTCGGCGGCGAAGTCGCCGACGCGCTCCCTGAAACGCTCGCCCTGGTAGCTGAAGGCGAGCTCGGCGCCTTCGCGCCTCAGGGCGCGGGCGATGCCGTAGGCGATCGACCGGTTCGACAGGACGCCGGTGACGAGGAGGCGCTTGCCGGCGAGAAATCCCATGGGAAGAACGCTTTCGCGAGAGGGCGGTGCGAACGATTCTGGCACGTGGCCCGAGCAGCCCCATGGGTCTTGACAGCCGGGTGACTTGTCGCTATTTGAGGGAGCGGATACAATTCCGCTCTTCCCTAGAAAGCGTCAAGTGGGCGGTTCTTCCGGCCCATTTTTTTTGGCCGATCCACTTTGCCCGCCATTTTCGAGCCCGCGAACGCCATTGCCCGCATGAGCCAGCATACCGCCATCGAGACGACCGTCGCCGCCCTCGGCTACGAACTGGTCGAGGTCGAGCGCGCGCCGGGGGGATTGCTGCGCGTGACGATCGACCATCCGGCGGCCGAAGGCGAGCCCGAGCGCTTCATCACCGTCGACGACTGCGAGCGCGTCACGCGCCAGCTCCAGCACGTGCTTGAGGTCGAGGGGTTGCCGTACGAGCGCCTCGAGGTCTCGTCGCCCGGGCTCGACCGGCCGCTGAAGAGCGCCGCCGACTTCCGGCGCTTTCGCGGCGAGCAGGTCGAGGTGACGCTAAAGGTGCCGTTCAAGGGCAGGAAGCGCTTCCGCGGCGAGCTGATTGCGGTCGAGAGCGGCTGGCGTCTCGTCCTGGCGCCGACGGCGACCGTGGCCGCGGCAAAGAAGCATGCCGCGAGCCGGTCGGCGCAGGCGCGCGCTGCCGCCGCGGGCACCCCGGTGGCGCCGGGGGAGACCGCCGGCGAGGAGAAGGTATTGAGCTTTACCCTGGACGAGGTGCGCGACGCCCGGCTCGTCCCGGTGATCGATTTCAAGGGGCGCAGGTTCGCCCCCTCGGACGCGCCGGTGCAGGGTGCGCGTGCGAGCGAAGAGGCTGACGGAGGTCGAACCCAATGAACCGTGAACTGTTGATGCTGGTGGACGCGATCTCGCGCGAGAAAAGCGTCGACCTCGAGATCGTCTTCCAGGCGGTCGAGGCGGCGCTCGCCTCGGCGTCGAAGAAGCTGCAGGGCGGCGAAGTCGACATTCGCGTCTCGGTCGACCGCGAAACCGGCGAGTACGAGACCTTCCGCCGCTGGCACGTCGTCCCGGACGACGCCGGCCTGCAGCTGCCCGACTCCGAGATCCTCCACTTCGAGGCGCTCGAGCAGATCCCCGACATCGAGGTCGACGACCACATCGAAGAGCAGATCGAGTCGGTCTCGATCGGCCGGATCGGTGCGCAGGCGGCCAAGCAGGTCATCCTGCAGAAGATCCGCGACGCCGAGCGCGAGCAGCTCCTGACCGACTTCCTCTCGCGCGGCGAGAAGATCTTCGTCGGCACGGTCAAGCGCCTCGACAAGGGCGACATCATCGTCGAGTCGGGCCGGATCGAGGGGCGGCTGCGTCGCTCGGAGATGATCCCGAAGGAGAACCTGCGCACCGGCGACCGCGTCCGCGCCTACATCGCCGAGGTCGACCCGACCCTGCGCGGGCCGCAGATCCTGCTCTCGCGCTCGTCGCCCGGCTTCATGATGGAGCTCTTCAAGCAGGAAGTTCCCGAGATGGACCAGGGGCTGCTCGAGATCAAATCGTGCGCCCGGGACCCCGGCTCGCGCGCCAAGATCGCGGTCGTCTCGCACGACCGCCGGGTCGATCCGATCGGCACCTGCGTCGGCGTTCGCGGCAGCCGCGTCAACGCCGTCACCAACGAGCTCGCCGGCGAGCGCGTCGACATCGTCCTCTGGTCGGAAGACCCGGCGCAGTTCGTCATCGGCGCGCTCGCGCCGGCGAACGTGCATTCGATCGTCGTCGACGAGGAGCGCCACGCGATGGACGTCGTCGTCGACGAGGAGAACCTCGCGATCGCGATCGGCCGCGGCGGCCAGAACGTCCGCCTCGCGTCGGAGATGACCGGCTGGCGCATCAACATCATGTCGGCCGAGGAATCGGCGTCGAAGCAGGCGGAAGAGTCCGACTCGGTCAGGAAGCTCTTCGTCGACAAGCTCGACGTCGACGTCGAGGTGGCCGACATCCTCATCGCCGAGGGCTTCTCGAGCCTCGAGGAAGTCGCCTACGTGCCGATGCAGGAGATGCTCGAGATCGCCAGCTTCGACGAGGACACCGTCAACGAGCTGCGCACCCGCGCCAAGGATGCGCTGCTGACGATGGACATCGCCCGCGAGAACAACTCGAGCGAGGTCTCGCAGGACCTGAACGACTTCGACGGCCTGACGCCGGAGCTGATCGCCAAGCTCGAGAAGGGCGGCGTGCACACCCGCGACGAGCTGGCCGACCTGGCGGTCGACGAGCTGGTCGAGATCACAGAGATCGACGCCGAGGCCGCCAAGGCCATGATCATGAAGGCCCGCGAGCACTGGTTTGCAGCCGAGGCCGCGGCGCAAGAAAATGCGGCCAGAGCGAGCGCCGAGCAAGCGGCCGCGCAAGCCACGGCCGCGCCGGCCACTGCGGCGCAAGAGACGACCACGCAAGGATAGAGACACCCTATGGCATCGACAACCGTCGCCCAACTCGCCGCCGAGCTCAATCGCCCGCCGGCGGCGCTGCTCGAGCAGCTGAAGTCGGCCGGCGTCAGCAAGGCGTCGACGGACGACTCGGTCACCGAGAGCGACAAGGCGCGCCTGCTCGATCACCTGCGCACGGCGCACGGCACGGTCGCCAGCGGCGAGCGCAAGAAGATCACGCTGACGCGCAAGTCGACGAGCGAGATCAAGCAGGCCGACTCGAGCGGCAAGGCACGCACGATCCAGGTCGAGGTGCGCAAGAAGCGCACGTTCGTCAAGCGCGACGAGGTCTCGGCTCCGGCCGAAGACGTCGTCGGCACCGAGGCGCACGAGGAAGAGCTGCGCCGTCGCGAGGAAGAGGCGCATGCCGAGGCCGAGCGTCTGCGCCTCCAGGAGGAAGAGCTCGCGGCGCAACGGCGCCAGCGCGAGGAACAGGAGCGCGCCGAGCGCGAGGCGCTCGAGGCGGCGCAGGCAAGGGCGCGCGAAGCGGCGGTGCAGGAAGCGGCGGCGGCCGCGGCCGCCGCGGCGAGCGCGCCGAAGGCGAAGGCCTCGAAGGCCGGC
>JADGRJ010000167.1 GCA_017881025.1 Rhizobacter sp. | reverse complement strand
TTGATGTTGGCGCTGTGGCGCCAGACCAGGAGCCCGCCCATCACCAGCAACGCCAGCGCGATCGCGTCGGCGCCGTCGGTCAGCACGTGCCAGAACGGCGCGAAGACGGCGGCGACGATCGACGCCAGCGACGAGTAGCGGAAGAACGCGGCGATGATCAGCCACGTCGCGAGCGTCGCCGCGCCGAGCAGAGGATCGATGCCGAACAGGGCGCCGGCGGCCGTGGCGGCGCCCTTGCCGCCGTGAAAACGGAACAACACCGGCCAGAGGTGGCCGAGGAAGGCGGCGAGCGCGACCAGCGCGACCGTGCCGTCGCCGAGCCCCTGCGCCGGCCCGAAGCGCGCGACGAGCGCCACCGGAACGTAGCCCTTGAGCGCATCGAGCACGAGCGTGAGCACGGCGGCCGCCTTGCTCCCCGAGCGCAGCATGTTGGTCGCGCCCGGATTTCCCGACCCGTAGGTGCGCGGATCGCTCAGCCCCATGGCGCGGCTGACGATGACGGCGAACGACAGCGAGCCGACGAGGTACGCGACCAGCGCGGCGAGGAATGGCAGGAAGGGAGTCATCGGCGGCGGCGATTGTCGAAGAGCGATTCTGCGCTGCTGAGCTCAGAGCGCGCACGAGACCGGCGTCGCCGCGAGCAGCTCGGTCAGCACGCGCGGCGCGATGCCGATCAGGTAGCCGCGCCGGCCGCCGTTGATGCAGATGCGATCGAGGTCGAGGATCGTCGACTCGACGTAGACCGGCATCGCCTTCCGCGTCGCGAACGGCGACGTGCCGCCGACCTGGTAGCCACTCGCCCGCTCGGCCGCTTCCGGCGTGCACGGCGCGACGCTCTTGCTGCCGATCGCGCGCGCCAGGTTCTTGGTGCTCACCTGCCGGTCGCCGTGCATCAGGACGATCAGCGGCTCGCCTTTCTCGTTCTGCATCACCAGCGTCTTGACGACGGCGTGCTCGTCGACGCCGAGCTGGCGCGCCGATTCGGCCGTGCCGCCGTGCTCGAGGTACTCGTAGACGTGCTCGCTGAAGGCGACGCCGGCGCGGCGCAGGCGCTGCGTCGCCGGGGTCTCGCTGACGTGCGCGGTCTTCTTCGCCATGCCTTCGCCTCGGCGCGATTCTGCCGCGTAAGCCGGTGCCCCCGTCGGGATGGCTGCGCTGGGCTCGGCTACCTGCTCTACTTCCTCCTCGCGCTGCACATGGCAGCGCGCTCGAGCACCAGTTCATCGACCGCGAGCCGGAGCTGCAGCGGATGTCGTCGTAGCGAGCGCCGCCGGAGCGCTCCTCGCTTGACAGGCCGCTAGGACGAATCGAGGAGCGAGCGCGCCTCGCGCGTCTGTGGGGCCTCGACGCCGATGGATCCCTCGAGCTGGCTGACCGCTTCGGTCAGCGCGGCCTTCGCTTGCGCCGGGTCTCCGGCGGCGCGCTCCACGATGCCCTGGGCCAGCAACGCGGTGCCGAGCCATTGCGTGCTGGCGAACCCTTTCCCTGCCTCGCGCGCCGCGGCCACCGCCGCAGCGGCGTGCCCGGACGCAGCGGCTTCGTCGCCCGACTCGTGCTCGACCCGCGCCAGTTCCGCCAGGGCACGGATGCGCAGCGGGCTCTTGTCGCTGGCGGCTTCGAAGAGTGCCACGGAGCGCGCCAGCTGCTCGCGCGCGACCTCCGGTTGGCGACGTGCCCGCGACAACCCGGCCTGTGCCAGCTCGAGAGCTCCGAACGTCGAGTGCCCGGGGGGCAGCGTCGCCTTCAGTTTCTCGCCGGCGATGGCGAGAAGGCCAGCGCAGCGCTCGAGGTCGCCGGTCGCGCATGCGGCCGGCGCGCCGTACAGCGCGAAAGTTCCTGCCCAGCGGACGTCCTTGCGCTGAAGCGCCGAGTCAAGCGCGTGTTCCGTCAATGCCTTCGCCTCGTCGAAGCGACCCAGCTCGATCAGGGCGCGGGCGCGGTTGCCTTCGAGAATGGCGTCGATCTCCGTGCTGTCTTCGCCCTTGCCGCGCGAGATCTCGAGGCCGCGTGCCGCCATCTCCTCGGCTCGCCGCGCCTGTCCCGCCGAATAGAGCATGCGGCTGAAATTGTTGAAGCGCACGACCGTCCGCGCGCTCTGCTGACGCCCCATGCTGGCGAGATCCGACAACGAGCGTTCATAGGCGGCGACGGCTTGAGCGGTCTGGCCAAGCCGGCCATATGCCTCGGCGATCACGATCCTGATCGAGTTGGCCATGACGCGCTGGTCGGCGCGGGGCGTTCCCAACGCAGCCAGCGCGGCCTGCCCGTCGGCAAGCATCTCTTTTGGCTGGCCGAGGTGCGCATGCAGATCGGCGCGCATGTGAAGGCACGCGCTCAGCACTGAACCTTCGGAATCACGCTGCCCCCTCATGCGCTCGATCGCCTCGCCGAACAGGGCCATGGCGCGCTGCGGCTCGTTCTGGTCTCCGAGCGTCGCGGCCAGCAGGCAGTCGACGTTGCTGAGCAGCGCTGCGCTTCCGGCGCTTCGAGCCGAGGCCTGGGCGAGGACCAGGACCGCCTTCGATCGCTCGTACTCCTGCACATTGCCGTACTCGATGGCGAGCATCAGCTGCAAGCGGCCACGACTCATCGGATCGTCCGCGAACTGGCTCTGGGTCAGCTCCTCGGCGTGCGCCAGCAGCTCGGTCGCGGTCTGCGGCTTGCCGTTTCCCTGGCTGACCAGAAAACCGAGGAGCTCGCGCGCCGCACCGGCGAAAGCGAGGTCGCGAAGCGCGCTGTCGCGTTCGATCTGCGCTTGGCGAGCTTGCTCCTCCGCGCGCCGCGCCTGGCTGATCGTGCCGATCACGCCGGCGACGATCGCCGCGATGGTGAGCGCGCCGGCGGCGACGGCGCCGCGGTGCCGGCTGACGAAGCGCGCCGTGCGGTAGGCGAGCGAATCGGCGCGCGCGATGACCGGCTCGCCCGCCGACCAGCGGCGCAGGTCCTCGTCGAACGCGTCGACCGTCGCATAGCGTTCGGCCGGCACCTTGCGCAACGCCTTGGCGACGATGTTCTCGAGATCGCCGCCGAGCTGCCGGCGTAGTCTGACGATCGACGTGTCGCGCTCGGCGGCGACGCGCGACATCGTCTCGGGATCGCTGCTCGACGACGTCACGGCGGTCGACAGCCGGCCCGGGTCGGTGTCGAGCGTCGCCTGAATCAGGCTCGCGGGCGTGGCGTGCGGCGGCGCGGTTGGATGCTGGCCGCTCAGCAGCTGGTAAAGCAGGACGCCGAGCGAGTACACGTCGGTGGCGGTCGTCACCTCCTCGGCGCGGAGCTGCTCGGGCGCGGCGTAGTCTGGGGTGAGCACGCCGCCGCGACCGCCGGTGAGGTCGGTCGCCGGCGCGTCATCGTCGCCCTGGAGCAGCTTGGCGATGCCGAAGTCGAGCAGCTTGACGCTGCCGTCGGCGGCGACGAGGATGTTGCTCGGCTTGATGTCGCGGTGGATGACGAGGTGGCGGTGGGCGTGCGCCACCGCGCCGAGCACGTCGCGAAAGAGCGCGATCCGCTCGTCGATGCGAAGCCGCCTGGCGTCGCAGTGTCGGTCGATGCGCTCGCCCGCGACGAGCTCGAGCACCAGGTACGGCTGGCCGCCCGGCGTCACTCCGGCGTCGAGCAGGCGCGCGATGTGCGGATGCGAGAGGCGCGCCAGGATCGCTCCTTCGCGTTCGAAGCGGCGCGCGCCGGTCCGGCCGATCAGCGACGGATGGAGGAGCTTGACCGCCACCGATCCCTCGAACCTGCCGTCGGCGCGCCGCGCGCGCCAGACCGCGCCGGCGCCGCCCTGGCCGAGCGGCGCCTCGAGCACGTAGGCGCCGATCGGCGTTCCGGCGAGCGTCGGCGTCGCCGCCCCGCCGGTGACGCGGGCGAGGCTGGCGCTGCCGGCGAGGAACCTCGCCTCCTCGGCGCGCGCACCCTCGGCGATCAGTGCGGCGAGCTCGGTCGCGAGCGCGGCGTCGTCGCCGCGCAACGTCGCGAGGCGGACGGCGCGCCCCGTCGGCTCGAGATCGAGCAGCTCGTCGAGAAGCGGGCTCAGGCGGCGCCAGCGATCGACGTCGGCGACGATCATGGCCGCTCCGCGAGGGCCCGGAACAGGAGCAGCCTCGCCTTCTCCCACTGGCGCTGCACGGTACGCTCGGAGACGCCGTGCATCGCCGCGATCTCGGCGACCCCGAAGCCGCAGAAGAACTTCAGGTCGACGACGTTGGCGAGCTCGGGCTCGACCTCGGCGAGCTCGTCGAGCGCCGCGCCGATGTCCGAGAGCAGCGCCGGCTCGGCGACGGCTTCCGCGGTCTGGGTGTCGAGCGACGTGATGTCGAGCCCGCCGCCGCGCTTCTGCGCCGCGCCGGCGCGGGCGCGGTCGATCACCACCGTTCGCATCGCCCGCGCCGCGTAGGCGAGGAAGTGGCCTCGGTCGCTGAACTCGAGGGCGTTGCGCTGCGCCATGTCGAGGTAGGCCTCGTGCAGCAGCGTCGTCGCGCTGACGGCCGCGCCCGGCCCGGCGCGCGCGGCCTCGCGCCGCGCCAGCCGATGCAGCTCGCCGTAGAGCGTCGTGAAGAGCGCATCGCTCGGACGGGATGCGCGCGGTGGCAGCGCAGCGCTCGGCGCATCGTCGGCCGGCATTGCCGAAGACTCGGGCGCGGCGTTCATCGCGAAGATTGTGCGCCCGCCGGGTGGCACGACGCCTCCCCGAAAGGCAGGGCCGCCACGCTGCGCGGCAACGGCCCGCAACACTCTTGTCAGAACGTCGGCGTCGGCTCGCCCGGGGTGCCGGAAGCGCCCTCGAGTGCCTCCGACGCCACCGGCAGCGACGGGTCCGAGAGAGTCGCGCCGGCGTCGAGCGCCTCGCCTGTCAACGTCGGTGCCGATTCGGACAGCGGCGCGTGCCGCTTCCAGGGGTCTCGCCACTGCTCGCGACGAGTGTGCGCGGGCGCGGCGGGCGCGGCGATGCCGGCAGCGAGCGTGGGGCTGGCTTCGGCGCGCTGGACGACGGCCTCGGCGGGATGGCGCTCGTTGAACGTCACGCCGGCAGTGACGGCGGCGGCAGCGGTCGTGATGATGATCGTGACGAGCAAGCCGTACCCCCGGCCCGACTCGGATGATGGCGATGGTGCTTTCATGACTGTCCTCCTGATTGCAGAGATGCCTACAAGGCTTTCAGGAAGGCGACGAGGTCGTCGCGCTCCTGCTCCGTGAAGCCGATGCCGAAGCGGTCGTTGTAGAAGCGGACCACCTCGTTCAAATCCTTTGCCGAGCCGTTGTGGAAATACGGCGCGCGCGGTGCCAGCGCGCGCAAGATCGGCCCCTTGAAGCGGCCGATGTCCTGCCAGCGGCCGGTGATGAGCGCGCGGCCGGGATCGGTCGTCTGCACCGTCGCGCCTGTCGACTTGTTGCGCAGCGTGTAGAGCGGCTGGTCGGGCGTGCGCCGGCTGGCGTCGGCCAGGCCGATGTCGAGCGGCATCGGCACCGAATGGTTGCCGGCGTTCGGCGTGTTGTGGCAGGTCGTGCAGGTGCCCAGGATCGCCGGCACGTTCAGGTCGTCGTTGAGACCCTTGACGTCGCGGATGACGATCGGCTTGCCGTTGAAGAGCGCCTGACCGCGGGCGATCGCGCGCCGGGCGACGGCGACGCCGCGGTCGCGGCGCTCGGGATCGGCGTGCCGGGCGTCCTCGAGATACGACTGCCAGCCCTGGTAGAGCATCATGACGTCGGGCGAGAAGCTGGCGTGGCTGCGGTAGTCGCCGACCAGCGTGTCGTTGATGCCGAAGTAGGAGACGACGCTCGACAGGAACGCCGGCCCGCCGTTGCCGCCGTGCGCCGCGAGACGCCCGGCGCCGTTGTCCTGCTGCTGCGCGGTGAAGAGGCCGAGCTCGAAGTCGACGATCGCGGCACGCTGGTCCGCCGTCAGCGGCACCGTCGCCTGGGCATGGCCGACGGTCGCGCTGTTCGACTGGTCGGCGAGGTTGAAGTGGAGCGACGCGAAGCACGTCGTCGTCCCGAACAGGCAATCGGTCGAGGCGGGGTCGCGGAAGGTCTCGCGGCCGTCCCACATCACCGTGCTCAGGAAGCGCAGGTTGGTCGTCGGCAGCGGGCGCCGGAACAGCGACAGCTCCGCCGCGCTTGCGAAGCCGTACGGGTCGTCGGCCTTCGCGAGCTCGAATTCGGCGCTGGCGGGGATGGCGATGCCGACCCGGATCAGGCCCTTGTCGAGCAGCATGCTGTAGGCCTCCTCGCGCGCACGCCGCGTCGACACGTCGGCGAGCGGCGAGTTGGCGCCGTCGTTGAGGCGAAACACCGGGTCGGTGCCCTTCGTCTGGTCGAACCGATCGCGCAGCCCCTTGGGCGTGATCGACCAGCCTTCCTGCGGCTGGTGGCAGCTGACGCAGGCTCGCCCGTTGGCGCCGAGCTCGCGGAAGAACGGGTTGCGCCGGTCGATGAAGCCGTTCGTGCTGATCGTGACGGCGACGCCGCTGTCGTTGCGCGCGCTGTGAATTTGCGGCCGGTCGGGGCGCCGCCGGTCGTCGTCGTCGGCGCGCGCCAGCCCCGTCAAGCCGCATGCCAGCATCATCCACGCGACAGTGCGCGTGCGAACCTTGCCGTTGCCCATCCTGTCCTCCTCGTCGAGCGGTGTCGAAGCGACCCTGCTATGGGGGAAAGCGCAAATCAGGCGGCGAACCCGCCACCGCGCGACCGGGATCCCTCGACGGAGGGGGGCCGCCTCAGAACGTCGACGTCGGCTCGGCCGACTCGTGCGGCGCGGCGCGGAGTGCGTCGGCCGCCGCGGGAACGGACGGGTCGGCCGCGCTCCCGCCCCGCTGCGGCGGCGTCGCGGCGGCGGTGTGGTCCGCGCCGGGCGCGGTCTGCGCTCCGGCCGGGTGATGCCCGAGGGTGACGCCGGCTGCGATCGCGACGGCCGCAAGGGCGATCGCAAGGGTGACGTGAACGCGGTTCGCGGCCTGCGTGCCGCGCGGTTTCAGGTGTTCATGCATGACGGTCTCCTTCGATCGTGTCCTGCGACATCCGATGAGACCCGTCGTCGCCGCCCCTGTCACCCTCAAGAATGGGGAAGGCGCGGCGCTCACCCCCTTCAGGACGATCCGCTGCGCGCGTGCGAATCCGGCGACGCCTCGCTCGCCGCGCCGTCGATCGGCAGCGGCAGTCGCTGGCACTCCTCGAAGACGCGGATCGTGCAATGGGCGCAGATGCCGCGGTCGAGCCGGTCGAAGATCGTCGCGATCGCGATCCGCTTGGCCGGGAAGATGTGATCGGCGCCGAGCTCGGCCATGAAGCCTGTCCTCTGCCAGAGCTCGAGCACCGGCGCCCGCGGCCGATGGAAATACAGGTCGCCGCCGGCCGTGCGGCGCGTGAGCATCTCGGCGCGCCACATGTCTGCGGCGGCGAGGTCGATGAAGTTCATGCTCTTCGACATCACGAGCAGGTGCTTGGGCGAGTTCGCCGGCGCGCGCAGGTCGCGCAGCAGGTCGCCGACGTGCGAGACCGCGCCGAAGTAGACCTCGCCCTCCATGCGGATCATCTTCAGCTGCGGGCACTCGGGCAGCGGCTCCGGGACGTCGCTGCGCACGACGAAGGGCCGCGCCGGCGCGGTGCCGTCGAAGCCCATGATGCGGATCGCCGGCTTCGACGTTCGATACAGGAAGGTGACGAGCGACAGAATCGTGCCGAGCAGGATCGCAACCTCGAGCCGGATCGAGATCGTCGCGAGGAAGGTGGCGGCGGCAACCGCGAAATCCTGGCGGCTGAAGCGCCAGAGCTGGCGCCAGCTGGCGATGTCGAACAGCGACCACGAGATGAGCAGCAGCAAGGCGGCGATCGCCGGCATCGGGATCCGCGCCAGCAGCGGCGCGCTGACCGCGGCGAGCACGAGCAGCCAGAACGACGCGAAGACGGCGGCGAGCGGCGTTCGCGCGCCGGCGTCGAAGTTCGGGAACGACCGGTTGAGCGAGCCGCACGAGACATACGACGAGAACAGGCCGCCGACGATGTTCGAGAGGCCCTGGCCGCGGAACTCGCGGTTGGCGTCGATGTGCTGGCCCGATCGTGCCGCCACCGCCTTGGCGATCGAGATCGACTGGCCGAGGGCGACGATCGTGAGGGCGAAGGCGATGCCGACGAGATCGGGAAGCAGGCGCAGGTCGAAGGCGGGAAGGGTCAGGTGCGGCCAGATCGCCGGGATCGGCCCGACGACGGCGATCCGCTGCGCGCTGCCGGAGGCCTGGTCGATGGCGAACGCGAGCGCGGTCGCGGCGGCCAGGCCGAGCAGCATGTGCGGCGAGCGCGGCAGCCCACGCTTCAGGACGAGCGACGCGGCGATCGTGAAGACGCCGACGGCGAGCGCGGCCCACGACACCCGATCGATGTTCGTCCACAGGTGCTCGGCGAGGTTGCCGAGGCGGTGCGCGGTCGGCGCCGGCAGGCCGAGCAGGTCGGGCAGCGCGTAGATCGCGATCAGCGCCGCGGCGCCGCCCATGAAGCCGCGCAGCGCCGCCGGCGAGATGAAATTGGCGATCGTGCCCAGGCGGAGCACGCCGATCAGGAACTGCATCGTGCCGACGAGCACGGTGACGGCGAGGGCGAGCGCGATGTAGTCGGGCGAGCCGACGAGGGCGAGCGGCGCGAGGGTGGCGAACAAGGCGAGCGAGTTGGCGTTGGTCGGCCCCGAGACGACATGCCAGCTCGAGCCGAACAGCGCCGCGACGATGCACGGCACGACGGCGGTGTAGAGGCCGTACTCGGGCGGCAGGCCGGCCAGCGTCGCGAAGGCGATCCCTTGTGGCAGGACGAGCAAGGCGCCGAGCACGCCGGCGACGAGGTCGGCGCGCACGCTCGCCCGGCTGACGCGG
>JADGRJ010000026.1 GCA_017881025.1 Rhizobacter sp. | reverse complement strand
TTCGCGCAGGCTGTTGCACAGCGACAGCGCGATGTTCGGGTCGTCGAGGTCGAAGTTGTGGAGGTAGTTCCAGAAGAAGTGCGTCGTCCGGCGCGTCTCGGGCGTCATGAACTGGCAGTTGCGGTACTGGCGCGCGCCGGCGATGTTGCCTTTCTCGGCGCCCGTTCCCGCCGGGGCGAACATCGATTCGAGGAAGAAGATCCCGGGCACCAACATGCGTCCGATGTTGCGCCGGTCGACCTTGGCGGTCTTGTCGGCGATCACCTTCTTGTGGAACGGCGGCGCGTCGCTGTTCATGTGCCAGCGCTCGACGCGAAAGCCGTCGGCGAGCCGCTCGATGTTGAGCGGGCGGGTCTGGTAGGCGTACTCCTCGGAGCCGCCGAGCGTTTTGGCGTGGACGAAGGCGAGGTGCGCGAAGTCGCTCAGGTTGTCGACGATCAGCAGCCAGTTGGCGTCGTAGTGCATGTACGCTGGCATGCCCTTCCACGCCGGATCGTGCAGCGGTTCGTAGTCGACGATCAGCGCGGGGTCGGCGCGCTCGGGATCGCCCATCCAGATCCAGACCAGATGGTCGCGCGCGACCACCGGATAGCTGCGCACGCCGAGCTTGGCGGGGATGACGTCCTGCCCGGGGATCTGGATGCAGCGCCCCGAAGGCTCGTACTTCATGCCGTGGTACATGCAGCGGATGCAATCGCCCTCGATCCGCCCCATCGACAGGGGCGCGCCGCGGTGGCAGCAACGATCCTCCAGCGCCACCACCTTGCCGCTCTCGCCGTGGTAGAGGACGACGGGCTTGTCGAGGATCGTCCGGGCGAGCTTGGCGCCGTCGATCAGCTCGTGATCCCACGCCGCCACGTACCAGCAGTTCTTCAGGAAGATCGCGTCGCTGTCCGATGCCATGGGGCTTGCTCCTCGCCGCCGATCGCACAACGCGCGGGCTCGCGCCATCCTAGCGCGGCCGCGTCACTCGACCCGCAGCGTTCCCTTCATGGTCGAATGGAGCGCGCACAGATAGGGATGCGCGCCGGCGCGACGCGCCGTGAAGCGCCACGACTTGCCGGCGGCGATGGGGCCGGAATCGAACGCGCCCGACGCGGTGACCGTGTGCGGGAACGGGTCCTTGTTGATCCAGACGACGACGTCGCCTGGCCGCACCGTCAGCGTCTCGGGGACGTACAGCATCCCCTGGATCACGACCTCGTGCGTTCGCGCCGGGTCGGCCGCGACGGCGGTGCCCGGCGCCGCCGCCAGGGCGACGCCGAGGGCCCAGCTCGCGCCGACCGCGAGCGCGCCGGTTGCGATGCGCATCGGCTCAGCTCTTCTTCGCCAGCATGGCCTGCAGGCTCTTGGCATGCTCGAGGTGCGCGACGAACGCCGGACGGACCGAGACCAGCAGGCTCTTCAGCTCGGCATTCTGGGCGTTCGGGATGAGCGTCTTGTCAATCGCGTCGAGGACCTGCTGGTGGTAGGCGACCTCGTGGTCGACGTAGGCCTTGTCGAAGGCGGCACCGCTCAGCGTCTGGAGGTTCTTGACGTTGTCGACGCCGCCTGCCTTCAGGCTCTTGCTGGTGGCGTTGTCCTCGGGCGTGACCTTGAGCTTGGTGACCAGCGCGACGGCCTGCTTGTTGACGCCGGAGTGGTCGGTGACCATCTGCTTGCCGAAGGCCTTGACCTCGGCGTTGCTTCCTTTCGACTCGGCCAGCTTGCCGGCGTCGATGTCGACCTGGTTGGCGGTGACGACGATCGAGGCGATCTGGGCATCGCTCGGCGCCTGGGCCAGCGCGTTGCCGGCGAGCAGCACGAGCGACGACGCGGCGGCGGTGATGATGAAGTTCTTCATTGACGGTCCTCTCGGGAATTCGCACATGCGAGCCCGTTAGACGACGGCCGCGGCGATCCTGTTCCCGCGCCGCGCGCCGCCCTGGTCAGGTTGGCGGCGCGCCCTCGGCGCTGGCGTCGAGGACGCGCAGGCGTTCGAGCACGCCGGCGACGATGCGATCGCAGCGCGCGCCGGCGAAGCTGAAGACGTCGGCCGTCGCCATGTCCATCTCCTCCGCGAGCGAGGCGCGCAGCAGCGCGCGAGCGCGAAACACGCGCGTGCGAACGGTCGCCTCCGGGACCGCGAGGCACTCGGCCGCCTCCTCGATCGTCATCTCCTCGACCTCGCGCAGGATGAAGGCGGTGCGAAAGGCGAGCGGCAGCGCGTCGATCTTCTTCTCGAGCAGGCGGCGCAGCTCGGCGCGCATCGCGCCGGCCTCCGGCGATGCGCCCGGGTCTTCGTCCATGGCCTGCTCCATCGCCTCGGCAGCGCCTGGCGCGCGGTCGTCGATCAGCGCGACGACGTTGTCGCGGCGCCGTGCGCGCAGGCGCGCGAGCGCCTGGTTGATGACGATTCGGGTCAGCCAGGTCGACAGGCGCGCATCGCCGCGGAACCCGGCCAGGTGCCGGTAGGCGGAGATGTAGGCCTCTTGCAGCACGTCTTCGGCGTCGGCATCGTCGCGGACGATCGCCCGCGCGGCTCGGAACAGCGCCATGTTGTGCAGGCGCATGAGCTGCTGGAAGGCGCCGCGGTCGCCGGCGACGATGCGGGCGACGAGCGCGGCGTCGGCCTCGGTGGCCTCCGCGTTTCTCGCCCGGTTGTCTTTCATGATCGTTGGATGCGGGAAAGAGCCGCGGCGTTCCCGCCCGGGGCCAGACGCGTTCCGGCCGGGCTTCCCAGCAGCTGAAGAAACGAGGTCGTCGAGGTGTTGATCGTGGTGGGCGGTGAGGGTTTCGAACCCCCGACTTCCTCGGTGTGAACGAGGCGCTCTACCCCTGAGCTAACCGCCCGCGCGGCGCGCGAACGGCCGCCTGCGGAAAGGCGGTCATTGTGCCATGGCGAGCAGGTCCGGCAGGGCCGCCGGCATGCGCCAGACCACGCGTCCGCCGCTCGCCTTGTCGATCTCCGCGAGCATCGCCGCGTGGCCGGCGAGATCGTCCTCGTCGGCGGCGATGACGACGAGCGTGAGCGTGCTGAAGTCGATCGGCCGCGCCGCGAGCTCGGCCGCCATCGCGTCGCCGGCGTCGATGACGAGCGAATCCTGGCCGCGCGTCATGCGGATGTAGACCTCGGCGAGCAGGCCGGCGTCGAGCAGCGCGCCGTGCAGCTCGCGGCCGGCGTTGTTGACCTCGAAGCGCTTGCACAAGGCGTCGAGCGAGTTCGACTTGCCCGGGAAGCTGTCGCGCGCCATCGACAGGCTGTCGGTGACGCGGACGCCGTGCTCGAGGAACGCCGGCCGGCCGATCCGGCGCAGCTCGGCGTCGAGGAAACCGACGTCGAAGGCGGCGTTGTGGATGATGATTTCGGCGTCGCGAACGAACTCGATCAGCTCGTCGACGATGTGCGCGAACAGCGGCTTGTCGGCGAGAAACTCGTCCGACAGGCCGTGCACCTTGTACGCGTCGATGCTGTTGCGCCGCTCGGGGTTGACGTAGAAGTGGATCTTGCGCCCGGTCAGGCGCCGGTTGACGATCTCGACGCAGCCGATCTCGATGATCCGGTCGCCCGACTCGGGGCTGAGGCCGGTCGTCTCTGTGTCGAGAAAGATCTGGCGCATCACCGTGTCAGGCCTTTTCTGCGCGCAGCGGCGCCGCCGGCACGTCGCCCGACGCGCGGCCGCGTCCCCAGACCCAGAGCGCGACGCCGGCGGCGATCATCGGCACGCACAGCCACTGGCCCATGCTCATGCCGAGGGCGAGCAGGCCGAGGAAGCTGTCGGGCTCGCGGAAGAACTCGGCGACGAAGCGGAGCACGCCGTAGCCGACCAGGAACGCGCCCGACACCTGACCGAGGCCGCGCGCCTTCTTGCCGTAGATCCACAGCACGGCGAAGAGGAGCAGGCCCTCGAGCGCGAACTGGTAGAGCTGCGAGGGATGACGCGGCAACGGCGACCCCGACTGCGGGAAGACCATCGCCCACGGCAGCGTCGGGTCGGCGAAGCGGCCCCACAGCTCGCCGTTGATGAAGTTGCCGATCCGACCGGCGGCGAAGCCCGTCGGCACGCACGGCGCGACGAGGTCGGTGACCTCGAGGAACGGACGCCGGCGCGTGCGCGCGAACACCGCCATCGCCGCGATCACGCCGAGCAGCCCGCCGTGGAATGCCATCCCGCCTTTCCAGACGGCGAGCATCTCGAGCGGATGGGCGGCGTAGAAGCCGGGCTTGTAGAAGAGGATGTAGCCGAGGCGGCCGCCGATCACGGTTCCGAGGACGCCGTAGAAAAGCAGGTCCTCGATGTCGCGGCGGGTCCAGCCGCGCGAAGCGAACTGCGGCAGGCGCGCGCGCCGCGCGGCGAGGAAGAGGAAGAGGCCGAAGCCGACCAGGTAGGTGATGCCGTACCAGTGGACGGCGATCGGAATACCGATCTTCGACAGATCGAGCGCGATCGGGTCGAACTGCGGATGCACGAGCATGCGACGATGATACGAGGCGCGTCGCGCGGACTCCGCTTCGCCGCGACCGCTATAGTTTGGCGACGACCCCCCTGACGAAGAGACCGCGATGGCCATCAACCGCCGTTCCCGCCACATCACCGAAGGCATCGAGCGCGCGCCGAACCGGTCGATGTACTACGCCCTCGGCTACGAGGAAGGCGACTTCAAGAAGCCGATGATCGGCGTCGCCAACGGCCACTCGACGATCACGCCGTGCAACTCGGGCCTGCAGAAGCTCGCCGACGCGGCCGTCGCAGGCATCGAGGAGGCCGGCGGCAACGCGCAGATCTTCGGCACGCCGACGATCAGCGACGGCATGGCGATGGGCACCGAGGGGATGAAGTACAGCCTGGTCTCGCGCGAGGTCATCGCCGACTGCATCGAGACCTGCGTCAGCGGCCAGTGGATGGACGGCGTCCTCGTCGTCGGCGGCTGCGACAAGAACATGCCGGGCGGCATGATGGGCATCCTGCGCGCCAACGTTCCGGCGATCTACGTCTACGGCGGCACCATCCTGCCCGGCCGCTACCAGGGGCAGGACCTCAACATCGTCAGCGTCTTCGAGGCGGTCGGCCAGTTCACCGCCGGGACGATGAACGAGAAAGACTTCGCCGAGATCGAGCGCCGCGCCATCCCCGGCAGTGGCTCGTGCGGCGGCATGTACACCGCCAACACGATGAGCTCGGCGTTCGAGGCGCTCGGCATGAGCCTGCCCTACTCGAGCACGATGGCCAACGTCCACGACGAGATCGTCGCCGCGGCGAAGAACGCCGCGCGCATCCTCGTCGAAGCGGTGAAGAAGGACCTGAAGCCGCGCGACATCGTCACCCGAAGAAGCATCGAGAACGCCGTCGCCGTCATCATGGCCACCGGCGGATCGACCAACGCCGTGCTCCACTTCCTCGCCATCGCCCACGCGGCCGAGGTCGAGTGGACGATCGACGACTTCGAGCGCATGAGGCAGGGCGTGCCGGTGCTGTGCGATCTCAAGCCCTCGGGCAAGCACCTCGCCGTCGACCTGCACCGCGCCGGCGGCATCCCGCAGGTGATGAAGGTGCTGCTCGACGCCGGCCTCCTGCACGGCGACTGCATGACGATCACCGGCAAGACGATCGCCGAAACGCTGGCCGAGCTGCCCGCCGCGCCGCGCGCCGACCAGGACGTGATCCGCCCGATCGCCAGGCCCATGTACCCGCACGGCCACCTCGCCATCCTCAAGGGCAACCTGTCGCCGGAGGGCGCCGTCGCCAAGATCACCGGGTTGAAGAGCCCGGTGATGACCGGCCCGGCGCGCGTCTTCGACGACGAGCCCTCCGCGATGGCGGCGATCATGGAACGCAGGATCGTTGCCGGCGATGTCATGGTGCTGCGCTACCTCGGCCCGAAGGGCGCGCCCGGCATGCCCGAGATGCTCGCGCCGACGAGCGCGCTGATCGGCCAGGGCCTCGGGGAATCCGTCGGCCTCGTCACCGACGGGCGTTTTTCCGGCGGCACCTGGGGCATGGTCGTCGGCCATGTCGCGCCGGAGGCGTACGCGGGCGGAACGATCGCGCTCGTTCGCGAGGGCGATCGCATCACGATCGACGCGCATCGCCTGCTGCTGCAGCTCGAAGTGGCGGACTCGGAGCTCGCGTCACGTCGCGCCGCCTGGCGACCGCCGGCGCCGCGCTACACGCGCGGCGTGCTCGCCAAGTTCGCGAAGAACGCGTCGAGCGCGAGTCGCGGCGCCGTGCTCGACGCGGACTGAAGTTAACGTCTAGCGCTGTTGTTTCTGCGCCTTGCGGCGCGCCCGCGTGTCCATGCCGAGCGAAGCGAGGTTTTCCTTGCGCCGGTCGGTCTTCTTCTTTTCCATGCGGGCCATCTCGCGACGCTTGTTGAGGCCGGACTTGTCGGACCAGATCCACCAGACGGCAGCGAAGAAGAACGGCAGCGCGAACTTCCAGAGGTCGCCGAAGAGCTGCCAGTTCCAGGTTCCGACGACGCCGATGCCGGCCAGGTTGAGGACGATCAGGACGACGCCGATGAAGACGAACAGCATGTGATTTCTCCCGGCGTGCAGGCGCTGGCGCGGCGTGCTTCGGCGTCAACCGGCGCGAGCCCCCTTTCGTTATCCTGATGGTAGCCGAGCGGCGCTTCGCCGCGACACCTGGACCACCATGAACACGTTTCGCTTCGCCACTATCGTGACCGCCTTCATGCTTTCGGCGCCCGCATGGGCGAACCCGGAGCTGGCGCAGAAGAAGAACTGCATGGCCTGCCATGCGGTCGCGCAGAAAGTGATCGGCCCGGCCTACAAGGACGTGGCGGCGAAGTACGCCGGCCAGGCCGACGCCGTCGCCAAGCTGGTGCCCAAGGTGATGAAGGGGGGCTCGGGGGTCTGGGGCGCCGTACCGATGCCGGCCAATCCGCAGGTCAACGAGGCCGAGGCGAAGCAGCTGGTGCAGTGGATCCTCACGCTGAAGTGAAGGACGCGAAGCGTCCTTCACTTCGCTCCGCTTTCCAGGATCGCTCCCTCCCTGCTTCGCTCCCCTCCCTCCGTGAGGGAGGGGCGGACTCCTTCGGAGTCCCTCAGGAGTTGCGGCGCGGGTTGAGCGCGGCGTCGAGCGTCTCGGCGGAGATCGCGAAGCGGTCGCCGTGGCGTTCGGCGAGCGCGGCCGAGTTTGCGAGAAAGGTGTCTCGGCCTTCGGAGGCGATGAACTGGATCGCGCCGCCGGTCCAGGCCGGGAAGCCGATGCCGAAGATCGAGCCGATGTTGGCCTCGGCGACGCTCGTCAGCACGCCCTCGGCAAGGCAGCGCGCAGTCTCGATCGACTGGCGGTAGAGCAGGCGCTGCTTCAGCGCGTCGATGTCGGCGGCGACGCCCGCCTTCGCGAAGTTCGTCGCCAATCCGGGCCAGAGCCGCTTCGGCGCGCCCGCGGGATAGTCGTAGAAACCGCCGCCGCCGGCGCGGCCGGGCCGGCCGAGCGCCTTGACCATCTTCTCGACCAGCGCCTCGCCCGCCGACGGCACGTACTGCCGGCCCTCGGCCTGCCAGTCGGCGCGCGTCTGCTCGAGGACGTGCACCGAGAGCGCGAGCGAGGTCTCGTCGAGGACGGCGAGTGGGCCGACCGGCATTCCGGCAGCGAGCGCGGCGTGCTCGACGAGCGGCGCCACGATCCCCTCGGCCAGCATCGCAGCGCCTTCCATCACGTAGGTGCCGAAGACGCGGCTGGTGAAGAAGCCGCGCGAATCGTTGACGACGATCGGCGTCTTGCCGAGCGCGATCACATAGTCGTAGGCGCGCGCCAGCGTCTCGTCGCTCGTCTGCTTGCCGCGGATGATCTCGACCAGCTTCATCTTGTGCACCGGCGAGAAGAAGTGCAGGCCGACGAAGCGATCGGGCCGCCGGCTCGCCGCGGCGAGCCCGGTGATCGGCAAGGTCGAGGTGTTGCTCGCGAAGACGCCGTCGGGCGCGAGCATCGGCTCGGCCTCGCGCGTCACCTCGGCCTTGAGGGCGCGGTTCTCGAACACCGCCTCGACGATCAGCTCGCAGCCGTCGAGCGCGCGCGCGTCGGCGCTCGGCGTGACGAGCGCGAGCAGCTTCGCTTCGCGCACCTCGTCGAGCGCGCCGCGCTTGACCTGCGCGCCGGTGACCCTGCGGATCGCCGCCAGCCCGGCCGCGGCCTTGTCGGCCGAGACATCCTTCAGCACGCAGGCGATGCCGCGCGCGGCGTTGGCGTGGGCGATGCCGGCGCCCATCATCCCGGCGCCGAGAATGCCGACTTTCGCCGGCCGCCAGGACGCGAAGCCCTTCGGTCGTGCCTGTCCCGACTTGATCGCATTGAGGTCGAAGAAAAACGCCTGGATCATGTTTTTGGCGGTCTGGCCGACCATGACCTTGGCGAGCTTGCGACTCTCGATCCGCGTCGCCGTGTCGTAATCGACGAGCGCGCCTTCGACCATCGTCTCGAGGATCGCCTGCGTCGCCGGATAGAGGCCGCGCGTCTTCTGCGCCAGCATCGCCGGCGCGACGGCGATCGCGGCAGCAATCTTCGGGCTCGCCGGCGTGCCGCCGGGCATCTTGTAGTCGCGCCGCTCCCAGGGCTGGATCGCGTCGGGGTTGGCGTCGATCCAGGCGAGCGCCATCGGCCGCAGCTCGTCGACCGAGGTGGCGAGGCCCTCGATCCAGCCGAGCGCCTGCGCCTCGCGCGGCCCGAACAGCTTGCCTTCGAGCAGGTAGGGCTGCGCCGCCAACAGGCCGAGCTTCCTGACCGTCTTGGTGATGCCGGTGGCGCCCGGGATGAGCCCGAGCGAGACCTCGGGCGTGCCGAACTTGATCGACGCGTCGTCGAGGGCGAAGCGGGCATGGCCGATCAGCGCGACCTCCCAGCCGCCGCCGAGCGCCGAGCCGGCGAGCAGCGAGACGACCGGGCGACCGAGCGTCTCGAGGGTGCGAAAGCTCGCCTTCATCGCCTCGATGCCGGCGAAGCCCGGCGCCGCGTCCTTCGCCTCGAGTGTGAGCAGGCTCTTCAGCGCCGCCCCGGCGAAGAAGGTCGATTTCGCGGACGCGAGCAGGACGCCGCGGATCTTCTCCTTGTCGGCCACCGCCTGCGCCGCCGCCGAAGCGAGGTCACGCTGCCACGCCGGCGTCATCGTGTTGACGGGCGAACCGGGCGCGTCGAAGGTGATCGTGGCGAGGCCGTCGCCGGCGAGCTCGTAGCGGAGCGTCTCCATGATCAGACGCGCTCGACGATCGTCGCGATGCCCATGCCGCCGCCGACGCAGAGCGTGACGAGGCCGCGCTTCAGGTTGCGGCGCTCGAGCTCGTCGAGCAGCGTGCCGACGAGCATCGCGCCGGTCGCGCCGAGCGGATGGCCCATCGCGATCGCGCCGCCATTGACGTTGACCTTCTCGTGCGCCACGCCGAGCTCCTTCATGAAGCGCATCGGCACCGCGGCGAACGCCTCGTTGACCTCGAACAGGTCGATGTCGTCGATCGTCAGGCCGGCCTTGGCGAGGGCCTTTCGCGTCGCCGGCATCGGCCCGGTGAGCATGATCGTCGGGTCGGCGCCCGAGAGCGCCGTCGCGACGATGCGCCCGCGCGGCACCAGGCCGAGCGTCTTGCCCATCGCCTCGCTGCCGATCAGCACCGCGGCGGCGCCATCGACGATCCCCGACGAGTTGCCGGCCGTGTGAACGTGCGCTATCCGTTCGACTTCCGGATAGCGCGCCAGCGCGACCGCATCGAACCCCATCGCGCCGAGCTCGGCGAATGCGACCTTGAGCTGGCCGAGGCCCTCGAGCGTCGTTCGCGGCTTGATGAACTCGTCGCGCTCGAGCAGCGCCAGGCCGATCTCGTCGTCGACGGCGAGCACCGACTTGTCGAAGTGGCCTGCCGACTGCGCTGCGGCGGCGCGCTGCTGCGACGTCAGCGCGTAGCCGTCGACGTCGTCGCGGCCCCAGCCGGCGAGCGTCGCGATCAGGTCGGCGCCGATGCCTTGCGGAACGAAGCCGATCGCGGCGTTGGTCGCCGGGTCCTGCGACCAGGCGCCGCCGTCGGAGCCGATCGGCACGCGCGACATGCTTTCGACGCCGCCGGCGACGACCAGGTCTTCCCAGCCGCTCGCGACCTTCTGCGCCGCGATGTTGACGGCCTCGAGCCCCGACGCGCAGAAGCGGTTGATCTGCATGCCGGCGACCTTGAAGTCCCAGCCCGCCTTGAGCGCCGCCGTCTTGGCGATCACCGAGCCCTGCTCGCCGACGGGAGAGACGACGCCCATGACGACGTCGTCGAGCGCGGCCGGATCGAAGCCGTGGCGCTTCTGCAGCTTGACGAGCAGGCCGGCGAGCAGGTCGACCGGCTTGACCTCGTGCAGGCTGCCGTCCTTCTTGCCCTTGCCGCGCGGCGTGCGAACGGCGTCGAAGATCATGGCGTGCGGCATTTCGGCTCCTGTGACGGCGGCGGGCGCAAGCGCGGCTGCCCCGCATTGACAAGCGATTATCCGGCTGGGCACACTGCCCCACAACTCACCAAGCAAGTGCTTGGTTGAACGCGATCCGACCTCCTCCCCTTCTCCGATGACTGCCTATCGATCGATCTTCGCGCCTGGCCTGCTGCAAGGGCAGGTGGCGCTCGTCACCGGCGGCGGCTCGGGAATCGGCCGCTGCACCGCGCACGAGCTCGCCTCGCTCGGCGCGGCCGTGGCGATCGTCGGCCGCCAGGCCGACAAGCTCGCCGCGGTGCAGGGCGAGATCGCGGCCGCCGGCGGGACCTGCTCGACCCACGTGTGCGACATCCGCGACGAACCGCAGGTGCAGTCGACGGTCGCCGCCGTGCTCGCCCGCCACGGCCGGATCGACGCGCTCGTCAACAACGCCGGCGGCCAGTTCCCGGCGCGGCTGTCGGCGATCAGCGCCAAGGGCTGGGACACGGTCGTCCGCAACAACCTCACCGGCGGCTTCCTGTTCGCGCGCGAATGCGTCAACCAGTGGATGCTGAACGACGCCGCCGGCCGGCCGGGCGGGGCGAAGCCGAACGGCGGCGCCGTGGTCAACATGATCGCCGACATGTGGGGCGGCATGCCCGGCATGGGCCACTCGGGCGCGGCGCGTGCGGGCATGCTCAACTTCACCGAGACGGCGGCGCTCGAGTGGGCGCCGGTTCGCGTCAACGCGGTCGCGCCGGGCTGGATCGCGTCGAGCGGAATGGACCACTACCCGCCCGAGATGGCGGCGACGTTGCGCGGCATGAAGGACCTGGTGCCGCTGCGCCGGCTCGGCACGGAGAGCGAAGTCTCGGCGGCGATCGTCTTCCTGCTCTCGCCGGCGGCGGCGTTCGTCTCGGGCGCGTGCCTGCGCGTCGACGGCGCGGCGCCCAACGCCAAGAGAATCTGGCCCGAGGTCGGCAGCGGCGGATCGACGCCGGCGTTCGACGGCTTCCATCTCGCCAGCACGCCGCGCGTGCTGCGCGACGCCTGACGCGACCTCGATGCCTGCACTGACGCTCGCGCTCGACACCGGTAGCGATTCGTTCGCCGCCAACCGGCGCCACACGCTCGCGCTGATCGAGCAGTGGCGCGCGATCGAGGCGCGGACGCGAGCGACGAGCGCCAAGGCGGCGCCGCTCTTCGAACGGCGCGGCCAGCTGCTGCCGCGCGAGCGCGTCGCGCGCCTGCTCGATCCCGGCGTCCCCTTCCTCGAGCTGTCGACGCTCGCCGGCTGGCGCCAGGACGTCGACGACGTCGAGCGCTCGGTCCCGGGCGGCGGAACGATCTGCGGCATCGGCGTCGTCTCGGGGGTTCGCGTCCTCGTCGTCGCCGACGACGCCGGCATCGACGCCGGCGCGCTGCAGGCGCAGGGCCTCGAAAAGCTGCTGCGGGCGCAGCAGGTCGCGCTCGAGAACCGGCTGCCGTTCGTTCACCTCGTCGAGTCGGCGGGAGCGAACCTGCTCAAGTACCGCGTCGAGCAGTTCGTTCGCGGCGGTGCCCTCTTCTGCAACCTGGCGCGGCTTTCGGCCGCCGGACTGCCGGTGATCGCCGTGGTGCATGGCTCGTCGACGGCGGGCGGCGCCTACATGACCGGCCTCGCCGACCACGTGATCATGGTGCGCGGCCGCGCCCGCGCCTTCCTCGCCGGGCCGCCGCTCCTGAAGGCGGCGACCGGCGAGATCGCGAGCGACGAGGCGCTCGGCGGCGCCGACATGCACGCGACCGTCTCGGGCCTCGCCGAGCACGTCGCCGACGACGACGCGAGCGCGCTCGCCACTGCGCGCGAGCTGGTCGCGGCGCTCGGCTGGCAGCCGCGCGCAACGTGGCCCGACGGCGCGGCGCCGCTGCACGACGGCGACGACCTGCTCAGCCTCTTCGGCGCCGACGCCAAGAAGGCGGTCGACATGCGCCACGTGATCGCGCGCATCGTCGACGGGTCCGAGTTCCTCGAGTTCAAGGCCGACCATGGGCCGGGAACGGTGTGCGGGCACGCGGCGCTCTGTGGCTTTCGCGTCGGCATCGTCACCAACAACGGCCCGCTCGATCCGGCCGGCAGCACCAAGGTCACGCACTTCGTCCAGGCCTGCTGCCAGGTGGGCACGCCGATCGTCTGGCTCCAGAACACGACAGGATTCATCGTCGGCAGCGAGGCCGAGCGCGCCGGCATGATCAAGCACGGGTCGAAGCAGATCCAGGCGCTCTCGAACGCCAACGTCGCGCAGATCACCATCCAGTGCGGCGCCTCGTTCGGCGCCGGCAACTACGGCATGTGCGGGCGCGGCTTCGGGCCGCGTTTCGTGTTCTCGTGGCCGACCGCGAAGACCGCCGTGATGGGCGCCGAGCAGGCCGCCGGCACGATGGAGATCGTCATGCGCGAAGGCGCGGCGCGGAAGGACGAAGCCGTCGACGAGGCCAAACTCGCGGCGCTGAAGGAGAAGATCGTCGCCACCTTCGAACGCCAGGCGGACGCCTTCTACACCTCGGGGCTGCTCCTCGACGACGGCATCATCGACCCGCGCGACACGCGCCGCGTCATCGCGCTCGCCCTCGCCGTCTGCGACGAGGCGGCGCGGCGCACACTTCATCCGATGCAGTTCGGCGTCGCCCGGCCCTGAGTCGAGGCGCGCGCAGACACCAGGAGACGACATGCAGTACACGCACGAGCACGAGGAGATCCAGCGCACGCTGAAGCGCTTCATCGACGAGGAGATCAACCCGCACGTCGACGAGTGGGAGGCGGCCGAGGCGTTTCCCGCGCACCAGGTGTTCAAGCGCCTCGGCGAGCTCGGCCTGCTCGGCCTCACCAAGCCCGAGAAGTACGGCGGGATGAGCCTGGACTACTCGTACTCGGTGGCGATGGCCGAGACGCTCGGCCACATCGCCTGCGGCGGCGTGCCGATGGCGATCGGCGTGCAGACCGACATGGCGACGCCGGCGCTGGCGCGCTTCGGCAGCGAGGCGCTGTGCCGGGAGTTCCTCGTCCCGGCGATCACCGGCGACGCCGTCGGCTGCATCGGCGTCTCCGAGCCCGGCGCCGGCTCCGACGTCGCGAGCATCAAGACGACGGCGCGGAAGGACGGCGCGGACTACGTCATCAACGGCGCCAAGATGTGGATCACGAACAGCCTGCAGGCCGACTGGATGTGCCTGCTCGCCAACACGTCGGAGGGCGCGGCGCACAAGAACAAGAGCCTCATCATGGTGCCGATGAACGCGAAGGGGGTCGTCAAGGCGCAGAAGATTCGCAAGATCGGCATGATGTCGAGCGACACCGGCCTGATCCACTTCGACGACGTTCGCGTGCCGCAGACGAACCGCATCGGCGAGGAAGGGATGGGCTTCACCTACCAGATGATGCAGTTCCAGGAGGAGCGCCTCTGGGCCGCGGCGAACGCGATCCAGTCGCTCCTCAACTGCATCCAGCAGACGGCCGACTACGCGCGCGAGCGGCAGATCTTCGGCAAGAGCGTCCTCGACCACCAGGTCTGCCATTACAGGCTCGCCGAGCTGAAGACCGAGGTCGAGGCGCTGCGCGGCCTGGTCTACATGGCGACCGAGAAGTACGTCGCCGGCGCCGACGTCACCGAGTGGGCGTCGATGGCCAAGCTGAAGGCGTGCCGGCTCGGCCGCCTCGTCCCCGACGCGTGCATGCAGTACTGGGGCGGCATGGGCTACACCTGGGACAACCCGGTCTCGCGCCACTACCGCGACGGCCGCCTCGGCTCGATCGCCGGCGGCGCCGACGAGGTCATGCTCGGCATCATCGCCAAGTACATGCACACGCTGCCGTCGCGGCCCTAGCCGGATGCTCGCGTCGATCCTGATCGCCAACCGCGGCGAGATCGTCGCGCGCATCGCCCGAACGGCGCGGCGGCTCGGCGTCGGCACGGTCGCGATCGCCTCCGACGCCGACCGCGGCGCGCCGTTCACGGCGGCGTGCGACCGCGTCGTCGCGATCGGTGGCGAGCACGCCGCCGACTCGTACCTGCGCATCGACAGGATTGTCGCCGCGGCAAGTTCGTCGGGCGCGCAGGCGGTCCATCCGGGTTACGGCTTCCTGAGCGAGAGCGCCGATTTCGCCGCGGCGGTCGAGGCCGCCGGCCTGGTATGGATCGGGCCGCCGCCGGCGGCGATGCGCGCGATGGCCGACAAGGCGTCGGCGCGGCGCCGAATGCGCGATGCCGGCGTGCCGGTGCTGCCGGGCTACGACGGCACGGCGCAGGACGCGGCGACGCTTCGCGCCGAAGCGAAGCGGCTCGGCTACCCGCTGATGGTCAAGGCGGTGGCCGGCGGCGGCGGCCGCGGCATGCGCCTCGTCGCAAGCGAAGCCGGGCTCGACGCGGCGCTCGCTTCCGCGGCCGCCGAAGCGAAGAGCGCGTTCGGCGACGCCCGCCTTCTGCTCGAGCGCGCCGTCGAGCGCGCGCGCCACGTCGAGATCCAGGTCTTCGCCGATTCGCACGGCCACGTCGTCCACCTCGGCGAGCGCGACTGCTCGCTGCAGCGGCGCCACCAGAAGCTCGTCGAGGAAGCGCCCTCGCCCGCCGTCACGCCGGCGCTGCGCCGCGCGATGGGCGAGGTCGCCGTCGCGGTGGCGTGCGCGGTCGACTACCGCGGCGCCGGCACGGTCGAGTTCCTGCTCGACCCGACGGGGGACTTCCGCTTCATCGAGATGAACACGCGACTTCAGGTCGAGCATGCGGTGACCGAGGCGGTGCTCGGCGTCGACCTCGTCGAGTGGCAGCTGCGCGTCGCTGCGGGCGAAGCGCTGCCCTGGACGCAGGACGAGGCGCTGGAGCGCTACGAAGACGGTGGCCACGCGATCGAGGCTCGGCTCTGTGCCGAGGATCCGGCGCAGGGCTTCCTGCCGCAGTCGGGGCGAATCGTCCGCTGGCGCGCCGCGCCCGGCGTTCGCACCGACCACGCGCTCGCCGACGGCGTCGCGGTGCCACCGTTCTACGACTCGATGCTGGCGCGCTTGATCGCCCACGCCCCGAGCCGCGCCGAATCGGTCGGGCGGCTCGCCGCCGCCCTCGACGCGACCGTTTGCTGGGGCGTGACGACGAATCGCGGGTTCCTCGCGCGCGTCTTGCGCGACGACGAGTTCGGCGCCAACGCGGTCGACACGACGTTCCTGGCGCGTCGCTACGCCGACGATGCAGCGCGGGCGACACCGGCGCCGAGGTGGCTCGAAGCCGTCGCCGTCGCATCGCTAGCCCTGCGGCCGCGCGCGCCGCTGCCCGCGCTGTGGGAAGGATGGTCTTCGTCGCCTTCGATCGACATGGTCGTTCCGATCGAGGTCGACGGCGCCGTGCGACGCTGGCGCCTGGTCGGGACGCGCGCGTCGTTCGACGCGAGCTGCGGCGACGCGACGCATCGCGTCGTCGGCCTGTCGAGCGGCCGCGATGACGCCGACCTCCACGTCGATGCGACCGTCGATGGCCGAGCGGTCCGCGTCGCCGCCCTCCTCGACGGCGCCATCGCTCACTGGCAGTCTGAGGGCCACGAGCTCGCGGCCGTCGATCTGCGCCTGCGCGGCGCCGCCCGCGTCGCGGCGGCAGCTTCCGGGCTGATGATCGCGCCGCTGCACGGCCGCGTCACGCAAGCCTGCGTCGAGGCCGGCGCGACGGTCGCGGCCGGCGCACTGCTCGTCGTCATCGAGGCGATGAAGATGGAACACCAGATCCGCGCCCCGCATGCCGGGACGATCGCGGCGCTGCACGTTCGCGCCGGCGACCAGGTCGCGGTGCGCCAGCCGCTCGTCGAGGTGCGGTCATGAGCGGGCGCGTCGCCGTCGACAGCGACGAGCGCGCCGCGCGCGACGCGTTTCGAGCCAGCGTGCGCCGCTTCGTCGAGCGCGAGATCGCGCCGCACGTCGACGCCTGGGACGAAGCCGGCTCGTTCCCGCGCGCGCTCTACGCCAAGGCCGCCGAGGCCGGCCTGATCGGCCTCGGCTATCCCGAGCACCTCGGCGGCACGCCCGCGGCCATGGCGTGGCGCCTGATCGCGACCGAGGAGGTCGCGCGCGCCGGCAGCGGCGGCTTGCTCGCGAGCCTGTTCTCGCACTCGATCGGCCTGCCGCCGGTCATCGCCCACGGCAGCGACGCGCTGCAGCGGCGCATCGTTCCCGACGTCCTCGCCGGCACCAAGATCGCCGCTCTCGCGATCACCGAGCCGGGCGCCGGATCCGACGTCGCCCGCATCGCCTGCCGCGCCCGGCGCGACGGCGCCGACTGGGTCATCGACGGCGAGAAAGCCTTCATCACCTCGGGCCTGCGCGCCGACTGGCTGACCGTCGCCGTTCGCACCGGTGGGCCGGGCGCGAGCGGCATCTCGCTCGTCGCCGTGCCGGGCGACGCCGCCGGCCTCGAGCGAGCGCCGCTCGCCAAGATGGGCTGGTGGTGCAGCGACACCGCTCGCCTCTCATTCACCGGCTGTCGCGTTCCGGCCGAGAACCTGATCGGCGCCGAGAACGAAGGGTTTCGCGCCATCATGGACAACTTCAACGGCGAGCGGCTGCTGATGGCGACGAGCGCCTGCGCCTTCGCCGCGGTCTGCTTCGACGAAGCGCTCGCCTGGGCGCGCCAGCGGAAGACCTTCGGCCAACCGCTCGTCGAGCACCAGGTCGTCCGCCACAAGCTGGTCGACATGCGAATGCGCATCTTCAGCGCCCATGCCTGGATCGAGGCCACGATCGACCGCTACGACGCCGGCCCGCTCGACGGCGAAGGCGTCGCCGAGCTCTGCCTGCTCAAGAACCACGCGACGCAGACGATGCAGTTCTGCGCCGACCAGGCGGTGCAGATCCTCGGCGCCATGGGCTTCATGCGCGGCACCAAGAGCGAGCGGATCTACCGCGAGGTGAAGGTGATGATGATCGGCGGCGGCAGCGAGGAGATCATGAAGGAGCTGGCGGCGCGCCAGCTCGGCCTGTGACACGCGCCGCCGCGCCGCGCCTAGCGAACCTGCACCTCGACGTCGGCGCGAACCGTCCGGCCGAGCGAGTAGCCGACGTCGAGCGAGAAGCGGTCGGTGCCGGTGAAGCCCGGCGCCGGAACGTAGAACACCTCGACGCCGCGCAACGTCGTTCCTTCGCAATGGCCGCCGCCGACCCAGTTCGGGCCGATGACGACGTTGCCCGGGCGCGTCTCGACCTTGCCTCCGGCAGGCGCGCTTGAGACGGCGATCGTCTGCACGTGCTTGAGGTTGCAGCTGGCGTCGAACTCGGCGAAGCCGCGAACGAGCACCTCCTGGCCGGCGCGGGTGCGCTTCTTGACGACGATCGGCGGCTCCTCGGCGAGCGCCGCGACGGCGCAGCCGGCGCCGAGGAGCGCGGCGAGGCGAGGAAGCAGGCGGCGCGCGGCGATCGACGGCATGGCGGGGGTCCTGGCGTGGGCAGGCATCATCGCAGTCCGCACATCGCCCTGCAATCCGCTTCCCGTCCAAGCCCCCCATGACCGCCGCGCCGCTCCCGTCTCCCGTGTTCGAGGCAGAGTTCGTCACCGGTCTCACCGCGCTCTTCGAGGAGCGAATTCCGTTCAACCGCGTCCTCGGCCTGCGCATCGACTCGCTCGCCGCCGACGGCGTCAGCGGCCACCTGGCGATGCGGCCCGACCTGATCGGCCACTACGCGCACCAGCGCCTGCACGGCGGCGTCATCAGCGCGACCCTCGACGCGATGGCCGGCCTCGCCGTGATGGCCGCGATCGGCGCGGGCCACATGGACGAGACGCCGCTCGAGCGGTTGCGCCGCTTCGGCAAGCTCGGCACGATCGACCTGCGCATCGACTACCTGCGTCCGGCCCTCGGCGATCGCTTCACGCTGCGCGCCGAAGTGCTTCGCCTCGGCTCGCGTGTCGCGACGACGCGGATGGAATTCGCCGACGCCGCCGGCAAGCTGCTCGCCACCGGCAGCGCGGCCTACATCGTCTCCTGACGACGACGCTCGACGACGCGCGAAGCGTCGTCACGACCCGGCGGGCTTGCGGCACGGCGCGAACGCGTCGAGCTCGCGCCGGTACGTCGGCGTCGTCACGTCGAGCAGGCCGATCGTGCTGTGATAGAGGTTGTCGTGGCTGTACGGCGTGTCGAGCAGGCGGCCGACGCACGCCGTGTCGAGGCCGCGCCGGGCGGCGAGGTCGGCGCCGAACCAGGCGATAAAGGGAATGCGCGTCTGCGCTTCCGGCGCGAACGCGTAGGGCAGGCCGTGCAGGAAGATGCCGAGCTCGCCGAGCGACTCGCCGTGGTCGCTCACGTAGAGCAGCGCCGGCGCGTGATCGCCGGCGCGGCCCTTCAGCCAGGCGATCGTCTCGGCGAGGAAGCGGTCGGTCGCGACGATCGTGTTGTCGTAGGCGTTGATGAGCTGCTGCGGGTCGCACTGGCCGAGCGTCGTGTTCGTGCATTCGGGCAGGAAGCGCTTCTGCGCCAGCGCCGATCGCTTGTAGTACGCCGGGCCGTGGCTGCCCATCGGGTGCATGACGAGAACGATTCCCTTCCTGCGCCGTTCCTCGGGCAGGCGGGCGATGCGCGCGTCGAGGCCGACGAGAAGCGCGTCGTCGAGGCATTCGCCGGCGTTGCAGAGCCTCGCGGCGGCCTCGGCCGGCAGGTCGGCGGTCGACTGGACCGGCACGCGGCTGCAGACATCCTTGCAGCCGGACTGGTTCTCGAGCCAGAGGACCGCGAGGCCGGCGGCCTGGAGCAGGTCGAGCAGGTTCTCGTGCTCGGCATTGCGCTTCTCGAAGGCGGCCCTGCCGAGCGGCGAGAGCATGCACGGCACCGAATCGCGCGTGTCGGTTCCGCACGAGTGCACGTCGTGGAAGCTGAAGACGCCGGCGCCGGCAAGCTCCGGGTTGGTGTCGCGCGGATAGCCGTTGAGCGAGAAGTGATCGGCGCGCGCCGTCTCGCCGATGACGAGGACGACGAGCGGCGGCTTCTGCGCGCTCGCGTAGCTCGGGCCGAGCGCGACGCCAGCGCCGATTCGGACGAGCTCCTTGCTCTTGCGGAAAAGCGGCGCCAGCGTCACCGTCGCCGCCGACGTGAAGCCGGCGATCGGGTTGACGATGTAGCGCAGGTGCATGTGGTTGCGCACCAGCGGCGCGAGCCGGCTGAACATCGCGAAGCTCGCCGCCAGCGTGACCGCGATCGCCGCGGCGAACAGCACGGTGTTGCGCCACAGCTGCGGCCACCAGGGCGTGCGCCGGACCGGCACGCGCAGGATCAGGAAGGCCGGCACGACAACGACGATCGCCATGTTGGCGAGGAAGGTCCAGCCGAGCAGGTCGCGCACTTCGCGCGGATCGGTCTGCATGGTGTTGGCGAGCATCGTCGTGTCCATGACGACGCCGTAGGTCAGCATGAAGTGCTGGGCGACACCGGCGGCGATCAGGATGGCGATCCAGAGCGGCTTCATCCAGCGGCCCCACGCCGTCAGCATCATCAGCGCCGTGATCGCGGCCAGGACGACCACGAACGCGCCGACGCCGACGACCGCCGCGCCCGGCCCGCTTTCGAGCCGGTACAGCTCGCGCCAGAGCGCCAGGTTGCCGACGACGGCGAGCCAGAGCGCCAGCCAGAACGCGATCGTCCGCGGCGAGCGCGGACGACGCAAGGAATCGGAGGCGCGCCAGCGGGCGCGATCGAGACCGCGCCCGCTGGCGCGAGGCGGCGGCTCGATCAATTCGGCTTGATGTAATCCGAGACGACCTTCCAGCGGCCGTCCTGCAGCTGCGACAGGCGCGAGGCGTCGCTGCCGAGGTGCTTGGTCGGCGTGAAGTTCGCCGGCGCGCTGCCGAACATGTCGGACTCGAAGCTCATCGAGTCCATCGCCTTGATGAAGCTGTCGGTCGAGAGGTTCGGGCCCGCCTTGGCGGCGGCGCGGGCGAACGCGTCGATCGCGTTGTAGCCGTAGATCGAGAACACGGTCGGGTCTTCATTGAACTTGGTCTTGTACTTGGTCGCCCAGAAGCTGATCTGCTTGGAGGTCTCGTCGAGATAGGGGTTTTGCACCGTCATCGTCGCATAGAGGCCGTCCATCGCCTTGCCGCCGAGCTTGTGGATGAGATCGGTGTAGCTCGCGCTGGTTCCCATGAAGGTCGGCGCGAAGCCGGCCTTGCGCGATTCGGCGATCGCGCCGATCGTCTCGCGGATGATCGTGCCGAGGAGGACGAAGTCGCAGCCCGAGGCCTTCATGCGGGCGACCTGCGACGAGAAGTCGGTCGCGCCGCGCTTGTAGCTCGTCTTCTCGGCGAGCTCCATCGACATCGTCTTCAGCGCGGCTTCGCCGCCGCGCAGCACCTCGAGGCCGAACTCGTCGTCCTGGTACATGATGCAGACCTTCTTCGCGCCCTTGTCCTTGACGAGCTTGGGCATCGCCGTTCGCACCTGGTCGAAGTAGGTCGCCGCGAACGAGTACTTCAGGCGGTTGAACGGCTCGTACATCTCGCGCGCCGCCGTGACCGGGAAGAAGTTGACGATGTTCTTCTCGAACTGAACGGGCATCGCCGCGTTGTTCTGCGCCGTGCCGATGTGGCCGACCATGATGAAGATCTTGTCCTGGTTGACGAGCTTCTGCGCCGCGAGCACGGCCTTCTTCGGGTCGTAGCCCGAGTCCTCGACGAGCAGCTTCAGCTTCCTGCCGTTGATGCCGCCCTGCTCGTTGATCTCGTCGGCGCGCAGCATCATTCCCAGCCGCACCTGCTTGCCGAAGCCGGCGATCGGCCCCGACAGATCCTGGATCGAGCCGACGACGATCTCGTTCTTGCTGACGCCCTGCGGCTCGGCCGCCCCGGCCGAGGCGGCGAGGACGGCGACGGTGGCGGCGAAAAGGGCGGCGAAAAGGCGCTTCATGGTGGTCTCCCGGTGTTCTGCTATCGATGATCTGGGTTCTAGGCGTACATGGCTTCGATGCGGTCGGCGTACTTGGCTTCGACGAGCTTCCTCTTGAGCTTCATGGTCGGCGTCAGCTCCTCGTCCTCGGCGCTCAGCTGCGTCTCGAGCAGCCAGAACTTCTTGATCTGCTCGACGCGCGCGAACTTCTCGTTGACTCGCGCGACCTCGGCGCCGACCAGCGCCTGCACCTCCGGAGCGCGCGCCAGGCTCGCGTAGTTGCTGAATGGAATGTCGTGGTCCTGGGCGAATTTCTCGACGTTCTCCAGATCGATCATGACGATGGCGGTCAGGTAGGCGCGGCGGTCGCCGACGACGACGGCGTCGGTGATGTAGGGCGAGAACTTGAGCTCGTTCTCGAGCTCGCTCGGCGTGATGTTCTTGCCGCCGGCCGTGATGATGATGTCCTTCATTCGATCGGTGATCCGGAAATACCCGTCGCCGTCCTGCGTGCCGACGTCGCCGGTGTGGAGCCACCCGTCGGCATCGATCGTCTCGGCGGTCTTCTCGGGCTGGTTGAGGTAGCCCATGAAGACGTTCTTGCCGCGGATCAGCAGCTCGCCGGTGTTGGGGTCGAGGCGGACTTCGTTGTACGGGCAGGCCGGGCCGATCATCCCCGGCTTGATCCGCGCCGCCGGCGTGTAGGTCGCGGCGCCGCAGCTTTCGGTCATTCCCCAGACCTCGATCATTGGCACGCCAAGGGCGAGGTACCAGCGGACGAGATCGGGCGAGATCGGCGCCGCGCCGGTGACGCAGAAGCGCGCCCGGTGGATGCCGATCAGCTTCCTGACATTGTCGAGCGCGAGGCGGCGAGCGAGCGCGAACTGCCACTTCAGCAGCGTGCCGACCGGCTTGCCGGCGAGGACGCGATCGGCGACCCGGCCGCCGATGCCGATCGCCCACGCGTAGGCCGCCTGCTGCGCGCGCCCCGACTCGCGGATCGCGATGACGACGCTCGAATAGAACTTCTCCCAGATCCGCGGCACCGCGGTGAAGACCGTGGGCGCGATCTCGCGGACGTTCTCGGGCACCGTCTCCGGGTTCTCGACGAAGTTGAGGATCGAGCCGGTGTAGATCGCGAAGTACTCGCCGCCGATCCGCTCGGCGACGTGGCAGAGCGGCAGGAAGCACATCCGCTCGTCGTTGTCGTCCTGGTGGATGATCGTGTTGTAGCCGCGGATCGTGTAAACGATGCCCTCGTGCGAGTGCATCGCTCCCTTGGGCTTGCCGGTCGTCCCCGAGGTGTAGACGAGGATCGCCAGGTTGGCGGGCCGGCACGCGGCGATCCGCGCGTCGAGCTCGCCCGGATGCGCGCCGGCGCGGGCGCGACCGAGCTCGCGCAGGGCAGCGAGCGAGGTCACGATCGGGTCGCTGAAGTCGCGCAGCCCTTCGGTGTCGAAGACGACGATCCGCGCCAGCATCGGCAGCCGCTCGCGCACCGCGAGCACCTTGTCGAGCTGCTCGTCGTCCTCGACGAAGACGACGCACGAGCGCGAATCGAAGAGCAGGTACTCGACCTGCGCCGGCGCGTCGGTCGGGTAGATCCCGTTCGACACGCCGCCGCAGGAGAGCACGGCGAGGTCGGCGAGGACCCATTCGACGACCGTGTTGGCGAGGATTGAAGCGCAGTCGCCGGGCGCGAAGCCGAGCGCGAGCAGGCCGTCGCCGATCTCGCGCACTGCCTCGGCCGCCTTCGCCCAGGTCCACTCGCGCCAGAGGCCGAGCTTCTTCTCGCGCATGAGGACGCGCCCGGAGCGCGCGGCGGCGCCGTTCCAGAACACCGCCGGGACGGTTCCCCCGGCGATGACCACATCGGGGCAGGGCTGGAGCCGATCGGTGTCCCAGAGATTGCTCATCGCCACGTCTTCTTCCGCTTCCAGCGCCGCTCGCCGCGCGCGCCGGCTTCCTTCATGCCGAGGTAGAACTCCTTGATGTCGTCCTTCTCGCGCAGCCGCTCGCAGGTGTCTTCCATGACGATGCGGCCGTTCTCGAGGACGTAGCCGTAGTCGGCGACGTTGAGCGCCATGTGCGCGTTCTGCTCGACGACGAGCAGCGTCGTGCCACGCTCGCGGTTGATCCGGACGACGATCTCGAAGATCTCGCGCGTCAGGCGCGGCGACAGGCCCAGGCTCGGCTCGTCGAGGAGGATCATCTGCGGCGCCGCCATCAGGGCGCGCGAGATGCTGAGCATCTGCTGCTGCCCGCCCGAGAGGAGACCGGCCTCCTGGTGCGAGCGCTCGCGCAGGATCGGAAAGTAGCCGTAGACCATCTCCATGTCGCGCGCCGCGGCGTCGCGGTCGGTGCGCGTGTAGGCGCCCATGAGGAGATTGTCGCGAACCGAGAGGAGCGGGAACACCTCCCGACCCTCCGGGACGTGGCTGAGGCCGCGCCGGACGATGTCGGCAGGATCCCGGGCCGTGATGTCCTCGCCGGCGAACTCGATGCTGCCCTTCCTCGGGTCGATGATCCCGGAGATCGTCTTCAGGATCGTCGACTTGCCGGCGCCGTTGGCGCCGAGCACGGTGCCGATGCGGCCCTTCTCGACCGCGAGGCTGACGCCGCGGATCGCCCGGATCGGCCCGTACGCGCTCTCGACGTTGAGGAGCTTGAGGATGCTCATCGCCCGGCCCCGACCTCGGCCTCGACGCGGCGCAGCGACGACATGTCGTCGGCCGCGCCGAGGTAGGCCTCGACGACGCCGGGGTGGCGCTGCACCTGGGCCGGCGTGCCGAGGGCGAGCATCTGGCCCTGGTTCATCGCCAGCACGCGGTCGGAGACCTTCGAGACGAGCGTCATGTCGTGCTCGACCATCAGCACCGTGATGCCGAGCTCGGCGCGCATGTCGTCGATCCAGAACGCCATGTCGTCGCTCTCTTCGACGTTCAGGCCCGACGACGGCTCGTCGAGGAGGATCAGCTTCGGCTCGGTGCAGAGCGCGCGCGCCAGCTCGACGACCTTGCGGACGCCGTACGGCAGCCCGGCGACGAGCGACTCGCGGTGGTGCTGCAGGTCGAGCAGGTCGATGACGCGCTCGACCGCCTCGCGCGCCGCCACCTCGGCGGCGCGCGCCTTCGGCGTGAAGAGGAGGTCGCTGACGAAGCCGGTGCGGCGATGCGTGTGGCGGCCGATGAGCAGGTTCTGCAGCACGGTCGCGTTCTCGAACAGCTCGATGTTCTGGAACGTGCGCGCGATGCCGAGGCCGGCGATCTCGTGCGGCGCGCGCGCGAGCAGGGGCCGGCCCTGGAACTCGATCGATCCCGTCGACGGCGTGTAGAGGCGGCTGATCAGGTTGAAGACGGTCGTCTTGCCGGCGCCGTTCGGGCCGATCAGCGTGAACACCTCGCCGCGCCGGACCTCGAAGCTGACGTTGTCGACGGCGAGGACGCCGCCGAAGCGGACACCGAGGTGCGAGACCGAGAGAAACGGCGCCGGCGCGGTCGTCATTTGAGCCGGTCCGACTTGAGGAAGGTCTTCTGCCGCTTGAACATGCCGCGCCGGTAGAACGGGAAGATCTGCAGGTAGGTGCGCAGCTTGAGCCATCGGCCGTAGATGCCGAGCGGCTCGAACAGCACGAAGCCGATCAGCACGAAGCCGTAGACCGCGCCCTGCAGGCCGGGCGCCTGGCCGATCACCGGCGGCAGCACGTCCTTGGCGAGGGCGATCACCTGCGGCATCGTGATCAGGAAGATCGCGCCGAGGAAGGCGCCGTGCACCGAGCCGATGCCGCCGACGACGATCATCAGGATCAGGTCGATCGACTGGATGATGTCGAACTGATCGGGCGAGATGAACTTGAGCTTGTGCGCGTAGAGCGCGCCGCCGACGCCGGCGAGCGCCGCCGAGATCGCGAACGAGAGCGTCTTGTAGCGCGCCAGGTGGATTCCCATGCTCTGCGCGGAGACCTCGGAGTCGCGGATGGCGACGAACGCGCGCCCGGTCGGCGAGCGCAGCAGGTTGAGAATCGCGAGCGTCGCGCCGATCGCGACGACGAGGCAGACGAAGTAGAACGAGACGTCGTCGTCGGCGCTCCAGCCGAATGCGCTCGGCGCCTTCAGGTGCTTGCCGGCGTTGCCGCCGGTGACGCTTTCCCAGCGCGCAAACACTTCGACGACGATGAAGCCGAAGGCGAGCGTCGCGATCGCGAGGTAGATCCCCTTGACGCGCAGCGCCGGCAGGCCGACGACGACGCCCGCCGCCGCCGCGACCAGCGCCGACGCCGCGAAGCTGAGCGGAAACGGCCAGCCGGCGTTGCCGAGCGCCGCCTCGGTGTACGCGCCGACGCCGAGGAAGGCGGCGTGGCCGAGCGAGAAGAGGCCGGTGTATCCCGAGAGGAGCATCAGGCCGAGGCCGACGACGGCGTAGATGAGCACGAAGGTCAGCTGCGCGAGCCAATACTCCGGGAGCAGCCAAGGCGAAGCGAACAAGGCGACGACGAGAAGGCCGTACCAGAACGCCTGCCCGCCGTGCTTGACCAGGCGGATGTCCTGGAGGTAGGTCGTCTTGAAGAGGAAGCGCATCAGCGTTCGGTGTCGGCGGTGCTCCACGGGGGCGGGGAGTGGCGGGTATGTCCCGACCCGCCTTTGCCCGAGGCGGTGATCACGATGCCAGACGATTCCGTTGCGACGCGTCGCTCGTCGTTGGTGACCGATGCAAAGACTCTCGGGCCACACCCACCACTCCCCGCCCCCGCACCGCGCGTCGCCACCACAAATCGCATCGCGCCACTCGTCTCTCTGGGCTGCCAGAGCCGGGACGGCGAGTGATGGGTGGGGTTCGGGTGACGGCGGCCACGGCCGCGTGATGAACGCCATGTCGCATCGATGTCGCGCGGTACCGTGATCACCGCCTCGGCCGCCGGCAGCCCGGGCCCCACCCGTCGCTCACCGGCCTCGTGCCGCGCGTTGAAACCAAGCAGGAGGCTCGACGACATGCG
>JADGRJ010000420.1 GCA_017881025.1 Rhizobacter sp. | reverse complement strand
GAAGTTCCGAAAGCCGGGTCTGAGCCTGCCATTTGAGCAGCGGCGGCACGGCCACCCACGCGATGGCCCACAAGAGAAGGACGACGCCTATTACCCCGGCTGTTCGCTTGAGCCAAATCAAGATCAGTCTCCAGAACGAGTCGTGCGCCCTCTGCGCGGCGCTGGCTTGAGTCTGAGCAAGGCGCCCTGCTGCAAGATGGATCGAGGCCATCCTTTGAGTGTCGACATCAAGTCGATCCCTACGCTCGCTCGCTTCCCTTTGCACCGCCCACGGTCTGCGCCAGGAGCAGTTGCTGGTCTGTTCCCAGCCCCATCGCCTGCGACAGCGCATGGCGGTCGAACCAGGCGCGGACCACGGTCGCGAGCCCCGCCGAAGCGCAGTACAGATAGACGTTCTGCGCCATCGCGCCGGCAGCGACAAACGCATAGGCCTCCCGTTGTGCGGCGGGCACGAGCTTCATCTGCGTGTGGTCGGCAACGTAGATGAGGTCCAACGCAGCGTCGTCGACGAAATCCTGATAGCCAGTGACGCGGCGCACGTCGCTGGCCACTGCCAACTGCAATTCATGCACCTTCGGTTCATAGCGGAACAGTCCCTGTGGCAAAGCCACATAGAGCCGTACCTCCTGAGCGTTCATCGCGCTCGGCGCGGTGCGCCCGCCGAGCTTCGGCCGGTTGATGCCAGCGGCCGCCCAGAGCAGGTCAGACAGAATCTGCTTGTCCAACGGCTCGGGCGAGAACTCGCGATGCGATTCGCGGTGGCGGAGGGCTTCCATCAGCGGCATGCCACCGTTCTGCCTCGACGGAGGCAGCGCACGCGTGGCCGCTGGGTTGCCGACGGGCGGCTGTGGCTTCATCTGGCCCATCAGGCCGAGTGCGAGCTTGGTCAGGGTGTTCATTGCAGGGTCCTGTCCGTGGCATCAAGTGGGCTGCGTCAGGCCGCAGCGGTCGGTGTCGGGCGCCCGATTTGCAGCAGCAACGCGCCCAAGCCGGATAGCAGCGCCAGAAAGCCGAGGAGAGCCCCCAGCCCCGGGATCCAGCCCAGCAGGAACAGGGCGAGCAGCGCCGCGGCCGTCGCGGCAATGCGCGTGGCGAGCCTCCCGGCGCGTTCCGGCAGCCACCGCCACAAGGCCCAGTCGCCCAAGCCGATGCCGGCACTGACATAGGCGACCGGCAGCAACGCCGCGTAGAGCGCCAAGGCGAACAGGCCGAGGGGAATGCCGACCAGGGTGATGAAGAGAAACAGCACACCCACCGGCACACAGACAAGCAGCACGAAGCCGAGCAACAAGCTTACGCCGAGACGTTCGCGCAGCGTGCGCGCGACGACGGCGGAAAAGTTTGGAAGCGCAGCGAGCAGCACGCTGGCCAGCACGATGAGGCCGAGCGTCCACATCCAGCTGAAAACACCGACGCCAACCCGCCAGGCTTTTCGGTGCTCGGCGATGGAGCGGTCGCCATCGCCGCGACCGACCCGCGGAGCGAGTTTCTCGACGCCGCCGCCGACCTGTGCTGCCGGGTCCTGGAGCAGCGCCTCGGTGCTGCGGTAGCGCAACTTTCCGGCAATCCGCGCATTCGGACCCAGTTCCACGTGGCCGCTGGTGGCGATCACGTCGCCACTCACCGGCCCGTCGATCAAGACACGCCCGCCGGCGGTCTGCACGTGGCCGTGCACCATGCCGTACAAGCGCACTTGACCGCCCGCGGCGGAGACGTTCCCGGCAATCTCGGACTTCGGGCCAAGTTCGACCTGCCCGCCCGCCACCCGGACATTGCGTCCGACCTTGCCGTTGATCGTGAGCTGCCCGGCCGCGGCATAGACCGATTGGCCGACGTCGACACCCAGGCGTACCTTGCCACCGAGTGCGACTGCATCGCCCGCCACCGCAGCGTCCACATCGATGTGTCCGCCAGACACGATCAAGTCGCCGGTGACTGGCTGATTCACGGTGACAGACCCGCCGGCGATAAACATGTCGTCGCCCAGTCGATGCACTACGACGGGCTTGCTCCCGTCGCCAGCGTCAGCTGCAACTGCAGCAGCGGCCAGCCCGAAAGCACACAGGATGCTGCATAGGAATGGCTTCCACATGATGGGACCTCCTGGGGACCTATCGACGCGACAACGGCTTGAGCGTAGGCCGTGACAGCTTGGGCTCATTGACACTACTCAAGTAGACGCCAAGTGGTGAGGCCTCACCGGCCAGCAGATCGAACGCCTGTGCGCCGTTGAGCATACGGCCCTTCCCTGTGAAGAGCTTCTTCATCGCTGCTGCGTCACCCGACGCCAGCTTCCACGTGCAGTGCGTGAATGGCAGAGGCAGTCCGGCCACGGGCACTTGCGAGCGTCCGCTTCGACTTTCGATGAAGGGCAGCTTGGGGTCGGTCGCGACCGACCGATCAACCTCGCTGACGGGCGAGTTCTCCTGAGGTTGACGCCCGTCAGGACGCGAGCAGGCCAAGTGCATAGACTGGGGTGGTCTATTCCGCAGAAGTTGGATCCGTGTCTTGCTGTGCGCAGTAGCTGCGCGGCAGTGCTGGAAAATCGATTTGTCTCCCTTCATTGAGCGCGCTCCGCCTTTCGGCATATC
>JADGRJ010000419.1 GCA_017881025.1 Rhizobacter sp. | reverse complement strand
GGGAATGCATTCTCCCCAACGCTCTGAGACATCAATCTGGCTCCGCACTCGGTCCGCGCCCAGGTGCCGGTACCGCTCGGCTGGTCATTCCTCGGCATGGCGACGAAGCCGCAGAGGTCAAGGCCGAGTAGGGTCGGCGGCGCTCGACGTCCGAGCGGGGCGCAGGAACGCCAGCTCGAACCTCTTCACGAGAGCTCTCATCTGGGATCGCGCCGGCACTTTGGTTTCGAGCGGAATTCCGAAGAGCTTCTTCCGCTCGATCTCGGTCGATTTCACCCTCTTATCCATCAGCCCCCCGAGGAGAGCGTCATGGATCTCGCGAACGAGCCCAGGAGGGGCGGGCTTGTCGTCCTCCACGGTTTTCCTAAGCTCTTGGGCGGCGCTGACGACTTTGCTTCTGAGGGCCCTGAGAACGTCGTAGACAGCCGTCGCTACTGACAGCTTCTCCTGCTTCTCGCGCATCTCGTCCCTCTGATCCACCCGGCGTTCCCTCGGGTCTTAATTCTACCGACTGGGACGCGGTATAGGAAGTCCGAGCAGGCTCGCCTCGCGGGGACTCGTCGAGCGCCGGCGAGACGCTGCTGAACGGGCAAGTCGTCCAGGACGCGCGCACGTCGGATATGGTGTTCGATTCGCATCGAGGGCATCGGGACGCTCAAGAACCGCCTGGTTTAGGCGGCTTTCCGCTCCAGCCCCAGCAGTCTCGGCCGCAGCAGGAGCGTGATCGCCCAGGCGAGCAGCACGACCGCGCCGCCGCCGATGGCGTTCGTCGGGCCGATCACTTCGCCGAGCGGGCCGAAGATCGCCGCGCTGATCGGCATGAGCCCCATGAACGACATGATGAACACCGCCATCACACGCCCGCGCAGGTGGTTCGGCACGGCCGATTGGATCGACGTGTTCACGAGCGAGTTCGTCGTGAGCAGCGCGGCGCCCGCGAGCGCGGAGATCGCCATCGTCAGCGCAAGGGACCGCGACGCCGAGAACGCGATCAGCAGCAGCGCCATCGCGAGCAGGCTCCATCGCATGATGCGCTCGCGGACGACGGTCTTGGGCAGGCTGGCGACGGCGAGCGATCCGAACACGGCGCCGAGGCCATTTGCAGCCATCACGTAAGCGAACAGGCGCCCCTGCAGGGCACTGCGCGCGAGACCGTGGACGGACGGCGCGATGAGCGCTTTGTCTACGACGGCCGGCAGCAGCATCATGTATGGCATGCCGAAGATCGTCATGAGCGCGGTGCTGAGGATCAGCACCCGCACGACGTGATTTTCGCGGGTGTATCGCAGCCCGGCGGTCAGCCGCTGCCAGTCGGTCTCGGCGCCGGACGCGGCATGGTGCTCCTGCTTCCTCGGGCGGATCACCCACAGTGCCCAGATGACGAACAGGAAGCTCACCGAGTTGACGTAGAAGATGCCGCCCATCGTGAGGCCGGCGATGAACAGCGCGCCGCCCAGCAGCGGGCCGACCAGCCGCGCCGACTGGAACTGCGCCGAGTTCAGCGCGATGGCATTCAGCAGTAAGTCTTTCGGCACGAGGTCGGGCAGCATCGACTGCCACGACGGGAAGGCGAGCGCGGACATGATGCCGCCGAGGATCCCGAGGCCCGAGACCCACACCAGCGACGCGATCGGTGTGCGCGACGACAGCTGCCCGGCGTTGTACAGCCAACCGAGCGCCGCGGCCTGCACGAGCAGCACCGCCTGTGTCCAGATGATGAGCCGTTTGCGGTCGACGCGATCGGCGAGCCCGCCCGCCCACAGCGCGAGGAAGAGCACCGGGATGCCGGACAGGAAGTTCACGACGCCGAGGTCGAACTCGGAGCTCCGGAACGCGTAGACGACGAGCCCGAGCGCGTAGTTCTGCATCCACGTGCCGATGTTGCTCACGAACGCGCCGCTCCAGAAGAGCGTGTAGTCGCGGTGCCGGAACGACTCGAACGTGCCGCCTCGGCGCACGACCTCCTGGGTGGGCACCTCGACGTCCGCCTCGCGCGTCTCGATCTCACCGAGCCGGCGGTCGTCGTTGGTCCGGTGTTCGCGGTCGTCGGTCATGTCCTCATCTTTCGCGGGAGCGGGCCTCCTCGCGCAACCGGCCGCGCCAGCCGCTTGCGCGCCAGATCGGCCAGGAACAGGATCGGCGCGCCCAGCGCCGCCAGGGCGACGAGCCACGGCGCCACCGACCCCGTCGCGAGCACCGCGCCGACGGGCGCCCAGTAGAGCACCGCGAACGCGAAGGCGAGCTCGAGCGCGACGCCGATGAGCAACAGGGGATTTCGCAGGAGCCCGCGATCGAGGCCGGAGCGCTCCTCGTAGCGACGCCCAACGAGGTTGGCGACCTGGGCGAAAACCACCGAGACGAGAGTCACCCCGGTGGCGGCTCGGTAGAGGGGATCGCCGGCGGCGAGGATCTGACCGTAGCGCCAGCCGCCGAGGTGGAGGACGAGGAAGAACATGAACATCGCCCACGCGGCCTCGAGGAGCCCCAGGAACACGTAGCTACGCAGGAGCAGCCTCGTGTCGAGCAGGCGCCCGGACCGGCCCCGGGGCGGCCGCTTCATGGCCTCGCCGTCGGGCGGCTCCTGGCCGAGGGCGA
>JADGRJ010000418.1 GCA_017881025.1 Rhizobacter sp. | reverse complement strand
CGATCGCGGCGACGTCGATCTTCTTCATTTCCATCATCGCCTCGAACACGCGCTTGGCCACCGCGGGATCGGGGTCGGCCATCCCTGCGGTGAGGGCACGTGGGGTGATCTGCCAGGACAGGCCCCATTTGTCCTTGCACCAGCCGCACTGGCTCTCCTGGCCGCCGTTCTTGACGATCGCATTCCACAGGCGGTCGGTCTCGGCCTGATCGTCGGTCGCGATCTGGAACGAGAACGCCAAGTTGTGCTTGAACTCCGGTCCGCCGTTGAGGCCGACGCAGGGGATGCCGGCCACGGCGAACTCGACCGTGAGGACATCGCCTTTCTTGCCGGCGGGATAGTCGGCAGGTGCGCGGCGAACGGCACCCACTGCGCTGTCGGGAAACACTGGGCGGCGACCGAACTTCACGCTCGGGCGACGCTCAGTCCAGCGGAGAAAAGTTGGTCGGCAGGTCCAGTTGGTCGCGCCCGGCGTTCGCGTCGATCCACGCCCTGGCCACCGTGACGACGCGCTCGCCCGCCTCTTCCCGGGTGTGGAAAACCTCGAGGTCGATGAACCGCTGCGAGCGGGTCCGCGTGCCGTCGAGCGCCAAGATCGCGACCCTGGCGCGGAACCGACCGTTCTCCATCGGCGTGGAAACGTCGGCGAACGTGTACCCCTTGTAGATGCCCCTCGCGCTCACCCGGATCTCCCTGCGACCGGGAGAATTTTCATCGACGCGCGCGCTTCGGGCGTGCCGTGCGGAAGGGCAAGCGCGCGATTCGTTACCAATGCACGGGGCCCCGGCGCGCCGACTTCCGCTGCGTGCCCCTTCCCTTCAGAAAGCCGCACCCCGGCCGATGAAGGGGCAACGTGCCCGACCCACCCCGATGATGCTCGCGGCAACTCCCTCGCACGCGGCGCCGGCCGGTCTCGACGACTCCCGCCTGCTGCCCGCCGGAACGCGTCTCGACGAATTCGAGATCCTTCGGCCGCTCGGCGTCGGCGGCTTCGGGATCGTCTACCTCGCGCTCGATCATTCACTGCTGCGCCAGGTCGCGCTCAAGGAGTTCATGCCCGGGGAGCTGGCCGCGCGCGGCCCGGCCGGCATCGTCAGGCCCCGCTCGGCCCACTGTGCCGAGCAATTCCAGCGCGCGCTCGAGTCGTTCTTCAACGAGGCGCGCCTGCTGGCTCCCTTCAACCATCCCGCGCTGGTTCGCGTCTACCGGTTCTGGAAGGCGAACGGCACGGCCTACATGGCGATGCAGTACTGCCCCGGCGTCACCCTCGCGCAGGCGCGCAGGACCATGCGCGCCCCGCCCGACGAGGCCTGGCTGCGCGCCTTCGTCGAGCCGATCCTCGACGCGCTCGAGCGGCTGCACCGCGCGGGCGTGTTCCACCGCGACATCTCGCCCGACAACATCCTGCTGCTGCCCAACGGCCGGCCGATCCTGCTCGACTTCGGCTCCGCGCGCCGTGTCGCCGGTGCGGGCACGAAGTCGCTGACCGCCGTGCTCAAGCCCAACTTCGCGCCGGTCGAGCAGTACGGCGACTCGACCGGCATGGCGCAAGGCCCGTGGACCGATCTCTATGCGCTCGGGGCGACGGTTCACTTCATGCTCACGGGCGAGGCGCCCACGCCGGCCGTGATGCGCGTCGTCAACGATGTGCGCACACCGCTCGCGGCCGCGGGCGGCGCGGCATTTCCGGGCGTGGGAGCGAGGTTCCTCGCGGCCATCGACTGGACCGCGGCCGTCGCGCCGAAGGATCGACCGCAAAGCGTCGCGGCGCTGCGCCAGGCCCTCGGCGACGACGCGCGACGCAAGCCGCCGCCGACTGCCACGCCGCGCATGAAGCAGCCTCGGCGGCGCGTGCTCGTGGCGTGGGTGCTGGCGGCTTTGGGCGCGCTCGGCGTCGGTGCCTGGACGGTCGTCTCGACGACGGCGATGTCGGCTGCGTCTGCGCCACCGCCGAGCGTGCCGGCGCCGGCGCCGCGCGTCGCGCCCGCGCCGATTGCCGCAGCCGCGCCTTCGCCGGCGGTGGTCCACGCGACGCCGGTGTCGGCGCCCGTCGCGCCCGAGGCGGCGCAGGCGATGGCGGCCGCGGCGAAGCCCGACGAGGCGTCCTCGCCCGCGAAGCGACCCGAGCGGCCGAAGCGACTGCCCGCTGCCGCGAAGTCGATGCCACCGGCCGCGCCGACATCGCCCGGGACGGAGGCGACCGCCCGCGGGGCGCAGAGCCCCGCCGAAGCCTGCAGCGGCCGCAACTTCATCTCACGCGCGATCTGCCTCAGCCGGCAATGCCAGGCGGCAGGCTCGCGCATGCACCCCGAATGCGTCGACGCGCGAAGGATCGAGGAGCAGCGGCAGCGCCGGATGGACCGCTGAGGGCGCAGCGTGGGACGCTCCGCTAACCCCGCCGCGCGGCCTCGATCGCGGCGACGTCGATCTTTTTCATTTCCATCATCGCCTCGAACACGCGCTTGGCCACCGCGGGATCAGGGTCGGCCATCCCGTCGGTGAGGGCGCGTGGGGTGATCTGCCAGGAAAGGCCCCATTTGTCCTTGCACCAGCCGCACGCGCTCTCCTGGCCGCCGTTCTTGACGATCGCATTCCACAGGCGGTCGGTCT
>JADGRJ010000417.1 GCA_017881025.1 Rhizobacter sp. | reverse complement strand
ACGCGAGCCGGAGCGGCTGGCGACGCTGCGCGCGGATTGGGAGGTGTGGAACGCGACGATGCCGCCGATCCCGGCCGACGCGACCGTCAGCCTCGGCTACGGCGCCGCCGACATGCCGCAGCGCTGACGCCGATCGCGCGATGGACGTCGACCGCGCCGATCCGCACGACCTGCGCCGCTTCGTCGACGCGCAGGCAACGCTGTACACGCAAGTGCGCGACGAGCTCGCCGCCGGCCGCAAGCGCAGCCACTGGATGTGGTTCGTGTTCCCGCAGCTGCGCGGCCTCGGCCAGAGCGCGATGGCGCACCGCTACGGCATCGTTTCGCGCACCGAGGCCGAGGCGTACCTCGATCACGCCGTGCTCGGCGCCCGGCTCGTCGAGTGCACGGACCTGATGCTCGCGGCGAGCGAAGGTGCCAGCGCGCTCGCCATCCTCGGCGCGCCCGACGACCTCAAGTTCCGCTCGTCGATGACGCTTTTCGCCGCCGTTTCGGCCGCGGGCGCGCCGTTCGCCACCGCGCTCGACCGGTTCTTCGACGGCGCTGCGGACCCGGCGACGCTGCGCCTCATCGGCGGTGGCTGAAGCGGGTTCGGCCGGCGTCCGCGGGCGGCGCCGGCCTACAAGCGGGGTCGGGGGCGCCTGCCTATCCTCTATGCCGTCTCCGACTGACGCCACCATGACCCGAATGCTCCTGCCGCGTCGATCGTCTGTCGTCTTGGTGCAAGGGCGAGCCGATCAATCCGGTCGGTGCGCTGCACTGAGCGATCATTCGCGGCAGCGCCGCATCACAGCAAAGGAATCATCATGGGAATCCTCGACATCCTGCAGCAATACGCCGACCCGTCGCGGGTGCAGCCCGACCGCGTCAACGACCACTTCGACCAGGTCGCGCAGCAGGCCAGCCCGCAGGACCTCGGCAGCGGCGTCGCCGCTGCCTTCCGCTCCGACGCGACGCCGCCGTTCGGGCAGATGATCGGCGACCTGTTCGGCCGCTCCGATCCGCAGCAGCGCGCCGGCATCCTCAACCAGATCATCCAGTCTGTCGGCGCCGGCGGTCTCGCGTCGGTGGGGGGCGGCGTGCTCGGCCGCATCCTCGGCGGCGCAGGCGGCACCGCGCCGGCGACGATCACGCCCGAACAGGCGTCGCAGATCTCGCCCGCCGACGCCGGTGCGATCGCCGCGCACGCCGAGAAGAAGGACCCTTCGATCATGGATCGCGCCGGCGAGTTCTACGCTCAGCATCCGGACCTGGTGAAGGGCCTCGGCGCCGCCGCGCTCGCGATCGCGCTCGGCCGCATGCACAGCAGCCAGCGTTGATCGCCGCGCCGGTGCGCCGGCGCCTCAGGCGGTGCGGATCACCGTGATGTGCTCGGTGCCGCTCTCGGGCAGCCAGACCTCGCCGGCGCGGCCGAGGATCTGGCGCACGCCGGCGCCTTCGTTCGGCAGCGCGATGCGCGTGAAGGTCTCGCTGCCGGCGTCGAAGCGGAAGATCGCGTTGCTGCCCCAGTCGCTCAGCCAGACGGCGTCGCGATCGTCGACGTACACCGCGTAAGGCTTGGGGCTCGAGCCCGGAACCTTCCACGTGCGCCAGCTCGCCTTCCCGGGATCGTGCATCGACAGGTTGCCGCTCAGCCATTCGCTGACCCAGATCCGGCCCTGGCTGTCGCTCCAGACGCGACGCGCGCCCTGACGCGGCGTCGGCGGCTCGACGACCTGCGAGTCGCTGCTCGCGCGGTCGATGCGGGCGATGAACGAGCCGGCGAGCGAGCACCACCAGACATCGCCGCGCGGCGTCGTGCAGATGCCGTAAGGCCCTGAGCCGCGCGGCGCTTCCTTGACGGTGACGCGGCCGGTCTTGGTCGCGACCTTGCCGACGACGCCCCCCTGGCCGGTGAACCAGAGGTCGCCGTCGCCGTCGAAGGTCGCGGTGTTGAGGTTCGCGTACGGCGTTCCGGCGGGGAGCGCAAAGGCGCGCACCGATCGATCGGGCCAGCCGACGCGGACGATCGCGCCCTGGCCGCCGTCGGTGATCCACGCCGCCTTGTCGGGGCCCTGGATCACGCCGTGCGGCGACGAGCCGGCGCCGAGCGCGACCAGCTCGACGCGCCCGCTCGCGGGATCGAACCAGCCGAGGTGGCCGCTCCGCTGCGCGGTGAACCAGACGCCGCCGTCGGGGGCCGGCGCGACGTCGTGGATGCCGGTGCGCTGGCGCGTCGCGAGCGGCCAGCTGCGAACGTTCGCCGTCTCGCTGCGCGCTCGTCGCGGCCACGAGACCGCAGTGGCACCGAGAGCCAGGAGCGCGAGGGACTCGCGTCGCGATCGATTCAACATGGCAGCCTCCGCACGCTCGTGGTCTTCGCCGAGCACGGGCACACTATATTCAACGCATGAGGCATGCTGTCTTCAGGCTCTTTTCGAAAGAGCCGCTGCACGACCCGACGGCGGAGCCGGACCCGGGCGCCAGGCGCGAGATGAAGACGACGACGTGCTACATGTGCGCGTGTCGCTGCGGCATCCGCGTCCACCTGCGCGACGGCAAGCTGCGCTACATCGACGGCAACCCGAACCACCCGATCAACAAGGGCGTGATCTGCGCCAAGGGCGCGGCCGG
>JADGRJ010000166.1 GCA_017881025.1 Rhizobacter sp. | reverse complement strand
GGCGGCGCGGCATCGCGCGCGGCGGTGGCGTCGGGCGTCGAGGCCAAGTCGGAAGGCACGGTCGGCTTCAACCCGACGATGCGCTACGTGACCAACGGCAAGGGCGAGCTGGTCGTGATCTCTCGCTCCGGCGAGATCATCATCGCCGACCCGCACGGCCGCGAGCGAGAGCGCCACAAGGTGCCTTACGGCGCGTTGCTCGGCATCAAGCCCGACCAGCAGGTCAAGGCCGGCGCGCTGCTCGCGAGCTGGGACCCGCTAACGCGGCCGATCATCACCGAGTTCGCCGGCCGGGCGAAGTTCGAGAACGTCGAGGAAGGCGTCACGGTGGCCAAGCAGCTCGACGAGGTCACGGGCCTGTCGACGCTGGTCGTCATCGACCCGAAGCGGCGCGGCGCGACCAAGGTCGTCCGCCCGCAGGTCAAGCTCCTCGATCCGGCAGGCAACGAAGTGAAGATCCCCGGCACCGACCACTCGGTGACGATCGCCTTCCCGATCGGCTCGCTGATCCAGATCCGCGACGGCCAGGATCTCGCCCCGGGCGAGGTGATGGCGCGGATCCCGGTCGAAGGCCAGAAGACGCGCGACATCACGGGCGGCCTGCCGCGCGTGGCCGAGCTCTTCGAGGCGCGCACGCCGAAGGACAAGGGCACGCTCGCCGAGATGACCGGAACGGTCTCGTTCGGCAAGGAGACCAAGGGCAAGGTGCGGCTGCAGATCACCGACCCGGAAGGCAAGGTCTACGAAGAGCTCGTCCTGAAGGAAAAGAACATCGTGGTCCACGAGGGCCAGGTGGTCAACAAGGGCGAGTCGATCGTCGACGGGCCGGCCGACCCGCAGGACATCCTGCGTCTGCTCGGCATGGAAGAGCTCGCGCGCTACATCGTCGACGAGGTGCAGGACGTCTATCGCCTCCAGGGCGTGAAGATCAACGACAAGCACATCGAGGTGATCGTTCGCCAGATGCTGCGCCGCGTCCAGATCACGAACCCGGGCGACACGAGCTACATCCTCGGCGAGCAGGTCGAGCGCTCCGAGCTTCTCGGTCGCAACGACAAGATGCTGGCCGAAGGCAAGATGCCGGCGACCCACGCCGACGTCCTGCTCGGCATCACCAAGGCGTCGTTGTCGACCGACAGCTTCATCTCGGCGGCGTCGTTCCAGGAGACGACCCGCGTGCTCACCGAGGCTGCCATCATGGGCAAGCGCGACGAGCTGCGTGGCCTGAAGGAAAACGTCATCGTCGGGCGCCTGATCCCGGCCGGCACCGGCATGGCCTTCCACGACGCCCGCAAGGCGAAGGAAGCGATGGACGACGCCGAGCGCCGCGCCATCGCCGTCCAGGAAGCCGAGGAGCTCGCGGCGGTGCAGATGCAGCAGGTCGATGCGGCGAGCGATGCCGCGGCGGCCGCCGCGACGGCAGCGACCGAGTAAGCGATTTCGGTCCTCTCGGGCCGAGCGATCGAAGGGCAGCCTGCGGGCTGCCCTTTTTTTGGCGCGTCGAACTACGCGATCGGAACGATCCGCCAGCGCTCGACGGTCGTGATCGCGAGCCCCCACCCGGTCGCGCGACGTGCCAGGCGCAGCACGGCCCGGTCCGCGCTCAGCAGCGCCGCGGCGCGAACGTCGAGGGCGAGATCGATGAACTTCTGATCGTCGGCGTCGGTGCAGCGCAGCAGGGCGGGCGACGCCGGCGGCTCCGCCTCGACCATCGTCGCCCAGCGCTGCCAGCCGTCGCGCACCGACGCCGGGCCTTCGGGCCAGCGGTCGCCGAGGCTGCCGCGCAGCAGCACGTGCTCGATCTCGTCCCGCATCGCCGCGCTGGCGATCCAGCGGACGCGGCCCGCCGCCACCGCCTCCGCCAGGCCCGCGCAGCGAGGGTCGCGGAAGTAGAGCCAGTCGAGCACCGCGTTGGTGTCGAGGACGATCCGCGGTCCGTCGCCAGTCGCCGTCGACACGGGCAGCGACACGGCGAGGTCACCGCGCCGACGTCGCGCCAGGCGCGTCGAAGGCTCCGAGCGCCGCGTCGAGCGCGGGCAGGAAGGTGTTCAGCTCCAACTCCGCGCCGGAGGCACGCAAGCGGCGCAACCCGGCCAGCAAGTCCGTGCCGCGTTCGCCCCGGGCGAAGCGCACGAGCGCGAGGCCGCGCGCCATGACGAACTCGCTCATCGGCAAGGATTCCCGGGCGGTGTAGTCGCGGATCCGCGCGCATTCGCGCTCGACGCCTGCGCTGTCGCCGATCTCGAGCAGCGTATCGATGGCCAGCTCGCGCAACTGGACGTGGTTGTGGCTGACGCAGCCGAGCGCGAGCTGTCGCTCGCCTTGCTCGAGCCAGACGAGCCGCGCCTCGCGATCGCTTTCGACCAGGGCGCACACGCCGTGGATCCACGGTCCGATGTGGCCCATGCCGTGCTCGCGGCAGACGGCGATCGCCTCGGCCGCGATCCGTCGGGCCCGGTCGCGGTCGCCGCGGCGCACGGCGAGCACGGCGTCCACGCCGAGCACCTGCGCCTCGAAACGTCGGGCGCCGAGTGCGCGTGCGAGGCCGAGCGCGGCAGCGTTCTCCCGCTCGGCCTCGTCGAGACGGCCGCGGATCAGCCCTTCGCACCAGGCGACGAGCGTTCGCGCCATCAACTCGGCGCGCGGCTGCGACGCGCGCATCGCCAGCGCGATGGCCTCGTGGCCGACGGCGATCGATGTTCCGACCTCGCTCAGGTGCATGCCGGACCAGCCGACCATCGACAGGTTCGCGACCTCGAGCTTGCCGAAGCCGTGCTCGCGCGCGAGCGCGACGCACTCGCGGAACTGCTGGTTGGCCGAGCGCATCCGGCCCTGCAGGTAGTAGCCGTCGCCGAGGCCGCCGAGGGCCGCTGCCTGGGCCTGCAAGGATCCGGCGTCCCGGGCATGGCGAAGCGCCAGCTCGTGCTCGCGCACGCAGTCGACGTCGCGGCCGAGCGGAAAGAGGAGGTTGCCGCGCAGGTGGTGCAGTCGCGAGAGCTCGAGCGGCAGCGCCGCGGCGGTCGCGAGCGGCTCGGCCTCGTCGAGGGCGGCCAGACCCTCGGCGATGCGGTCGTTGAGGCGCATCCCCGCCGCCATCGCGATCAGTGCCTGCGCCCGTTCGCCGCCGCTGGCGGCGACGGCGAGCGCGGCCCGGCTCGCTTCGATCGCGTCGCCGGCGCGGCCGAGCTCGACGAGCAGCTTGCCGCGTGCCATCAGGAGCGCGAACCGCGTCGTCGGTTCGGCCGCGAGCGCGAGGCCGCGCTCGGCCAGCGCGAGCGCGCCCGGATGTCGGAACTGCGCCGCGACGGCGTCGCTCGCCGCGAGGTACGCGGCAGCGGCGCGCGGGTCGTCGGCGCGGTCGAAGTGCTCGGCGGCGAGGACGAGGTCGCGCGGCCCGAACCACTCGGCGGCGCGCGCGTGCAGGGCGCGGCGCCGCTTGTGCAGTAGCGAGGCGTAGGCGCCGTCGCGGATGAGGGCGTGGCAGAACATGAACTCGCCGCCGTCGGCGCGAACCAGGAACTGCTCGACGAGCAGCCGGCAGTCGTACGCCGGGTTCTCGACGAGGTGGCGCAGCGCCGCGGCGCCGAAGCGCTGGCCGAGGACCGCCGCCGCCTGGAGCGCGAGCTTGTCGGCGCCGGCGAGGCGGTCCATTCGCGTGTGGACGAGCGCCTGGATCGAGCCGGGAAGCGCCGACTGCGTCGTCTCGCCGGCGTTGAGGAGCAGCTGCAGCAGGAAGAGCGGATTGCCCTCGGCGCGCGTCGCGCAACTTTCGATCAGCGCCGGCGGCATCGACGACGCCTGCGCGGCGAGGCGCAGCGACTCCTCCTCGCTCAGCGGGCCGAGGTCGACGCCGAGCAGCGGCGCGCCGTGCAGCACGGTGCGCCAGGCGCCGGCGGTCGGGTCGCCGGCGAAGCGGGTCGTCATCACGACGAGCATGGGCTGCTTCGCGGCGAGGACAGCCAGGGCGGCGAGGCGCTCGAGCGTCCAGGCGTCGGCCCAGTGGATGTCCTCGACGACGAGCAGGAGCGGCGCCGCTACGGCGGCGCTCGTCGCCAGGTCGCAGAGCGCGAGCAGCGAGCCCTTCTCGCGCGCCGCGGTGCTCATCGCGGCGGCGAGCACGCGCAGGTCGGAAGGCGGCGCGATGTCGAGCAGGTCGTGCAGGAAGAGGCGCTTCTCGGCGGCGAGGGCGCGCTCGCCGCTCGCGCTTTCGAGCGCGCGACGACGCTCGTCCTCGTCGGCGGCGCCGGGCAGGCCGACCAGGCTGCGGGCGAGGCTGCGCATCGCGTCGCGGCCGGTCGCCGCGCCGAAGTCGAGCACCGCGGCGGCGTGGCACGAGAAGCCGAGGGCGCCGGCGACGGCGGCGAACTCGGCGACCAGGCGCGACTTGCCGACGCCCGGATCGCCGCGGACGACGACGACGCGGCTGCGCTTTCGCTCGGCGCATGCAACGGCGAGGGCGCGGAAGTCGCGCAACTCCTCGTCGCGGCCGACGAGCGCCGCTTCGCCGCCGCGCGTCGCCTGGCGCGGGCCGCGCACGCGCCAGGCGGCGAGCGGTTGCTCCTTGCCCTTGACCTCGACCGGCGCCGTCTCCTCGGCGTCGAAGTGGTCCGAGACGAGGCGCCAGGTCGCGGCGCTGACGAGCACCTGGCCAGGCTTGGCCAGGCCGCGCAGGCGCGCCGCGGTGTTGACGGCGTCGCCGGTCAGCGCGTAGTCGCCGGCGCGGGCGTCGCTGCGGCGGGCGACGACCAGGCCGGTGTTGATGCCGGTGTGCAGGGCGAGCGAGCGGGCGATCGCCGGCCCGAGCGTCGCCACGTAGGCGGCGACCGCGCGGTGCAGCTCGAGGGCCGCCGAGACCGCGCTGCGGGCGTCGTCGCGATGGGCAAGCGGGATGCCGAAGAGCGCCATGACCTCGTCGCCGACGAACTGGTTGACCGTGCCGCCATGACGCTCGATGACGTCGCTGGCGTCGGCCTTGATTCGCGTCATCACCGCCTCGACCTCCTCCGGGTCTAGCTCTTCGTTGAGCGCGGTGTAGCCGCAGAGGTCCGAGAACATCACCGTCGCGTGCCGGCGCTCGCCCTCGTCGCCCGCAGTCGGGCCGACCGGGGTGACGGGGGTGACCGGGGCGACCGCCGTCGCGGGTGCCGGCGGTGCGAGGTCCTGGCCGCAGGCGGAGCAGAAGCGCTGCCCGGTGGCGACCTCGGCGCCGCACCGGGGGCAGGCGCCGCCGAGCGGCTGCCCGCACGCGCTGCAGAAGCGGGCCCCGGGCGGGTTGTCGGCTTGGCAGCGGGCGCAGCGTATGGAGGGATCGGGCATCGCGAGCCGCGATCATCCCGCCCGCATCGCTCGAGGACAAGGCCCCGGCTTGCGGGCGCCCCTGCCGCGGCATACAATCATCGGCTTTTCTCGTCTTCGGCTTTCGATGAGGCCGGGGGCGCCAAGCCGCCTTCCGTGAGCGGTATTCCCGTCACGGCCGACACCGAGGCAGCTGGCGCAATTCGTCAGGGCCTTCCGCCTTGGCCGTTTCGCCCGCGCTTCACCAGACAACGAGTTCCTATGCCCACGATCAACCAGCTCGTCCGCCATGGCCGCGAGACCGAGACCGTCAAGTCGAAGTCGCCGGCGCTGCAGGGCGGCCCGCAACGCCGCGGCGTCTGCACGCGCGTCTACACGACGACGCCCAAGAAGCCGAACTCGGCGCTCCGCAAGGTCGCCAAGGTGCGCCTGACGAACGGGTTCGAGATCATTTCGTACATCGGCGGCGAAGGCCACAACCTGCAGGAGCACAGCGTCGTGCTCGTGCGCGGCGGCCGCGTCAAGGATCTGCCCGGCGTTCGCTATCACATCGTTCGCGGCTCGCTCGACCTGCAAGGCGTCAAAGACCGCAAGCAGTCGCGCTCCAAATACGGCGCCAAGCGCCCGAAGAAGGCGTAACGGCCTTCTGCGGGGCCATCCGGCCCGGGTTCGACCCGATGCCCGGCTCCGTGCCGGGTTCGGGCTTTATGGCGGCCCTCGGGTCGTCGAGTAAGTGGGTGGTCCTGTGGCTGCCCCGGCGTTCGCGAAGCGGGCGCCAACTGAAGCAAAAGGAAGAGTGAAATGCCTCGTCGTCGCGAAGTCCCCAAGCGGGACATCCTCCCCGATCCCAAGTTCGGCTCTGTCGACCTGTCCAAGTTCATGAACGTCATCATGGAATCGGGCAAGAAGGCCGTCGCCGAACGGATCATCTACGGCGCCCTCGACCAGGTCGAGAAGAAGTCCGGCAAGGACCCGCTCGAGATCTTCATCGTCGCCTTGAACAACATCAAGCCGATGGTCGAAGTGAAGTCGCGCCGCGTCGGCGGCGCGAACTACCAGGTGCCGGTCGAGGTTCGCCCGGTGCGGCGCGTCGCCCTGGCGATGCGCTGGCTGAAGGAATCGGCGCGCAAGCGCGGCGAGAAGTCGATGGCGCAGCGGCTCGCGAACGAGCTGCTCGAGGCCGTCGAGGGCCGCGGCGGCGCGATGAAGAAGCGCGACGAAGTGCACCGGATGGCGGAGGCCAACAAGGCCTTCTCGCATTTCCGCTTCTGAGCCTCATCTAGAGCCGAACCTTCTTCAGCTCGCTCGTCATCGGGCCGCGCGCGAAACGCGGCGGCTCGACACGGGTGGGACGCATTTGGAGCTTTTCCATGTCCCGCAAGACCCCCATCGAGCGCTACCGGAACATCGGTATCTCGGCCCACATCGACGCCGGCAAGACGACGACGACCGAGCGCATCCTGTTCTACACCGGGGTCAACCACAAGATCGGTGAAGTGCACGACGGCGCCGCGACGATGGACTGGATGGAGCAGGAGCAGGAGCGCGGCATCACGATCACCTCGGCGGCGACGACCTGCTTCTGGAAGGGCATGGACTTCTCGCATCCCGAGCACCGCATCAACATCATCGACACGCCGGGCCACGTCGACTTCACGATCGAAGTCGAGCGCAGCATGCGCGTCCTCGACGGCGCGGTCATGGTCTACGACTCGGTGGGCGGCGTGCAGCCGCAGTCGGAAACCGTCTGGCGCCAGGCCAACAAGTACAAGGTGCCGCGCTTGGCGTTCGTCAACAAGATGGACCGCGTCGGCGCCGACTTCCTGCGCGTGCGCCAGATGATGATCGATCGGCTGAAGGCCAACCCCGTGGTGATCACCCTGCCGATCGGCGCGGAAGACAACTTCAAGGGCGTGGTCGACCTCGTCAAGATGAAGGCGATCTACTGGGACGAAGCATCCCAGGGCATGAAGTTCAGCTACGAGGAGATCCCTGCCGAGCTGCAGGCCGAATCCGAGAAGTGGCGCGAGCAGATGGTCGAGGCCGCCGCCGAGGCGAACGAAGAGCTGATGAACAAGTACCTCGAGTCGGGCAAGCTGACCGAGGACGAGATCACGCAGGGCATCCGCATCCGCACGATCGCCGGCGAGATCCACCCGATGCTCTGCGGCAGCGCATTCAAGAACAAGGGCGTGCAGCGCTTGCTCGACGCGGTGCTCGACTTCATGCCGTCGCCGGTCGACATCCCGCCGGTGCCGGGTACCGACGACGACGACAAGCCGGTCACTCGGCGGCGTGCCGACGACGAGAAGTTTTCCGCCCTCGCGTTCAAGCTGATGACCGACCCGTATGTCGGCCAGCTCACCTTCGTGCGCGTCTATTCGGGCATCCTGAAGTCGGGCGACTCGGTCTTCAATCCGATCCGTGGCAAGAAGGAACGCATCGGCCGGATCCTGCAGATGCACGCCAACCAGCGCGAAGAGATCAAGGAAATCCTGGCCGGCGACATCGCGGCCTGCGTCGGCCTGCGCGACGTGACGACCGGCGAGACGCTGTGCGATCCGGCGGCGATCATCATGCTCGAGAGGATGGTCTTTCCGGAGCCGGTGATCTCGCAGGCCGTCGAGCCGAAGACCAAGGCCGACCAGGAGAAGATGGGCATCGCCCTCGGCCGTCTGGCCCAGGAAGACCCGTCGTTTCGCGTCAAGACCGACGAGGAGTCCGGCCAGACGATCATCTCCGGCATGGGCGAGCTCCACCTCGAGATCATCGTCGACCGCATGAGGCGCGAGTTCGGCGTCGAGGCCAATGTCGGCAAGCCGCAGGTCGCGTATCGCGAGACGATTCGCAAGGCCGTGAGCGACGTCGAAGGCAAGTTCGTTCGCCAGTCGGGCGGCAAGGGCCAGTACGGCCACGTCGTACTGAAGATCGAGCCGCAGGAGCCGGGCAAGGGCTTCGAGTTTGTCGATGCGATCAAGGGCGGCGTCGTGCCGCGCGAATTCATCCCGGCTGTCAGGAAGGGCGTCGAGGATTCGCTGCCGAACGGCGTGCTCGCCGGCTATCCGGTGGTCGACGTCAAGGTCACGCTCACCTTCGGTTCGTACCACGAGGTCGACTCGAACGAGAACGCGTTCAAGATGGCGGCATCGTTCGGCTTCAAGGACGGCTGCCGCAAGGCGTCGCCGGTGATCCTCGAGCCGATGATGGCGGTCGAGGTCGAGACGCCGGAAGACTTCGCCGGCAACGTCATGGGCGATCTCTCGTCCAGGCGCGGCATGGTCCAGGGCATGGACGACATGGCTGGCGGCGGCAAGCTCATCAAGGCCGAGGTGCCGTTGTCGGAGATGTTCGGCTACTCGACGACCTTGCGATCGATGTCGCAGGGCCGGGCGACGTACTCGATGGAGTTCAAGCACTACAGCGAGGCGCCGAAGAACGTCGCCGACGCGATCATCACGTCGCGCGGCAGCATCACCGCCGGCCGCGCGACGTAAGCTTCGCAGGACGGACAGCGGGGTCGCAAGCGACCCCTTACAGGATTACTTGACGGAGTTTCGAGATGGCAAAGAGCAAATACGAGCGCACCAAGCCGCACGTGAACGTGGGGACCATTGGGCACGTCGACCACGGCAAGACGACCTTGACGGCGGCGCTGACG
>JADGRJ010000025.1 GCA_017881025.1 Rhizobacter sp. | reverse complement strand
CGGCCTTCTCGTCGCCTACAACATCGACGTCATCGTCCCGGCGATCGAGAGCGTGCTGCACGTCAGCTTCCTGCCGAGCAGCGTCTACCTCATCAGCCGCATGCCGAGCGATCCGCAGCAGGGCGACATCGTGCCGATCGCGATCATCTCGCTCGTACTCGCGTTCCTGGCGACGCTCTATCCGAGCTGGCGCGCGAGCCGGCTCCAGCCCGCCGAAGCGCTGCGCTATGAATGAGGGCGCGGCGTCCGGCGCCGGCCCGATCGTGCGCGCGCGCGGCCTGCACAAGCGCTTCGTCGAAGGCAGCGGCGACGAGGCGATCGACGTCACCGTGCTGCGCGGCGTCGACCTCGAGGTCGCGCGTGGCGAGACGGTGGCGATCGTCGGCGCTTCCGGCTCCGGCAAGAGCACCCTGATGCACCTGCTCGGCGGCCTCGAGGCGCCGACCGACGGAACGGTCGAGCTCGCCGGCCGCGGCTTCGTCGGCATGAGCGCGTCGGAGCAGGGCCAGTGGCGCAACCGCCACCTCGGCTTCGTGTATCAGTTCCACCATCTGCTGCCGGAATTCACGGCGCTCGACAACGTCGCCATGCCGCTGCGGATCCGCCGCGTCGCCAGCGTGGCGGCACGCGAGCGCGCCGCCGCGGCGCTCACCCAGGTCGGCCTCGGCGACAGGCTGGCGCACCGGCCGTCGCAGCTCTCGGGCGGCGAACGCCAGCGCGTCGCGATCGCGCGCTCGCTCGCCGGCCAGCCCGATTGCGTCCTCGCCGACGAGCCGACCGGCAACCTCGACCGCGTCACCGCCGACGGCGTCTTCGCGCTGATGCTCGAGTTGACGCGCCAGCGCGGCATGGCGTTCGTGCTCGTCACCCACGACGAGAGCCTCGCCTCGCGCTGCGACCGGCGCCTGCACCTCGTCCAGGGCAAGCTGGTCCTCTAGGTCGTGCGCGCCCGAGCGCCGGTCAGCGCCAGTCGACGCCGCCGAAGCGATCCTGGCCGAGCAGCGTGTAGAAGACGCCGACGGTGTTGCGCACCTGGCGCGCGCTCGAGCCGCCGGCGAAGCTGGCGTCGCGGCGGTTGCCGAGATAGCGGACCGTCACGGCGTGCTGCTTGTAGAGCCGCCACGTCAGCGCGGCGTCGAGGCGGACAATGTTGTCGTGCCCGCCGCTCGCTGATGCGACCCGGCTGACGAAGTACTCGCGCCCGGTGATGTCGAGGGCGGCCTTGTCGCTGTGCGTCAGGCGCAGCGCCAGCAGCGCCTGCGGCGTGACGCCGTAGTTGTAGTCGCGGTCGCTCGCCGTGCCGTGCGAGGTGCCGACGGCGGTGTAGCCGGCGCCCAGCATTCCCGTTCCCTCGAGCGACAGGTCGCGAGTCAGCCACAGGTGACCGGTCGTGCCGAGCGACAGCGCCGTCGTCGAGACCCGGAAGGTTTGCGGCGAGATGTAGTCGTAGCTGCCGTAGAGGCCCCAGACGCCGCGGTAATCGGGGCCGGCGTCGTACGACTTGCCGATCAGGAGGCCCCGCGTCAACACGTTCTCGAAGCCGTTCGCGCTCGACGCCGTCGCCTGGAAATTGAAGTAGTCGAACGGCCGGTTGTACTCGTAGCCCTTCAGGCCGGGCAGGCCGTAGTCGAGCGAGAAGTCGACCTGCACTTCGTTCGGCCTGAACTTGGTCGAGGTGAGGCCGACCTCTTCGCGGATGCTGTGGTTGTAGCCGACGCCGAGGCGGCTGTAGTAGGCGGCATCGTGGCTCGAGAAGACAGCGCCGTAGCGGTCGGCGAAGACGAGGCGGTTGAAGCCGGTCGACGGCGAGATCGCCGCCGCCGCCGCCTCGCGCCAGAAGCGCGGCATGCCGCCGCCATGCTCGAGGACGAGGTTCGACATGCGAAAGAGCGCTTCGCCGAGGAAGGTGCCGCCGATGCCGCTCGCGACCTGGTCGTTGATCGACGGATGAGTGCGCTCGCCGAAGATCTCCCAGAAGCCGCTGCCGGCGAATGCGTAGCCCGCCGATTCCCAGTAGTTGAATCCCGCCGAGCGCGCGAAGCCGTGGTACATCGAGCCCTGATACGGATGGCCGAGCTGGTTGACGTTGAACGGATCGCGATCGCTCTTCCAGCTGCTGCGCAGGTTGCTCTTGATCGTCGAGAGGCTGACGGCGTAGTCCTCGCGCCCGCTGCCGAAGGAGCGGTTGAAGCGGTTGAGCAGCAAGTCGAAGCCGACGATCTCGAGCGCCGGGGTGGCGTAGTCGAGCGATTGCGTCGGCACCTTGCGCGGTTCGCCGAGGCCGTCGCTCGGCGCCGATGCGCCGGTGGTGGGGCCGCTCGCCGCTGAAGCGGCGGGGATGGCGCCGGTACCGATCGCGTCGGCGGCGTTCGCGCTGCCCGCTCCGACGGCGGCCGCGAGGACGACGCCGAGTGCCAGCAAGGGGATCCGGACGGTGGTGGACGTACGTTTCATGGGGCGCAGGGCTGTCGCAAGGCGTTCAGCCTAGCCGCAAACCCCGCGCCGGCGCCCGCCCGTTCGGCGCGACGCGGCATGTTCCTACGTCGCGGCGGCCGCCGAGGCGATCAGCCGCCGTGCTCGCTGCCGCTGGCAGCGGGCACGCCGAAGCGGGCGCGCGAGCGGGCGCGGGCGCGCTCGGCCTCGATCTCGCGGTCGCGCGGCTCGGCGTTCGTCACCAGTGATCCGATCAGCCCGCGCGCCGCTTCGGCGACCTGCGCGACCGCCTCCTCGAACGCGGCCGCGTTGGCCTTCGACGGCACCGTGAAGCCGCTCAGCTTGCGGACGAACTGGAGCGCCGCGTCGCGGATCTCGAGCTCGGTCGCGGGCGGCTCGAAGTTGAAGAGGGTCTTGATGTTTCTGCACATGGCGATGAACTCGCTGCCGGCCGGCCTGCAGGATAGCGGCGGCCGGTCCGCGCGGCGGCGTCAGGGCTTCGGCGAATGCAGGGCGACGCGATTGCCTTCGCTGTCGACGACGATCGCCCGGTACCCGTGCGGGCCGATCGGCTGCGTGGCCTGCAGCACGCGGCCGCCTCGGGCCGCGACGGCGCGCTCGGCGTCGGCGATTCGTCCGTCCACGTTGAGGTAGACGAGCGGCCCGCGCGGCGACGGCGCGTTGCCGTCGTCGGCCAGATAGAGGCAGCCGGCGACGTCGCTGCCGCTGTGCGCGAGCAGGCCGAACGAGAAACCCGGCCCACCCTCGCGGGTCACCGGCGTTCCCAGGACCGCGGCATAGAAGGCGATGGCGCGGTCGAGGTCGTGGACCGGGATGTCGACCCAGACGAAGCGATGGCTCACGGGGTGCTCCTTTCGGTGTCTCGGATCGCGAAGGTGACGTAGACCATCGCTTCCTCGCGGCCGCGCACCTTGGCGTACAGGCGGCGCGCTGCGCGGTTCGAATTCTCGGTGCCGAGCCACGCCTCGCTGCAGCCGATGGCGCGGCCGTGCGCGAACAAGGCCTCGAGCAACCGCGTGCCGACGCCGCGGCGCCGATACGCCGGCGCGACGCCGACCTCGTTGATCCACAGCTCGGCCGGCTTGTCGGGATGGACGTAGTGCAGCGCCGAGGCCATGCCGATGACCGTCGTGCCGGCGCAGGCGACGACGAGATGATGGCGCGGGTCGGCCAGGAACTCGCTCGTGAGGGCGCGGTCGACCGGATGATCGAAGACGTCGGCGGCGACATCGTCGAGGACGCCGGCGTCGCTTCTTCCGAGCAGGCGGATCGTCACCTCGGCGGCCGGTGCGCCGGCCGTCGCGGCCGCCCTCGTCGACGGCGCGCCGACCGGCGCCGCCGTGGCCGGCCCCTTCAGCTCGACGACGTTTCCCTCCGGGTCGGCGAGGTAGAGCGACGGGCCTTCGCCCTCGGCACCGTAGCGCGATGCCAGCGGTCCGGCTTCGATGCCGTGCTCGTTCAGCCGGCGGCGAATGCCGGCTTCGTCGAACGGATCGATGCGCAGGCAGAAGTGGTCGAGGTTGCGGCCTTCCTTGCCGGGCGCGGCGCCCCCGGCCCGGCCCAAGGCGCCGTCGATCGGCACCAGGTCGATCAGCGAGCGTCCGGCGCGCAGCTGGATCAGGCCGATCTCGTCCTGGCGCCGCTCGACCGGACAGCCGAGGACGTCGCGATAGAAGGCGAGCATCGCCTCGGCGTCGGTGACGCGCAGCACCAGGTGGTCGATCTCGCGCACCGCGATCATGGTGCGGCGGCGGCGAGGTGAAGGCCGGCGATCAGCCACAGCAGGACGAGCGTGATGTTGGCGGCCGTGAACGCGGCGAGCCGGTGGACGACGCGGTTGTAGCTGAGATGGATGGCGCTGTGGGCGACGCGCAGGACGACGAAGGCCCACGCCAGCGCGATCGCCGCGGTCGACGCGCCGGCGGTGACGTAGAGGACGATGCAGACGACGTAGAACAGCATCGGCAGCTCGAGCAGGTTCATGTAGTTGCGGTTCGGGATGCTGACCGCGGGCGGCACCGCCGGCGATTCCCCGAACTTGAAATCGTCGATGCCGATCTCGCGCCGTCGCGCCGAGCGGGCACGCGCGATCGGGATGAGCAGGAGCACGAGCAGCGTCCACGCCGCCAGCGCGAACATCGGATAGAGGAGAGCCGGATTGCGCATCGGCTCCGCGCCGCTAGCGCAGCCGCGTCCGCGCGAGCCGCTTCGCGTTGGCGACGGCACGGCGATGCACCGGCGCGAGGCCCTTGCCGAGCACCGCGAGCGCGGCGTCGTGCAACTGCGCGGCGAGCGCGTGGGCGGCAGGATTGCCGCGCGTCGACGGCGGCGTCCACGCGGCGCGTGCCAGCGTCGCCGCGAAGGCCCGGTGCGATTGCAGCGCCTGCAGCGCCATCGCGTTCCAGGATTCGCCGAACGCGCTGTTCTTTTCCGCGATCATGCGGGCGAACTCCTTGCGGTCGCGTGCCGACAGATGCGGCCCGGCGTTGGCCATGCGCAGCAGCCGATGGGCGACGACCTGCGGCACCGCGAACGCGAGCTCGGCCGTCTTGGCCGACAGCGAACGGGACGAGCGGGCGCGGCGCGCGGTCATGGCAGCTTCGGTGTGTCTTGGCAGCAGGTCAGCGCGGCGGCGTGGGCGTCCGCTGCGCCTCGCCCCAGAGGCCCCTGCACTGGCGCTCGAGCGCCTTCACGGCCGCCGGCTCGCTGGCGCTGGCGGCCTGGCGGGTGGCGAGCCGGTGCTCCGACTTGTAGAGCGCGCTGTTGCGGATCTCGGTCAGGCGCGCCGCCGGCCTCGGCCCGGGCTTGATACGCCAGAGGCTGAGGTAGGCATCGTCCCGGTGCCCCTTCATCTCGGGAAAGCTCGATTCGCAGCGCACGTAGCTGACGTCGTAGCGCGCCAGCGCCTTCGGGTCGTAGCGCCGGTCCTCCGCGGCGACGGTGGCCGAGGCGAGGGCGAGGGCGGTGGCAAGAAGGCGGTGGATTCGCATCATGGGTCCCGAGGCGTTGGAATCGAATGGAACTGGCGTTGCACTGGCCGCGCATTCTGCGCTGCTCCGGGGCTACCGCGGCCGCCTCGCGTAACTGACCGTGAGGAGCTCCCACTGGTGCCCTTCGGGATCGTTCCAGTAGATCATGCTGCCGCCGTAGTCGGTGTTGATCCGCAGGTCGACGGGGCCGCGGACGCCGCTGCGGTACGGGATTCCCGCCGCCTGGATGCGGCCGAGGATTGCATCGAATTCGTCGGCGTCGACGCGGAAGCAGAAGTGATAGACGGGAAAGTCCTCGTCGGTCTCGATGAAATCGAGCGTCAGCCCGTCGTTGACGTAGACCGGCGCGAACGGACCGGCACCTTGTTCGGCCCAGGGCACGCCGAGAAGCTCGGCCAGGCGCCTCGCCGAGGCGACCTTGCGACGCGCTGGAACAATGGTGTGATCGAGTTGGATCGTCATGACGGGTGGCCGACGCGAAGCGGCGGTGCCATGGCCGGACCCGTGAACCCCGATCGAGCCGGCTACTTCGGGCGCGATCCGAACACGAGCAGCAGGCCGCCGACGACGACGGCGCCGACGCCGAGCCAGACCGGGACGTTGACCGTCTCGCGTTCCTTGACCGACAGCTCGAGCGGGCCGAGCTTGAGCGCCGTCTTGTCTCGCGTGTAGCTGAAGCCGCCGTAGAGCAAGCCGAGCAGGCCGGCGACGATGAGGACGATGGCGGCGAGTTTCATGGCGTTCCTGGTGGCTGCGTTCGCGATTCTGCACGCGATGGCGTGGGCGCTGACGGACGAAAGCCTGCGCCGGCCGCGACCAGGTCTTCATGCCGGCAGGCGTGCCAGGAACCGCACGATCGCGTCGTTCACCGGATCGGGATGCGTGATCGGGCCCATGTGCCCCGCGTCGTCGAATTCGACTCGCTCGACGCGGGGAAGGGCGGCGCACAGCAGCCGGGCCACGCCGCGGGCCGACGCGGTCGAGCGCCGGCCCACCATGTAGAGGACCGGGACGTCCAGCGCGCGGAATGCGGCGAGCGGCGTCGGCTCGGTGAGGAGCGCATGCGCCCAGCGCCGCACGTTGGCGACCGACGCGGCGATGGCGGGCTGGCGCTTTTCCGGAGTCCGTCGCCAGCTGCCCGGCCCCATCCAGTAGTCGATGAAGTGCTCGGCGGCGCCGGCGCGGTCGCCGGCGTCGAGCGCTGCGGCGGCGGCCGCGACGGCGTTGCGGATCCCATCGGCATCGTTCGGCCCCGGCGCATCGGCGTCGATGACGGAAAAGAGCGTCGGCTCGTAGAGCGCCAGGCCGCGCACGCGCTCGGGCCGATCGAGCGCAGCGACGAGGGCGACGGCGGCACCGTACGAATGACCGACGAGGACGAGCGGCGCGCCGGCCTTCGCGAGCACCGGCTCGATCAGGGCCACCTCGTCGCGCAGGCTGATGACGCGGTCCGACGGCCATTCGGGGCTTTTCCCCGCGCCGTAGGAATCGACGGCGAGGACGTGGAAGTGTCGCCCGAGGCGTTCCATGAGGCCCAGCCACTGGCTCGAGGTGCTCGCGTTCGAATGGGTACAGACGACACCCGGGCCCGTGCCGGCTTCGCGGAAGAAGGGTTCGGTCGATGCCACGGGGTTGCTCTTGGTGAAGCGCCTGCAGGGTGCTCGCGCCGATCAATGCCGGCGAAGCGCCAGTTGCGACCACGACACGCCCGCCTCGCGATTGGCCGCCTGGATCGACTCGGTGTCGACGTGGAGCGAGGGGCGAAACCCGCACTCGCCGGCGAGCGCGATCGTTTCCTCGGCAGATACCGCGAACATGACGCGCCCGTTCGGCACCGGGCCGTGGCGCAGCGTCATCGTCAGCACGCCGTCGGGCGCGACGAGCGAAGCGATGCTCGCCATCGCGAGCCGGCGCTCGGCGGCGTCGAGGTGCATCCATACCGCCGTCAGCATCACGAGATCGAACTGGCGCCGACGCGCGACGACGTGCCGAAGGGCAGGCAAGCTGTCGTCGATCCATTCGATCGCGGGCGACGGGTGCAGCGCCATGGCGCGCGAGCGCAGCGCTGCGGTCGGCTCGACGGCGACGACGCGGTAGCCGCGCGCGGCCAGCCATGCGGCGTCGGCGCCGGTCCCGGCGCCGATGTCGAGGACCGATGCGGGCGCGGCCGGCAAGAGCGGAAGGACGGCGCCGTGCTTGGCGGCGAAGTCGATCGCTTCGTACTTCGCAACCAGATCCTCGGCCTGCTCGGCATAGCCGCGACTGCCGCGCACGCGCGAAGTGATCCCGGTATCAGGCGACATGCCGATCGATCGCCCCGGCGAGATTGGCGCGCGCTAACGCGCCGTTCCCGGCGATTCGGCGGCGGACGCGGCGCAGGCGGCACAGATGCACGACACGCCGCGAAGCGCCTCGGGGACGCGATCGAGGAGGGCGGCGCCGAAGGTCGCGTTCTCGCACCAGCAGGCCTCGCCGAAGCGACCGCTGCGCGCCGGCGCGCAGGCATTGGCGCCGCCGCACAGCGGACAGACGATGTTCGGCGCCGGGTCGGTGGCCATGCTCTCGACGCTAGCCGGCGCGCTTGCGCGCCGTGACTTCGATCTCGATCTTCATGCGCGGATCCGCCAGCCCCGCCGAGATCATCATCGCCGCCGGACGAACGGTGCCGAAGTACTTGCGCAGCACCGGCCAGCAGGCCGGAAACTCGCCGGCATCCGGCAGCACGTAAGTGACGCGGACGACGTCGGACAAGCCGGCCCCGGCTTCGATCAGGGCCGCTTCGATGTTGCGCAGGCACTGCTCCGTCTGCTCGACGATTCCCTGGGCGATGGTCATCGTCCGGTAGTCGAAGCCGGTCGTCCCGGAAACGAAGATCCAGTCGTCGTCGACCACCGCGCGCGAGTAGCCCATGTCGGCCTCGAACGTGGAACCCGAGCTGATGAGGCGGCGTGCCATCCGGGTCTCCTACGACTCGATCGCGAGGACGAGCTGGGTCTGCGTGACGACCGCGCAGAGCTTGCCCTCGGCGTTGCGGATCGACGTCTGCCAGACCATCGTCGTGCGGCCGCGGTGGAGCGCGACCGACTCGCCGGTGACGGTCGTGCCGACGCGGGCAGAGGCCATGAATTTCGTGCTCGAGTCGGTCGTCGTCGTGCGCTTGGCGGGACCGAGATTGAGGAGGGTGCCGACGGCGCCCAGCGTGTCGGCGAATGCCATGTAGGCGCCGCCGTGGAGGATGCCGCCGGCGGTGCACAGGTCGGGCCGCACCGGCATCTCGGCGACGACGCGGTCGGCGGCCAGCTCGCCGAGGCGAACGCCCATCAGGCCGGGAAAGAGCGGCTCGAGGAGCGCCTGCATCGCGGCGAGGTCGTTCATGCGTGTCCCTTCATGCTCGTGTGCCGTGGCGGCCGGCGCCGGTTCAGAGCGATCCGTTCATGCGCAGCGCTTCCAGGCGCAATGCGATCTTCTGTTCGAGGTCGCTCAGCGCGTGGCGGATTTCGGTCCGCCGCGCCTCGCTGGCGCAGGCGGCGAGCGCCGCAGCGAGCGCAGCGCGCTCATGGAACAGCTCGACCTCGCCAGGAACGTAGCACGCGTTCTTGAGGATCTTGAAGGGCATCCGCAGCGACTCGGGGGTGGCCTCCCACCCTTCGTCTTCGGGGAGCGGCTCGCCGAACCCCTTGGTGCCGGCGAGCTCGCCGGAAGCGAGGGCTTCCCGAAGGTGACGGGCGATCTCTTCGTCTTGCGTCGGCATGGGTGGTGCGATGCTACGGCGAACTGCGGACCTTGTAGGGCGGGGGCGACTTCGGGTCGGTGCGAACGATGGCGATCGCCTGCTGCACATGGGGAAGGGAACGCGCCAGCGCCTCGATCTCGGCGGCCGCGGAATTCTGCAGCGCACACCCCTCGATGTACAGCACACGACCTTGCACCGTGACCCACAGCGTCGTGTCCGGAAACGGGCCGCCGTCGGCGACCGCCTTTCGAAACGATGCGGCGATGTCCTGGTCGTAGGCGTAGGCGTTGGGGCGATCGCACTCCTTCGCGAGCCAGCAGGTCGTTCCTTTCTCGGCACGGTGATGCGCCTGGACGCGCCGCTCGCTGTCGGTGACGAACGGGCCGGCGGGAAGCGGGCAATCGGGAACCGACGCCGAGATCTGGAAGAACGGATCGTCGAACCAGTTCCGCAGTTCCTCGCCGGGTTGAGCCATGCAGACCGGCGCCGCCGCGAAGACGACCGACAACCACACTCGGCCCATTCGAACCGCCCCATAGTGGCAAGTCGCGCTGAGCATCAGGCGGGCACCTTTTCGCGCACCGCGGAATGCTAGCGCCATGGCGCCGTCGGCGGCGAGCCCGACGGCGCGGCGCTCACGACGTCTTCGCCGCCGCTTCGGCGAGGCGCTTCTTCTCGCGCAGCGCCGCGAGCTGGGCCTCCTCGCGCTGGCGGCGCTCGTCCTGCGCCTTCGTCTTCTGCTGGAAATCGCGCTCCTCGAGATCGGCGGGCTGCGTCATCGGATTGAGCGCCAGGCCGCCGAAGTCGGTCGCCTGCGGCTCGCCGCGCTTGCTCTTCAGCTTGATGTTCAGGCGCAGCTCGTTGGTCGAGTCGGCATTGCGCAGCGCCTCGTCGAAGCCGATCAGGCCGGCGTCGTAGAGGTCGAAGAGCGCCGCGTCGAAGGTGCACATGCCGAGCTCGCGCGAGCGCGCCATGATCGTCTTGATCTCGTGGAACTCGCCCTGGAAGATTCGCTCGGCGATGGTCGGCGTGTTGAGCAGGATCTCGATCGCCGCCGAGCGGCCCTTCCCGTCCTCGCGCCGGACCAGCCGCTGCGAGACGATCGCGCGCAGGTTGGCCGAGAGGTCCATCAGCAGTTGCTTCCTCCGGTCTTCCGAGAAGAAGTTGATGATCCGCTCGATCGTCTGGCTGGCGCTGTTGGCGTGCAGCGTCGCCAGGCAGAGATGGCCGGTCTCGGCGAAGGCGATGGCGTGCTCCATCGTCTCGGCGTCGCGGATCTCGCCGACCAGGATCACGTCGGGCGCCTGGCGCAGCGTGTTCTTCAGCGCGTGGTGCCACGAGTGCGTGTCGATGCCGACCTCGCGGTGCGTCACCAGCGAAAGCTGCGACGGATGCACGTACTCGACCGGATCCTCGACGGTGATGATGTGTCCCGGCGAGGTGCGGTTGCGATGGTCGATCATCGCCGCCAGCGTCGTCGACTTGCCCGAGCCGGTGGCGCCGACGACGAGGACGAGGCCGCGCTTGGTCATCACCACGTCCTTGAGCACCGGCGGCAGCTTCAGCTTCTCGAAGCTCGGGATCTCGGAGGCGATGGTGCGGATCACCATGCCGACGAAGCGCTGCTGCAAGAAGACGTTGACGCGAAAGCGCGAGACGCCCGGGATCGAGATCGCGAAGTTGCACTCCATCTCCTTCGCGAACTCGGCACGCTGGGTCTCGTTCATGAGGGACTGGGCGAGCATCCGCGTCACCTCGGCGCCCAGCTTTTGCGTCGTCAGCGGCTTCATCGCGCCCTGCGACTTCATGCTCGGCGGAAAGTCGGCGGCGATGAACAGGTCGGAGCCGCCGGCCTGGCTCATGGTGGCCAGCAACTTGTGCATGTAGGCGCGGGCTTGATCTTCGGTGAAGGCTGCAGACATGGTGCTCCGTGACAAAGAGAAAGCGTCGGTCCGGACTGCGAACGCGACGCCGTTTTGGGTGAGCACAGAGCTTGCCAGCAAAGGCCCGGGCACGTCGATGAGGCGCCGGGCAAAAAACCACGCTTGGGGCGGGATCAAGGGCCGAGCGTGTCTAAGGCGAGCTCGACTTCTTCGGCAGGACGTCGCCGACCGCCGCCCACTCGACATGCGTCTCGTAGAAGACATGGGCCTGCGGCGCCCGATCGATCGGCTCGACGAAGAGCGCGCGGGCGATGTGCAGCTCGCCCGGCCAGCGATCGGACTTGAAGAACATGGGGCTGCCGCAGTGGCCGCAGAAGCCGCGCGCGCCGCCTTCGGCGGCGATGTGCCAGCGAAGGTGCGCTTGCTCGTCTCCCACCGTCACGGCGTCGGCCGCAAAGCCGGCCCACGTCACGAACGGCGCGCCGTGCGCCCGCCGGCAGCGAGTGCAGTGACAGTGAGCGACCCATTTCGACGGCAGCGTGGCGACGAAGCTCACCGCACCGCAAAGGCAGCTGCCGCGCGACGTCGCTGGCATGGCGCGCGTCGGCTAGGCGCCGACCTCGTCGAAGCGCTTGCCTTCGGACAGGCGGTAGATCGTGACCTTGCCGTCGAGCTTGACCATGCGGCGGTCCAGCGACGGGAGGTCCGCGACCTCGTTCGGATGCTTCTCGCCCCTCATCAGATAGACGTCACAGGAGGCGGATGTCGGTGGGGACTCGATCGAAGCGATCGTGTCGCCCGTCTTCGTACTTCACGGGGGCGGCGGCGAGCTCGTCGGCGTCGACGTCGTCGAGCGTCGTGACCTGGATGGCGTAGTACCGGCCATCGGGGAAGTCACCCCAGGCGAACAACGGAACGCCACAAGTCTTGCAAAAGAAGTAGTGCATTCGCGATTTCTCGCGACCCGCGGGCAGCCACTGGTACTCGCCCATGAGCTCCGGATTCGAGAGCAACGAGAAGTGCTTCGCCTTGAAGATCACGTGCCAGATGCGCATCTTCATGCAGATCGAGCAGTTGCACTTTGCCGTTCCCAGGCTCAGGTCGACCGCCGCTGCGTAGCGCACGTTGCCGCAATGGCAGCTGCCGTGATAGGTCTTGCGGGGCACGGTGTTCTCCTCGGTGAGCAAGGCGAAAGGTCTGCATGCTCATTGATCGGCTTGAAGCATCGCCGCCATCCGCTGATGGATGACGTTGATCGCCTTCAGCGGCCTGAGCATGACCTTGAACTCGACGATCTGACCCGCGCCGTTCCACTTGATCAGATCGACGCCGTTGACCTGAACGCCGTCGATGTCGGTCTCGAATTCCAGCATGGCATCCGAAGCGCCCGCGATCTCCCGGACATAGCGGAAAGTGGGATTGAAGAACACCTGGAACGCCGCGGCCAGGTACCTGGCCGCGAGCTTCCTGCCGCGTTGCGGCGCGTGGACGACGGGCGAGTAGAACACCGCATCGTCCGCGAGCAGCGCATTCAGGCCGGAGGCGTCCTGGGTGCGAACGAGGCGGTGCCAGGTCTCGAGAGGGTGTTCGGTCATGCGTGCGTCTCCCTGGGTTTCGTCTCGGTGCCCCGGGCACTCGCCCAGTGAGAGGTGGCGATGACGAAGGGCAGCACCAGCTCGGGAACCAGATAGCCGAGCCACAGCGCTGGCGGCGCGGGCAGGCCGACCTGGGCGATCGACACGAGCCTGCCGACCCCGGCGAGCAGGACGCCCAAAGCGAGAAGGTAGACGAGCACTCCCTGGCGGCGGATGGTCCAGGCCGCCCAGAGATTGACGAGGCCCACCGAGAAGTAGACGCCGGCCATGAACCGATGAAGGTTGTCGAGCCGGGCGGTGGTCTCCGGCTGGCCCAGGACCATCTGAAGCGCGCCGCCGAACAAGGCGATCGCCGCGACGATGAACAGGCAGAACTGGGTGATGCGCTGACTAGCTTGCAACGTCGCTCTCCTCGTCTCGAGTGGGGGCAACCATGGATCGGGCTCAGGCGCGATAGGCCGAGAGATGGTTGGCCAGGTGCATCGCGTGGGCGAGCTCGTACTGCGGCCTGGTGAGCTCGCCGTACGCGAAGTGGGGCCGCAGCGGCCCCGGCCACTGCGCGAAGGCCAGCATCGACGTGCGAAGACGCCCGAGCGCCTGGCCGGGCTCTGCCCGAACATCGAGCAGAGGCGCTCCTGGAATAGGTTCCGCCAGGTCGTGTGTCATGCGGCCCCGCCAGGAGAAAACGCTGAACACGGCCGAGCCGATCGTGCGCTGAAAGAGCTCGGGCTTCGTTTGCGGAAAGCCGCTCATGGAGTACTCGATGCTTTGCGCGCAGTGGGCCAAGGTCTGCGCCCAGCTCCACGCTGTGCTGGAGCTCAGCGTCTTGGCTTGGGCAAGCCGCTCGAGCTCTTCCCGGGCTGCTGCCAGCGACGTGAACTGCAGCCGACGGTCGCTCGTCGAGTCGCCCTGGCAGGCCGAAAAGCCGGCACCGACGGTGGCTGCGCTGACACCTGCCGCAGCGATGACGAATCTTCGGCGCCCGCCGCGAGAGGCACGTTCCATCTTCGCAGGCTCGGCGCTCACTCGGCACCGCGGTAGAAAGCCGAGACCAGGAACTCCATCGGCTCGGTCAGTTGCCACTGCGGAATCGGATTGGGATCCGGATGCCAATAGACCTGGCACCGCAGAACGGGATGGATCTTTGCCAGCCGTTGAGGACCCTCGATCGAAAAGTTTCGCGCCGAGATGGCGCGGCTGCGCAGGACGTCGATCGACTGCGCGCGAAGTGATTCTTCGACGTGCTCGCCCTTGACTGCCTTGTGCCCTCTGACATGACCGCCCGAGAAGTGGCTGAATCCCGCCAGGGTGAACTCGTCGGGGCCCGGCGGCCTGCCGATCATCAACAGGAGATACCAGCCCGAGCCCAGGGTGCCCGGCGAGTATCCGATTCGACGCTCCAGCTCACGGCCATCGCTCAGGTCGCCGAGCGTATGGCGCTTCGTGAAGAAGCCCGCGCGTTGCACGACGGTGCCGACGGCCAACGGAGTGTTGAGAAGCGTCGCCATGGCGAATGTCTCCCGAGTGGTGGTGTCCGTGCCCTCAGTGACGGCCTCATTCGTCCACTGTAGCGAACGGGCCATCGATGGCAAGCCATTCAGGGACCGCGCCCCTTCTTCTTGGGGACGAAGTCTGGCAGCTCTCCGGCTGCTTCCGGACGGCGCCAGATCCGCGCACCGGGCCTACCACTTTGGCGCGATTCGCTCCCCGGGCAGGATGTCGTGGGGGTGTGCCCAGCCCGGCAAGGCCTGGACGCGGGACAGCCAGGACGTGATGTGCGGGAAGCGGGCCTTGACCTCGTAGTCGCTCTCCTCGAGCGGATAGAAGAGGTAGCCGCAAAGCGAGAAGTCGGCGATCGTGGGCGCGCCACCGACCATGAACGGGCGCACCTCGAGGTGCTTGTCGACGATGGTGAACGCGTTGTCCAGCCGGCCGCGCAGCCACGCCATGACGGCGGGATCCGGCGCGGTGGCGGCGAACGCTTTCATGAAACGATAGGTGGCGAAGTAGCTCGTGAACTTGTGGTTGTCGAACAAGAGCCAACGAAGCACTTCGTGCTGCTCGTCCTCGGTGTCTCCGCCGAACGCACCGTGCTTGCGCGCGAGGTAGGAAAGGATCAGACCGGACTGCGTCAGGCGGCGCGGCCCGTCCTCGAGGATCGGCACCTCGCCCATTTCATTGGCGGCTTCGCGCCACGCGGCCTCGCGCGTGACACCGCGCATGAAGTCGACGAAGACGGGCTCCCAGGGCTGCTCGAGAGCGCGCAGGAGGAAGGCGACTTTGAAGGTATTGCCTGACTGGCAGAACCCGTGAAGACGGTACATGGCGAATTCCTCAGATCACATTGGTTAGCATGTTCGCTGCCCTCAAGGGGAGATGCAACGGTGTCCAAGCTTTCTTCTCTCGCGACCTGCGCAGCCTTTCTGTCCCTGTCGGTGTCGGCCCAGGCGCAAGGCACGGTCGAGACAGTGAAGGCGCCGTACGAGCCCGAGCTCGCGCGATCGGTCGGCGCCGACGACAACGGCATGAAGAGCTATGTCTTGGTGATCCTGAAGACCGGACCGAACAAGGTGCCCGCCGGGCCTGAACGCGATGAGATGTTCAAGGGGCATTTCGCCAACATGAATCGCCTTTCCTCGGAGGGCAAGCTCGCGCTCGCCGGACCATTCGATGGCATCGATGGTTGGCGCGGCCTGTTCATCTTCGCTGTGTCCGACATTGCCGAGGCCAAGAAGCTTGTTTCGACCGATCCGGTGATCATCAAGGGCGAAATGGTGGCCGAGTACCACGCGTACTACGGCTCAGCCGCACTGATGCTGGTCCGGGACGCGCACGAGAAGATCGCGAAGAAGCGCTGAATCTGCACGCCGATACTTCGCGGAACTACTCGCCTCGGACCGTAGCGGAACCGCCTTCGACCTGAACCCGCTTGGTACGCGAAGACGCACCGCTCTTGATGGAGACGGCGGACTTGCGACAGCCGAAGTGCCGGGCGACGAGCGCCAGAAGCTCTGCGTTCGCCTTGCCGTCGACGGGTGGCGACTTGAGTTGCGCCAGCCACGTGCCGCCATCGGCCTGCTCGAGGAGACTGACACGACAGTTCGGCTTGACCCTCACCTCGATGACGGTAGATGGCACGCGCACTGGCTCTCCTAGCCGTCGCAAAGGTGCCCCGCGACGGCGCCTCGCGGCTTGGGGACGTGGTCGAGGGTCCTGGCCACGATGCGGCGGTCTTCTTCATCCGGGATGGCGGCGAGCGCCTCCGTCGCCAGCGCATACGAAGCAGCGTGAGCCTGGCTCTGACCGGCTACCGCTGCCGCGTGCGCATGGATGGCGTGAACGAAGGCGGTTTCCCATTCCGGCGCGCCCACCCTGAGGAAGTACTCCCGCATCTCCTCGGCGTATCGCATGGCCGACGGCGCCATGCCGAGCAGAGCGTGCACCTCGGCAAGCAGCATCGTGGCACGCATCTGGTTGAGCTCTGCGCCCACGACCGACCAGTGCCAGGCCGAAGCGTGGGCAGCGGCCAGCATTTCCTGGTCCTCGCGCGGGCTGCGCTCCCGGACCGAGAGCTCCCAAGCCCGGTTGTTGCTCGCGGCGGCGAACTTGCGGTGCCAGGCACCGGAATCCGGCTGCTGGGGATCGGTCATGGTGCTGGCGTGACGCGCGGGTTTCGCGGTCGTGGACGAAGAAGCGCTCATTCCATGGGCTCCGTCAGGTGCGCGCGATTCGCCGGCGCCGGGCAGGGCTCCGGCCAGTACTCCACCAAGCGAGTGATCTTGCCGGCCAGGACCGTGAAGAACGAGATCGCCTTGGCGTTCTGCGCTCCATCGGTGATCTCGACCTCGGAGACAGCCTCCGATTCATTGCCGATCACACGCACGACCCTGAAGCGCCAGGGGCCGTGCGCGACGTATTCCTGATTCATGAGCGCGAAGCGCTCAGAGCCCCGGATGCGCTCCCTGGACTGCGGCCATTCGAGCACGAAGCCCGGCGCCAGAACGCCAGCGACCGAGTCGAAGTCGTTGCTGGCCATGAGACGCCAGAACTCGCGCGCAACCTCGACAGCCGGCGAACGATCCATCACGAACTGAGCGAGCGCTCGACGTCAGCACCCCGCCGTGCACTTGCCCGCGGCGTCGAACTCCATCGTCTTGCCCGAGAGCGGGATGTGAACCGGCATCTGGGCGGCCTTGACGAAGGCCTCCGTCTTGCTGCCCGGGCGCACCTTGCCGCCCACGGTGCCGACTTCGTTCGCGTGCGAGGCGATCACCGACGCGGGCTTCACGAGCTGGTTGATCACGTAGGCGGCCTCGACCGGGCCGGTGGTCAAGGCGTCGCCGATGTTCATGACCGCGAGCTTCGCGTTGTAGTGGTTGCGCACCACGAGCTCCTGGTCCGCCATGATTCCCGTGTCGCCCGAGAGGTAGGCCACGAGGCCGTTGCTGAAGCGCAGGACATAGCCCGTCGGCGGGCCGACGTCGCCGGCGATGCCCGCCTCCTTCATCGCCTTGCCGAGGTCGCCGCCGATGTAGTCGGGATCCAGGCCGTTGCTGTGCAGCGCCGTCACCGTCGCGATGCGCACGCCGCCGAGCGTCACGCTGCCGCCGAAGCGGGCGAGGACCGAGTCGGCGGGATCGCCGCCGTTCGCCTTGAGCTTGGCCGCGAAGAACGGCGGCATCTCGCTGCCGGTCACGATCTTCGACTTCTTGGCCAGGGCGATGTTCACGGCGTTGGAGTTGGGCATGGCCGACACCGACATGTCCGGCTTGTCGCAGCTGCCCGAATTGGGCGCCTTGTTGTGCGCGTTGCCCACGTGGTCGCCGTGCATGTGGCTGACGAGGATGATGTCGATCTTGCCCAGCCGCGGGTCGCTGCCGCCGGCGACGGTGCGGCCCGGGTCGTAGAGGATGCGCGTGCCGTTCGGGTCCTCGAAGACCAGCGCGCGATCCTGCGGACAGAACTCGCCCTCGATGCCGCCCAGCGGCGTCACCTTCACGGTCTGGGCCAGGACGGGAAGGGCCAGTGCGGTGCCGAGGGCGCCCACGGCGGCCAACCAGGTCGAACGATTCATTGAGCTCCTCCTTCTGCTGTTCGGCGAAACATCCAACTTTCCACTGTCGCCCGTCGTGGGCAGTACGTCGTCAGGGAAGAGACTCGGCACGCGAGCTCGTGCGGCGAATATAGACGCGATGGACCTGCGCGGTGTGAGTGCCGACCGGCCATGCGAGCCAGATGAAAGCAAGGGGATGGAGGCGTCGAGCGTCATTCCCCGGGCCGAGCCCGCTTGCCCACCGTGCGCGATGGCGACAGCCAGGCTCCGAAGGTGGCGAGTGCCTCGGTCTCGCTGCTCGCCTTCGCCTGCTCCAGCATGTCCGCAGGCACCCACTGCGGGAAAGGTACTTCGCGATTGACGTGACGCCCGGATCGCGTGTGCTCTTGTCGGACCTGCGCGAGTTGTCCGGGCACAAGCCGGTGGGCGACAGCCACGAGCAAGGGCCAGAGGCGGCGATGGACCAAGGTGACTTTGCCGTCGACGAGCCGACAGACCAGGACTTGCTCGGACGCGGCAACGGCTCCGAGGATCTCGAAGATGTGATGACTCTGCGGGTGCGCCCACCAACTACCCCTGATCGGCTCTCCGACGATCGCCTCGGTGAGACGAGGTGCGGTTCCTTTGGCCGAGACCAGGACGACACCGTGCTCTCGCACGAAGGCCAATGCCTTCTCAGGGGTGCCGCACTTGGTCATCGCGCTCGCCCGACGCTCGACATGAGCGGGGACCAAGAGGCACCCGGGGCCGGCTCTTGGTCGTCCCCGCGATCGAAGGGTCAGGCGTCAGCGTCCATGCCGTGACACCCGTGGTGCATTTCTTCCGTGGTCGGTGCCGTCCGGGGCGAGGGCGAATTGCGCTTCGCGCCGCTCCGTTCGCTTGCGCCGCTCAGTTGAGCCGGCGACTGGGTCGGGGCCTTCGCCTTCGAAGACGACAGAAGGCTCGCCTTGGACTTCTGGACCAGCGTCGTGTTCGGTCTGTCCTGGGCGGTACTTGCACCTGACAGCAACGCGAAGGCGACTGCGAAGGGGACCGAAAGCGGAGAGAGTTTCTTCATGCTCATGCTCCTTGAACGCGGGTGACGAACTCTACTCTCATGATCGCGCAGGACCCGCGGCGACCTGGCAAGTGGGCGGCCTGCTCAGAACATCGTGTTCGAATTCGCAGACTCGGAAGGCACCACCTGCAATACATCCCAGTGCTCGACGATCTTGCCGTCTTCGTCCAGGCGAAAGATGTCGATCCCCGCCCAGTCCATGCTGGCATCGGTGGGCCACTGCTGATGGCAATGCAAGACCACCAGGTCGGCCTCGGCGACGACGCGCCTGACGTGAACGCGCTTGCCTGGGTACTCGCGCGCCATCCGATCGAAGTAGGCGATGAACGCCTGCTTGCCATCCGCCACGTGCGGATTGTGCTGCGTGTAGTCGTCCACGGCGTACTTTGCGATCGCCTCGGCAGGCTTGCATTCGTTGAACATCAGCTCGTAGAACGCGATGACGTTGCGCTTGTTGCGTTCGAGGATCTCGCTCACGTGCCCTCCCGACGGGTGTTCATCTGAACGCGACCACTGTACTCATGCCGACCCGCGGAACCCGGAGACCAGGAAGGCGGTGGCTGCGGCACAGGCGAGCCACGCGCCGATGCGAACCAGAAGCGCGGAGTCGATCGCATCGGCGCGGACGATCTGCTTTCGCTTGAAGCCCAGTACGAAGGCATGGGCGGGCAATGCGACCAGCACGATTGTCGCGAGCATGAGCCACACGGTGCCCAACGCGGCTGTTCCGTTGAAGAAGGGCCAGATCAATGGCCAGGTGAGGCCGGAGAATATTCCGGCCAGTCCGGCAGTGACGGGCGTTGGCGTGGGGCTCATGCCGAAGGCGGATCCGACAACGGCAGGCACGGCGTGCCGCCTCTGGTCGCCGGAGGGTCAGGAACCGATCGCATCAAGATGCTTGCGCATGTTGATGTTGGTCGGGGCATAGCCAAGCTTGCGATAGAGCGCCTGCGCGGTGGGGTTGTTGATGAACACGTTCAGACCGATGCTGGTTGCGCCTGCTGCCGCAGCGATCGACTCGAGGATCTTCAGCGCGCGGAAGGCATGACCCTTGCGCCGATGCTCTTCCTCGAGTTCGAGGTCATAGATGTACGCGGTGCGAGATCCGTGCTTCGTACTGATGGCGTACCAGACGAACCCTATCAAGGGACCGGCCTCTTCTTCCGCGATCTCGAAGAGGAAGTGGTCCGGAGTCTCCAGACCTGCCGGAAGAAGTGCCCAAAACTCCTCGCGAGAGCGTTCCAGCGCTCCGATCGCGGCCCATCGGCCGGCCGTCACGTTTTCTTGAGCGTAACCGCTGACCACCGCCTGCACGAAAGCAGGGTAGGTCTCTTGGCGCATCGGTCGCAGGAGAGTCATCTGCCCTGCTTGCTACGACGGCTCGAACTTCGCCCGTACGCGATACACATACGGCTTGCCGCGATGCACGTGGTTGACGGAATAGTCCGCATTGTTGACGATCCCCTCCAACTTGAGGCGCGCCGTACGACAAGACCGACGGCTTGCGAGATCCGCGAACGCTGCGCTCGGTACCCTCTCGGCGATTCAGCGGTGTCTCGATCGCCAGATCGGCAGCCAGCGAGGAAGCATTGAATCGAGAACTCCATCTTTGAGGACAAGGTGATGATAGAGGCCAGCAAGTGCATGGAAGCCGGCAACCCACAGGAGCGTGTCACCGAGCCACGTGTGCACGGTCGCAAGGATTGAGCCCAACTCGTGCGATTTCGCGATGCGAGGCTCGAGCACCAGGTTGCCGAGCAGCGTCAGCGGATGCCCCTCCAGCCAGGCGCCGGCAATGGCAGTCGATGGCACCGCAAAGAGAAGCAGGTACAACGCTGCCTGCACGACCGTTGCCGCAGTTCCCATCCAGCGTGGCACTTGCGGAGGGTCCGGGCGCTGGTCGAAGAATCGCCACGCTGCGCGCAGTGCGACAAGCGCAAAGACACAGAGGCCCAGGGTCTCGTGGAGTTGGCGGTCGAAATCGCGCGCAGGAGCGTAGACGCGCTCCTCCGAGCCTCCTGGGCCGTAGACAAACGCGATCAGCACCAACAGGGCCGTCGCCCAGTGCAAAGCCTGTGCGACAGATCCATAGCGTGGGTGTGATTGAATCGGCACGGTACTGAGGCCTAGCGTTCGACCAGTGGTTTTCGCGTGAAGAACTTGGAGAAGCCGGCAGGATATTGCGGCAGCTCGCCGAAGCAAGCGTCACCCAGCGGCGCGACGATTACAGCCACCGGCGTACGCGCGCTCGATAGTCCGCGTACTCGCTGCCGAAAAGCTTGTCGAGCGCACGCTCCTCAGGCGCGATCTGGAAGCGGCTGATGTAGAGCACGAAGGCGGCTGGCCAAAGCAGCGCCCAGGCCGAGGACAGGAATACCGCCCAGGCGATGAGAACAAACAAGAGACCCACATACATGGGATTGCGTGTGACTCGATAGATGCCCGAGCTGACGAGTGACGACGTGGTTTCCGGCTTCATGGGATTGACCGTTGTTCGAGCTCTCCGAAACGCCAGAACCCCTGCGGCGCTGAAGCCGATTCCGACCAGCAAGAGTGCTGCCGCAGCTCCGAGGCGCGGAGCGCTCGGCACTTGGAGCAAGGGTGCGAGCTTGGATGTGACCCACATCACGACCGCGATCCCTGACGCTACGGCCGGCGGTGGGACTTTGACTTCGAGTGAGTTCATGCGCGCGATCGTAGGCCCCAGCGTTCGAAATGAGCGGCCGACCAAAGGCAGCGAAGCCGGCTTCGGGATGGCCGCTCGAGGGAGGGGTCAGCCGTCTCTCTCATGACGAAGCGGCCATCCGAATGGCCGGAGCGCGCGACCGCGCCACGAGAGCAATGCCAACAGCGGCAGGGTTAGGGGACGCGGCCGCAAGCGGGCTCACGATGGCTGGGGCATGCTGTGCCACCAGATCTGGCACTTCTTGCACGAGTTGTCCTCGAATTCCGCTCTCAGTAGGCCGTCGAGGACCATGCGTGGCAGCGGATCGCCGGGCTTTCTTGCCACAAGATTCGTACCCGTGGACTTGGCCCAGATCTGGAAGAGCTCTTCCGAGGCTACTTGGTAGGTGACATGCCAGTGGGCAATACCGCTTGCGACAGTTGATGCCAGGACCTCATAGGTAACACGCACGTCGTCCTGGAGCTTCACGCGACGCCAGTACTCAGCGAGCTGCTGATGACCGCGCTGAGTGGCGAACGGCGTGTTGTGATACTCCCCATCGGCAGCGAAGAGAGCGGCAAACATCGATTCGTCCCGTTGCTCCCACGCCGCCTTGTAGCCGCGCATGAACTGCTCGATGTTCACAGGGCTCCCCTGGAGTCGTGGGGCAAAACGTTCGACATGAGAGGCGGCCGGAGCCGGCGAAGCCGGCTGGAGGGCGTCCGCTCGATGGAAGGGCTAGGCCGCATTCAACACCTTGATGCACTGTAGCGCCGGGTTGTGCGCGTCCCACAACGTCGGAAAGACCTCCAGGGGCGTGAAGCCACGGCGCGTATAGAACTCCCTGGTTTGCGCGTAGGCAAGACTCGCGCTCGTTGCGGCAACTGTCTTGACCTGCAGGAACCGAACTCCACGGGCCACCAGCCAGGATTCTGCGCGAGATAGCAACCGCGAACCGAGACCCTGACCTCTTGCCTCGGCCTTGATGGCCATGCAGTGGATCTCCCACGCACTCGCGAAGTGCTCTTGCAGCGTGAGGAAGCCGACGACCGTGTCGTCTTCGACCGCGGCGAACGTCGGCATGACCCCAGAGTCCCGCGCGTACATGCGGAGCGCGTGCTCGATGCCGAACCATTTCGGCAGAGTACGAAGAACGGCCTCACATTCAGGCTCGCGGCGGATGGTGGGACCGATGAGTTCCATGGGGACTAACGGTGGGCTCTAGCGTTCGACCTTTCGTAGGACAACTTGTCGATTGGAGACTTGTAGCTTACGCGTCCGCCGAGAGCAAAGGAGTTGGGTGCAAGACTCGCGAAGCCTTGAGTGCCGAGCCAGCGTTGAAGATCTGCGATCCCTGGTGAGCCAAGCCCTGTCGATCCATGGAGAAACAAGACCACGGGGACCTTTTCGCCTGATGTCTTCGGCGCGTCCTTGAACGAACCCCAGTAGTCTGATGCGCCAGTAGCTCGGGCGGGCAGGTATGGGCTGCCTTGTTGAACCAGTTCGACCAGCGACAGGGGCGTGTGAGCCCAAACGGTGCCAGAGACCTCGCCTTGGGGCGCGGTTGACTGGGCGAGGGCCATCAGGGGGAGGGTGACGACTACGCCAAGGAGGCACCTCAGGTGGAGATTCATGGCGGTTCCCATGGTGGGTTCGACCCGAAGCCCTAACGGATTGCGCTAGCCGGCGGTGACGACCCACTGCCTTGCAGCTTCAATTTCCCCCGCAGGAAAGTGCTTGATCTCGGCTGACACAAAGTGGGACGCCAAACGCTCTGCGACATTTCCCAAGGCGGAATCGGTCACAAGCGCGATCTTCTCGATGTGCCTTTGATGGTCTCGGACGAAGCGGAAGTGTGCTGCCATTGCCCCAAGATCTTCCCATCCGGGAAACTTCGGTGCGTCGATGATGAGACCTTTCAGACCTCCGGCTTCTCCAATGTAGGGGTCGACCGAATTCGCGAGTTGCACGAAGTCGCTCTTCTCGAGTGCGGCCTTCGGGCGCACATACAGTATGGAATGCACGGTGTCGAGGGTGTGTTCGATCATGAATGGCTCCTTGCCAACTGGGTGGTTGAAACGAGCGGCGGGCCATAGGGAGATCTACGGTCGCGCGAGCAGGATATGCGTCCGCATCGGATATGCGAGTTCCCCGCCCACGAGGTAGGGCTCGAGCATTGTGGTCACATCCTTGACAAACCATCGCGACCCTCTTCAGGCAGGAGCGCCACCGCGTGACGGGTAGAGGAACCGATGGTCATCCCGTCAATGAAGGCTTGAATGGATTCGAAGTGAGACACGCCGTCCTCAGTTCGAAGGTCGATGTTCGCAAAGCCCGCCCGTGTCGCTGTCTCGCGTATGTCGTCGGCGTCGGCAAATGAGCAAGCGCGCCTTGCGCCGGAGGCGTCAACCTTTCGACGCTCGAGTGCTTGAACCACGGCGTGATGCCCCTTGTTGAATTCAAGCGGCGCCCAGATGCTGGCGACAAGCCTCCCCGATGGCCGCAGTACGCGGCGGATCTCTGCGAAACCGGCCCGCCGGTCAGCAAAGAACTGCACGTCGGGAATGAACCCTGCGCAAGAACTGACGCCGGCATGAGGACGGCTGCGAACAACGGACGGAGCATCTTGATTCTCCCGAGTGACCAGGTTGTTTCGTGTGGGACCTGGAGGGGCTAGGCGTCATTGACGTACGTTGGCGATGGTGGCCTGGATCAGGGCGACCACCTTGTAGGCCGACGTAGTTCCAGAGAACGCTCGGACTTCGCCGGTGCAGACGGTGAGAAGCTTTCCTGCGTTCTGTACCCTTCCGATCCCGAGAAAGCGATCTCCAAGTGCGGGCCGCAGGAGGTTGATCTTGAACTCGGCTGTGACCACTTCGCATTCAACGGGCGCCTTCGTTAACGCCGCATATCCGCAAGCGGTGTCGGCAATGCTTGTGATCGCGCCGGCATGAACGTAGCCATGCTGCTGGGTAAGGTGCGTGGAGAAGGGGAGTTCGATGTGCACCTCGCCGTCGCCCACGAACGCAAGCTTTGCACCCAGGGTCGCCATGAGGGTCTGGGCACCGAAGCTGTCGGCGATTCGTTTCTGGATGTCGTTCATCTGGGTGTAGGGTGCGAGAGCGAAGGGCGACTTCGATGCCACTGCGTCCGGCTTCGGCCAGAAGCGCGATCTCTTGGATCACTTCGGAGCGAGTTCGCGCGACGAACATCAGGACGCCCGAGAGATAGACGACTGGCGGAATCTGCGCATCGTAGAGATGTGGCTGCACAAGCGGGAACTCGGCGACAAGCATGGCGACCATGGTGGGGCCGAGAAGGCCTGCAAGCGGGCCAAAGGCCGCGAAGCGGCCTTCGCAACGTCTGCTCGATGGAGGGGTCAGGGCGCATTCGCAGTGAGCCGAGAGTGCCGCAGAAGCCAGGCGAGATAGCCGGCAGCCGCGAGATCGAAGGTCAGACAGAAGGCCGGCCACCAAGGAGGAACGCCGGGATTGGAAATGAGGTGGCCATGAACCAGATCGAAGACACCGTGCGCAAACAGCGCGCCAGCGATGAGCCACAAGTTGCGTCTAAACCCCAGAACGGTAGCCGCGAGAAAGACAAACATGGCCGACGACTCGATGAGCAGTGCCTGAAACGAGCCGCCCATGACTGCAAACAAACAATAGTAAGAGGCGACCACTGCCAACACGGTGGGGTAGAAGGCTCGATCTCTGTCGAGCCCTACGAACGTCGCGAAAAGCGAGACAACCAAGGCTGTGGCAATACCGATGAGATAGGCCACGGAGCCTCCTGCGCTCTAACGTTCGACATGAGCGGCGGCCGCAAGCAGGCGCAGCCTGCCGGAGGACGTCCGCTCGATGGAGGGGTTAGGCGCCTGGCTGTGCACTTTGCGCTCCGGGATTGGCGCGTGCCAGGGCGGCCGTTGCTTTGACGATGATCGGCTCGGCGAAGCCACACGACTTCCTGGCGGATGTGTCCATGTGCACGGCCTTCAACGTTGTCCGAGCGACCACTTCGTTTGTCTCGTCGTTGCTCATCTCGTGTACGAACCGCATGCTCTTCTCCTTGAACTCCAGGAGCTTGGTTCGGATCGTCACGACATCGCCTGCGTGCAGCTCGTGGATGTATGAAATGTGCTGATCGACGGCGGCCATGCCTCGGCCCGCAGTACGGAGATACGAAGGGGACAGCCCCAGAAGGTTGAAGAGCTGCCAAGTGGCCTCGTCGAACTTCCCGACGTACCACATGACGTTCATGTGGCCAACATGATCGCAGTGCCACGGGTACACCGTGCCTCGATACGTGAGGAGAGGTTCATGCATGGCGTTCTCCAGGGGGCTGACGTTCGACATGAGCGGCGGCCGGAAGCAGGCGCAGCCTGCTGGAGGACGTCCGCTCGATGGAGGGGCTAGGGCTGGGGCACGAGGTATTCGAATGCCCAGTAGAACTGCCAGCCGGAGTACGCAGCGGACTCGCCCAGACCCGCACTGGCCAGCGCGCGCAATTGCGACTCGGTGAGGAAGTTCTTGAGCACTCGATGTGTTGAGCCATCGCTGAGCGTCCTGGATTGGTACGTGTTGCCGTTGGCGTCTCGCCCGGAGACCGCCGAAGAGCTGCCTTCGACGAACAGATTGTCCAGCAGTACGACCTTTGCGCCCGGCTCGAGCGCCGAGTTGAGCCCGCGCAAGAACTCGCGCTGCCGCTCCAGCGGCACATGAGAGAACCAGAAGCCTGCGAACGCAGCACTGAATCTGCGACTGCCTTGCGCAAGCGCATAGGCATCTCCGACTTGGAACAGCACGTTACCCGCTGGCACTCGCCGCTCGGCGATTCGAAGGGTTTCTGGCGCCGAGTCGATGGCGACGACGGACGACGCCACGGGCGCGATGAACTGAGTCCAGTAGCCGGTCCCGCAGGCAACCTCCAGCACCGTCTTGCCAGACAGAACGGAGGGCAGCCACTGTTCGATCTGCCGCAAGTCGGCCTGACGCTCCGGCTTCTGATAGACGCCGTCGTACTCGCCTGCGCGAGCGGCGTAGTACGAC
>JADGRJ010000416.1 GCA_017881025.1 Rhizobacter sp. | reverse complement strand
CGGCGGGCACGTTGGTCGGCCGCTTGCCGTTCAGCGTCGGGTCGCTCGGGACCTCGACGCGCGCGTGCAGCCATTGCGCGCCGGCGCGCACGCCCCAGGCGCCGCCGCGCCACGCCAGGCTGCCCTCGACGCCCTGGTGGCGCTGGCTGCCGACGAGGCCGCGCGTGCACTGCACGATGCCGCACGGCCCGCCCGTGGCGATGTCGCCGAAGAGCGGGTGGCGGATGTCGAACGCCGCCGCGCTCCATTCGGCGTGCTCGGCGCCGCCCTTGACGCCGACCTCGACCTGCCGGCTCTCGGCCGCCGGCAAGGCCTGGCCGGCGTTGAGGTAGCGCGGCACCGGCGGCACGGCCGAGGGGTCGAGCGGCACGTTCGGCGCCACGTCGCTCTCGACGCCCTTGCCCCAGCTCGCGTAGACGAGCTGGCCGCGCCCGAGCACCTGGCTGAGCGCCACGAAGGGTGTGGTGAACGATTGCCGGAAGGCGGTGCCCTGCGTTCCGTCGGTCGGCGTCGCGCTGCGCGCGAGCTGGGTGTGGCGCGCGCCGAGCCAGGCCGTCGTGCCGGTCTTGCCGAAGGCGATGGCGTCGCGCAGCGCGAGCTCGCTCGAGCGCTCGTCGCGGTTGGTCTGCGGCGAGGTCGCGTCGGGCGCGGGTGGCGTGATGACGGTTCCGTTGATGTTGCCTTGGATCGGGTTTCCGCTGCCGTCCAAGATCGGATTGAACGCGTCGGCCTGGAAGCGGTTCTTGACGATCGTTCGCTGCACGCCGAGGCTGAATTCGTGCGCGAGCGCGCCGGTGCTGGCGGCGCCGCGCAGCGTGACGTCGAGCGTGTGGCTGCGCCGTGACTCGTCCTCGCTGCGGAAATCGTAGAGGTCGAAGTTGCCGTTCGGGCAGAAGCGGTCGGGGTAGTAGGTGCCGTCGGGCGGCGGGTTCGGGTCGGTGCAGCCGAACGGGAAGGCAACGCGGTCGTCGGTGCGCAGGCGCTGCACGAGGCCGTGCGCGACGAGGCGCCAGCCGTCGCCGAACTTCTGCGTGACGCGCAGCGACGCCGTCGTCGCGTCGAACACCACCGGCAGCGACCAGGGCTGGTTGTTGAGGTTGAGCCTGCGGTCGGGCACCACCGGCACACTGTCGCCGAGCAGGCTGAAGCCGGGAACGCTCGGCTGCGATCGATGGCTGTTCTCGATCTCGGCCTCGACCAGCGTCGCCGCGCCCGCGCGCCAGTCGCCGGCGAGCGCGAGCACGTTGCGGTTGCCGCGCGCGTTGCGGACGATCGGGTCGATGTGCTCGGCGCCGGCGTTGAGGCGCACGCCGAACGCGTCGCCGGCGCCGAAGCGCTGGCTGATGTCGATCGCGCCGAGCACGCTGCCGCGCTCGCGCCACTCGACGAACGCCGAGCGCAGCGGCGCGTCGAGCGGGCGCTTGACGACGAGGTCGACCAGGCCGCCAGGCGCGCTGGTGCCGGCCTGCAGGCCGGACAGGCCCTTGAGGATGTCGACGCGCGCCTTGTTCTCGAGCGGGATCGAGGTCTCGGCGTTGATCGGCAGGCCGTCGCGGCGGAAGTTGAAGCGGTTGTCGATGACGAAGCCGCGCACGGTGAAGTAGTCGATGTAGCCCTCGGTGTCGTATGCCGTCGTCACCGAAGGGTCGAAGCGCGTCAGGTCCGAGAGGCGGCGCGCGCCGGCGTCGCGGATCTGCGCGGCGTCGACGCTCGTCGCCTGCAGCGGCGCGGTCTCGAGCGGCGCATCGCCCCAGCCGGCGACGCTCGCCGGCACGGGCGCCTTGCCGGTGATCGTCACCGGCGCCATCGTCGTCTGGGCGGGCGCGTCGATCGACGCCAGGAGGGCCGCGGCCGAAGCCAGGGCGAGCGTCGTGCGACGCGATGCGGAGGTCATGTGAGCCATCGTCTTTCGATGGCAAGGCTCTGGGCCGATCCGGCTTGCTTCCCTGCGCGAGGATTACCTCAGTCAGGTTCAAAGGGTCTCTTCTCAGTCGAAGCGCGGATGACTCCGCGCCCCAACACCCCTAGCGAATGCGCTCCGGCCCTCAGCCGAAGCGCGAGCGAATTTTACGGCATCACGGCGCGACGCCGAGCAGCTTGTGCAGCTTGGTGCTCGTCGTCGTGTACTGCAGCGGCTGCGCGCGCTCGGGATGGACGAGCTCGCCGATCGCGAACGCGGCGAGCGTCGCCTCGTGGAAGCCGCAGACGATGAGCTTCTGCTTGCCCGGGTAGGTGTTGACGTCGCCGACCGCGAAGATCCCCGGCGTCGAGGTCTCGAAGCTCGCCGTGTCGACGACGACCTGCTTCTTCTCGAGCGCCAGGCCCCAGTTGGCGATCGGCCCGAGCTTGGGGCTCCAGCCGAGCAGGACGAAGAGCGCGTCGAGCGGCAGCTCGCGCGATTCGCCGTCGCTGCCGAGGACGGTGAGGGCGGCGAGCTTGCCGCCGTTCTCGACGATCCTCTCCGGCAGGCCGGCGACGAACTCGACGCGGCCCGACGAGCGCAGGGCGTTGAGGCGCGCGCGCGTCGCTTCGTCGGCGTCGAAGTCGTCGCGGCGATGGACGAGGGTGACGCTGCCGGCCGCGGCCGCGCCGTCTTCACCCGCCGCGATCGCCGCCGCCACC
>JADGRJ010000415.1 GCA_017881025.1 Rhizobacter sp. | reverse complement strand
CATCTGTTCTTCACGGGCAAAGGCGGAGTCGGCAAGACTTCGCTGTCGGCCGCTGCCGCGCTGACGCTCGCGGACGCGGGCAAGAAGGTGCTGCTGGTCAGCACCGACTCCGCGTCGAACCTGGACGAGATGCTCGGGATCGAGCTTCGCAACACACCCGTGCCCGTGTCCGGAGCGCCCGGCCTGTCGGTCCTGAACATCGATCCCGACAACGCAGCCGAGTCCTATCGCCAGCGCGTTCTGGCGCAGATGGGCACGGGCGCCAGCGCAGAGGAACTCTCGACCGTCCGCGAGCAACTCTCAGGCGCTTGCACCACGGAGATCGCATCCTTCGACGAGTTCTCTGCCCTCTTGTCGGACGGCGCCGAGAGCTATGACCACATCGTCTTCGATACGGCACCGACGGGGCACACCCTGCGGCTGCTCAGTCTGCCCAAGGCATGGACCGGGTTTCTGGACGGCAACGATCGCGGCGCCTCCTGCCTGGGGCCGCATTCGGGCCTGAAGATGCAGGAGGTGCGGTTCAAGGCCGCGCTTGACGCCCTGAGCGATCCGGCGAAGACCACGGTGATCCTGGTAACTCGGCCCGACAAGGGGGCCATCGCCGAAGCGGCGCACACGGCGGACGAGTTGCATGAACTCGGCCTGAACAACCAGCGGCTGGCGATCAACGGCGTCTTCCACGCCAGCGAGCGCACCGACGCGGTGGCCTGCGCCATCGAGGACCTGGGGCAGCAGGCGCTGGATGCGATGCCAGCGTCGCTGCGCGCTTTGCCGCAGGACCGCGTGCCGCTGCGGGCCTTCGACACGGTCGGCCTGCCGGCCCTGCGCGCACTGCTGACCACCGGTGCCGGCCCGATGACACCGCGCACGACTTCGGTTGTAGACGCCAGCGAGCAGCTGCAAGGCCTGGGCGCGCTGGCCGACGAGCTGGCCGTCGCCGGGCACGGGCTGATCATGGTGATGGGCAAAGGTGGTGTCGGCAAGACGACGGTGGCCGCTGCCCTGGCCTTGGGGCTGATCCAACGCGGCAAGACCGTGCACTTGAGCACCACCGATCCGGCAGCCCATCTGTCGGGAACACTGAAGGGCGACGTGCCGGGCTTGAACGTGAGCCGCATCGACCCGAAGGTCGAGACACAGCGCTACATCGACAAGATCATGGCGGCCAAGTCACCCAAGCTCGACGTGGCAGAGCAGGCGCTGCTGCTGGAAGACCTTCAATCGCCCTGCACCGAAGAGGTGGCCGTCTTCCACGCCTTCTCGCGCATCGTCAGCGAGGGCCGCAGCGCCTTCGTCGTGCTCGACACCGCCCCCACCGGTCATTCGATGTTGCTGATGGACGCGACCGGCGCCTACCACCGGCAAACGACGCGTGAGTTCGAAGGGCATGGCGCCGCTCGGGTCGTCACGCCCTTGATGCGGCTGCAGGACGCCGCATACACCAAGATCATTCTGGTGACGCTGCCGGAAGTGACACCGGTATCGCAGGCCGCAGCATTGCAGGAGGACCTGCGCCGCGCCAGCATCGAGCCCTACGCCTGGGTGCTCAACAAGAGCGTGCTGGCCGCGGGCACGCGCGATCCCTTGCTGGCAGCGCGACTGGCCGGCGAACGCAAGCAGATGGAACGCATCTCCGGCCTCGCCAAACGCATCTTCACGCTTGCCTGGCTGGCCGTGCCGCCGATCGGATTCACCGAGTTGTCCAAGCTGGTCAGCAAACCATCGATCGCTGCAGCGATTCATGCCTGAAGTCCACCACACACACCATCGAGGTTCCCCATGTACGGATTCACCACCACGCTCACTGGCACCACCTTCGACCAGGTTCTCGCCAAGACCATCGCCGCCCTGAAGGCGGAGGGCTTCGGCGTGCTGAGCGACATCGACGTGCAGCACGCCATGAAGGAGAAGCTCGGCGTCGACATGCCGCCCTATCGCATCCTCGGCGCCTGCAACCCACCGCTGGCGCACCAGGCCTTGCAAGCCGTGCCCGACATTGGCCTGCTGCTGCCCTGCAACGTGATCGTGCGCGAGGAGGCGGCGGAGCGCGTGGTCGTCGGCTTTCTCGACCCGCAGATCATGGTTAACCTGGTCGGCAAGCCCGGGGTCAAGACCGTGGCCGACGCGGCGGAGGAGCGACTGCGCCGGGTCTGCCAGAGCCTCGGCGGCAGCACGACGCAGACCACGTGACGCGCGATTGGTGAGCTGCTGGCGATGCCGAGCGCACGCCCGGCTCCTTTGACGTTCTGACGTTCTCGCTTCACGCGGGGCGCAAGTGCCTTCGGCAAGGTGGCCAGGGTGTCGCGTTCTACAAAGAGTGCGCCAAGGCTGGCTTCTTCTTTTGCGGTCGCTCGCGACCGGCTGGTTGTGGCCGATCGCGTCAACGACGAAAGACAACTGCGAGGCCGCTCGCATCAGACGAAGCCGGGGCCCGCGGATCCGGCACGCTCTTCGAACTCGTAGCGACGTTCGGCGTCCAGTCGAGCCAAGAGGTCAGCAATGAGAGATGCCATTAGGTTGTCTCCAAAGAGAAAAGCCACCCGGAGGTGGCGCATTGGTCGGGCGGCACCCCACCGGCTTCACCGCCTTTGCCGGCTTTCCAGAGGCGCCTCCACGAAAGACATG
>JADGRJ010000165.1 GCA_017881025.1 Rhizobacter sp. | reverse complement strand
CCCGGCAGGAATGCGCGAGCCTCGTCGCGTGCCACGACAACCGCCCCGATGCCGCGGTCGTCGAGCAGCAGAGGCGCGAACACGACCGATTTCATTCCCGTCGCGGCGGTGCCACGTCGGACGCCGGACGGCACGTCCGGGGCGTCGACGTCGGGGTAGTGCACGACGCGACGCTCGAGGATGGCGACCGCCGTACCGCTCTCGCGATCGAGTGCGATCGGAAAGAGCGCGCTGAACTGGTCGCGACCCGGACCCTCGTAAGCCGCGAGATGGATCAATCCATCGACACCGACGAGGTTGATGGCAACCCGCGTCCCGGTGAACAGTCGCCCGCAGCTCTGCGTGATCTTCTCGAACACCGGCCGGACATCGGCAACCGACGAGCTGATCACGCGCAGGACCTCGGCGGTGGCTGTCTGCTGCTCGAGCGCCTCGGTGAGCTCCGAGGTGCGTTGCTCCACCTTGCGCTCGAGGCCGGCGTACGACTCACGCAGTTGCCCGCTCATCCGGTTGAACTGCTCGGCCAGGCCCTCGAGCTCGTCGCCGGTGCGAACCTCGATGTGGCGCTCGAGATCGCCGGCGCCGATCTGCGCCGCGCCTTCCTGCAGCGCGCGCAGCGGCCGGACCAGGGCGCGGGCGAGGAAGAAGCTCGCCGCGATCGAGATCAGCAGCGCCGCGACGAGGAGGAACGAGGTTCGCTGCAAGGTCGCGTAGAGCGGCGCGAACGCCTCGGTCCGCGGCGACTCGACGAACACCGTCCAGCGCAGCGTTGGGATCGACGCATTCGCGGAGAAGACCTCCTCGCCCTTCAGGTCGCGCGCGACCGTCGGCTGGCCGTTGCCCGCGCGAGCGAGCGCGGCGACCTGCGGCAGGCCGCTCAGGTCGGACTTCTTCAGCACCAGGCTGATGTCGGGATGGGCGATCAGCACGCCGTTGGCGTCGACGACGTAGGCCAGGCCGGCGCTGCCGATCTTGATTCGCGAGACGACGTCCCAGACGAACTTCAGGTTCACCTCGGCGGCTGTCACGCCGCCGCCGCTGCCGGCGGGGCGGGCGATCGTCATGTACGGCTCGGTGCCCTTCCTGAAGTAGACCGGGCCGTAGTAGATGCCGCCCTTCGAGGCGACCCGGAACTTCTCTTCCTGCGCCATGTCGGTGCCGCTGCTGATCGCGTCCATCGCCAGGCGCGAGATGCGCAGCTGCTCGCGCCCGTTGGGGTCGATCCAGACGACCTCGGTGATCGCCGGGGCCTGGCGCTGCAGCTTCAGGTACTCGATGCGACGCTGCTCGAGCGCGTCGCCGTCGGCATCGGCGCGCGGCAGCGCGGTCCAGCTGAGCTGATGCTCGATGTCGAGCACGTACTGCTCGATCCGGGTCGCCGCGTTCTGCGCCTTCTCGACCTGCAGGGCGACCAGATGGGCCTCGGTCTCGCGCCAGGAGAAGTAGAGGCCGATGGCGCCGCTGGCGATCAGCATGCTGCCGACCAGCGTGATGATCAGCAGCGCGTATTTCGGAAAGAGGCGCCAGCGCCGCGTCATTCGATGACGCGGTCGGCGCGCAGCAGGATCGACGATGGAATCGCGATGCCGAGCCGGCGCGCGACCTTGCGATTGACGGTCAGTTCGAGCTTGGTCGGCCGCTCGATCGGCAGATCGCCGGCGCGCGGCGCGATCGCGAGCAGGAAACGGATCATCGGGCGTGCGTCAGAGCGGGAATGACGCCATCTTGACACCTTTCGGGCCGCGTTCGACCGCCATGCCCGGGCGCGGTGGCCGAGGCGACGCGGCCACGACAGCGCGGCGACGCGGGACCGGCGCCCTCGCTCAGGCGCCGAGCCGGCGCAGCAATCCCGCGGTCGACGCGTCGAGATCGGCGGGGAGGGCGATCACCGGTCCCGTCTCGAGCAGCGGCAGAAGCTTGGCGCCCAAGGTCTTGCCGAGCTCGACGCCCCACTGGTCGAAGCTGTCGATGCCCCAGACCGCGCCCGAGGTGAAGACGCGGTGCTCGTAGAGCGCGAGCAGCGCGCCGAGCGAGCGCGGCGTCAGGCGATCGAGCAGCAAGGTCGTGCTCGGCCGGTTGCCGGGAAAGTCGCGATGCGGCTCGCTCGTGCTGGCGCGTCCCTGCATCAGCGCCTGGCTCTGCGCCAGGCCGTTGGCGAGCAGCATCCGCTGCTGGCGCAGGGTCGCCTCGGGCGAGATGGCGCCCGCGACGGCGCTCGACTGCGCGAGCAGGATGAACTCGACCGGGACGACGTCGCTGCCCTGATGCAGCATCTGGAAGTACGCGTGCTGCGCGTTCGTCCCCGGCTCGCCCCAGACCACCGGGCTGGTCGCGAACGGCAGCGGCGCGCCGCTGCGGTCGACGCGCTTGCCGTTGCTTTCCATCTCGAGCTGCTGCAGGTAGGCGGGCAGGCGTTGCAGTGCCTGGGCATAGGGCGCGATGCAGCGGCTCGTGAAGCCGTGGAAGTTGCGGTACCAGACGTCGACGAGGCCGAGCAGCATCGGCAGGTTGCGCTCGACCGGCGCCTGCGCGAAGTGCCCGTCCATCGCGTGCGCGCCGGCGAGCAGGTCGCGAAAGCGCTCGGCGCCGATCGCGATCGCGATCGGCAGGCCGATCGCCGACCAGAGCGAGTAGCGGCCGCCGACCCAGTCCCAGAAGCCGAAGGTGCGCGTGATGCCGAATCGCGCCGCCGCCTCGACATTGCTCGTCGCGGCGACGAAGTGCTCCTCGATCCGTGTCCCGCCTTGCGCCAGGAACCAGGCGCGCGCGGTCGCGGCGTTGGTCATCGTCTCCTGCGTCGTGAAGGTCTTGCTGGCGACGACGAAGAGCGTCTCGGCGGGGGCGATGCCGGCGAGCACCGAAGCGAGGTCGGCGCCGTCGACGTTGGCGACGAAGTGGAAGGTGAGCCCCGGATGGGCGAAGCCGGCCAGGGCCCGAACCGCCATCTGCGGGCCGAGGTCGCTGCCGCCGATGCCGATGTTGACGACGTGGCGCAAACGGACCGTGGGCGTCGCGACGGCCGAGGTCGATGCACCATTGGCGCGGGCCCGAACCGCCTCGGCGAATGCGAGCATCGCGTCGAGAACCGCATGGACGTCGTCGCCGAACGGCGCGCTGCCGCGCGGCGCGCGCAGGGCGGTATGGAGCACCGCGCGCCGCTCGGTGTTGTTGATCGCGACGCCGGCGAACATCGCGTCGCGCTGCGCCTCGACGCCGCATTCGCGCGCCAGGTCGGCGAGGAAGCGCAGCGTCGCCGCGTCGACGAGGTTCTTCGACAGGTCGGCGAAGACCTCGGGCGCGTCGAACGACATCGATTCGAAGCGGCGCGGATCGCGACCGAACGCCTCGCGCAGGTCGAAGTCGCGGCCGTGCGCCTCGTAGTGGCCGGCGAGCGCGGCCCAGGCGGCAGTGCGGTCGCAGCGCGTCGCCGTTGCGACGTCGAAGCCGGTCTCGGTCCTCATTCCCGCATGATGCCGCCAAGCCGAGGCGATCGGCTTCGCTGCCTCATTTTTCGAGCACCTGGCTCGCGCGGAGCAGAAAGCGCGGCGGGAAGGAAACGCCGATGTCCCGCGCGGCACGAGCATTGAGGATGAGCTCGAAGCGCGCCGGCTCCTGGACCGGCAGGTCACCCGGCTTCGCCCCCTTGAGGATGCGGTCGGCGTAGCCGACGATGTCGGCCGGCTCGCCGTTCGCTTGCGTCGCGTAGGCGGCGAGGCCGCCCCAGTCGGTGACCACGTGCGACAGCGAGTAGAGAGTCGGCAGGCGGTGCTTCTCGGCAAGCGCGATCAGCGCCCGGATCTCGACGTTGAGATCGGGGAGAAGGAAGGCCTCGACGCGCTCCAGCTTCATCGTCGCGAACAGGGTGTCGAGCTCGGCGGGCGTCCACCGGCTTGAAGGCAACGCGTACTCCTTCACCTCGAGTCCGAGCAACGGCGCGGCGGCACGGACATCGGCGGCCTGGCGCAGGTGAGACGGGTTGTCGTCGATGAACACGAAGCCGACGCGGCGCGCGCGCGGCAACATCTCGTGCAGCAGCTCGAGCCGCTTCACCGTCAGCTTCTCGATCGCGCGGGAAAAGCCGGTGAGATTGCCGCGCGGCTGCGCCAGGCTGGTAACGAGGCCCAGGCCGACCGGATCGGTCAGACGCCAGAAGACGACCGGCGGCGCTCCGCTCATCCGACGCGCTGCCTGCGCGACCCGCACCCCCGAGGCCAGGATGAGATCCGTCTTCGCGGCGGCGACCTCGCGCTCGAGCAAGCTCGCGTACGAATCCTTGGTCGTCACGATGTCGTGAGTGACAAGATCGAGGTTGCGGCCCTGGACGTAGCCGAGCCTGGCGAACTCGAGCAGCAGGCCCTCGCGCTCTTCGCCGGCCATCGACGCCGGGCAATCGCAGACGTGGACGATCCGGTGCAATCCGGGCGCCGCCGCCGCGCCGGCCGGGGCCGACATCGCCATCGCGAACGCCGCCACGGCGTGGCGAAGTCCTCGCGAGCCGAACCCAGAGCGGTGCGGCAAGGCGTGCTCGCGGCGGCCTGTCACCGGACCCTAGAGGCGGTCGACGTAGCCGAAGCTGCCGTGCTCGCGGATTTCCTGGGCGGCAGTGCGCACGCCCGCCATCGCCGCGCGCCAAAGCGAGGTCGCCAGGCTGACGCGGCGCACGCCGGCGGCCTCGAGCGTGGCGAGGTCCCACGACTTGCCCTTCATGCCGACCATGAAGTTGACCGGCCGGGTCACCGCCGCGCAGACGGCGCGGACGGCATCGAGGTCGGGCAGCGCCGGCGCGAACAGGACGTCGGCGCCGGCCGCCTCGTAGGCCTTCAGGCGGGTGATCGTGTCGGCGAGGTCGGGCTTGCCGCGAAAGAAGTTCTCGGCGCGCGCGGTGATCGCGAACGACGCGAACGGCAGCGAGCGCGCCGCCTGCACCGCCGCGGCGATGCGCGCCGCCGCGAGCTCGATGGGATAGAGCGGCGCCGCCTTGTCGCCGCTGTGGTCCTCGATCGAGGCGCCGACGATGCCGGTGGCGCCGGCGCGGCGGATCGTCTCGGCGACGTCGTCGGGCGAATCGCCGAAGCCGTTCTCGAGGTCGGCCGACACCGGCAGGTCGGTCGCCGCGGCGATGGCGCGCGCGTGGGCGAGCGCCTCGTCGCGCGAGAGCTGCCCGTCCTTCCTGCCGAGGACGCCGGCGGCGGCGCCGCTCGAGGTCGCGAGCGCGGCGAAGCCGAGCTGGGCGAGCAGTGCCGCCGAGCCGGGGTCGAAGGCGTTGGCGATGACGAACGCGCGCGGCCCGGCGTGCAGCTCACGCAGGCGCTGCGCCTTGTCGGCTTGGGAGATGGCCATGACGAAGGATCGTATCGCTTCGTCGCCGACGTGGGCGTCGAAGGGAAAGGCGCCTCGGCGGCGACCGGCTCAGTCCTCGAGCACGGAATGGCCGTGCCGGCCGAGGTCGAGGCTGGCCGCATCGCCGGCCTTCATCGCACTGCCCTCGTCGGCGCAGACGACGAAGATCGCGCCGAGCTCGGTGTCGAACGTCGTCTCGCGCGCGCTGCCGAGGTACGCGGTCTTGGCGACCGTCGCCGCGAGCGCGCCCACGCCCGGCGCGCGCACCTGCCAGGCCTCGGGGCGGATCGCCAGCTTCGCCCTTCCCGGCGCGCACGACAGCGCCGGCCGAATCGTCAGCGGGCCCAGGCGAACCGTTCCGTCGGGCAGCGCGAGCGCATCGAACAGCACGGCCTCGCCCATGAAGCCGGCGACGAACTCGCTGCGCGGCCGCTCGTACAGCTCGCGCGGCGTGCCGGCCTGGGCGATGCGGCCGCGGTCCATGACGATGACCTGGTCGCTGACCGCCATCGCCTCTTCCTGGTCGTGCGTGACGTAGGCGACGGTGAGGCCGAGGCGCTGCTGCAGGCCGCGGATCTCCTCGCGCATCGAGCGGCGCAGGCGCGCGTCGAGGTTCGAGAGCGGCTCGTCGAAGAGCAGCACCGCCGGCTCGAGGACGAGGGCGCGGGCGAGGGCGACACGCTGCTGCTGGCCGCCCGAGAGCTCGCTCGGCAGACGCTCGTCGAGGTCGACCAGGCCGACCGTCGCCATCGCCGCGCGCGCGCGCTCGCGCGCCTGCGCTCGCGGCACGCCGGCGACGCCGAGGCCGTAGGCGACGTTGGCAAGAACGTTCATGTGCGGGAAGAGCGCGTAGCTCTGGAACACCATGCTGACGTCGCGCTCCGACGCGGGCAGGTCGGTGACGTCGCGGCCGGCGATGACGATGCGGCCGCTCGTCGGCGCCTCGAGCCCGGCGATCATTCGCAGCGTCGTCGTCTTGCCGCAGCCGCTCGGGCCGAGCAGCGTCGTCAGCGTGCCGCGCGGGACGGTGACGCTGATCGCGTCGACGACGAGCGGCGCGCCGGCGTCGCCGTATCGCTTCGAGACCGCCTGCAGCTCGATGCCGCCGGCGGCGTCCACTTGGCGGTTTGTCAAGTCCATCGCGTCGGGTCCCGTCGTCATGCCGGCACCGGCACCCATGCGCGCCGGCCGATCGTCCGCTCGCCGACACCCCACTGGATCAGCGCCACGGCGAGCGACATCAGCGCGATCAGCACCGTGCAGTAGGCGAGCGCGACGCCGTAGTCGCCGTTGCCGACGCGGCCGATGATGTACGTCGTCGCCAGCTCGGTCTCGGCGGTGACGAGGAAGACGACCGCCGAGACCGTCGTCATCGAGCGGACGAAGCTGTAGACGAGCGCGGCGACGAGCGCCGGCCGCAAGAGCGGCGCGATGACGCGGCGCAGCGTCGTCGCGGTGCCGGCGCGCAGCATCGTCGACGCTTCGTCGAGCGAGCGGTCGATCTGGCGGAACGCCGCGCTGCCGGCGCGCACGCCGACCGGCAGGTTCCGGAACACGAAGCACAGGACGATGATGAGGCCGGTTCCCGTCAGCTCGAACGGCGGCACGTTGAAGGCGAGGATGTAGCTCACGCCGAGGACGGTGCCCGGAATCGCGAAGGCGAGCAAGGCGCCGAACTCGAAAGCGTCGCGGCCGCGGAACGTCGTCCGCGCCAGCAGCCAGGCGATGACGAGGCCGAGCGCGGCGCAGAGCGGCGCGGCGATCGCCGAGAGCTTGAGCGTCGTGAAGAGCGAGTTCCACGCCGTGCCGGCGAAGACCAGCGCCGCGCCGACGTCGGCGTTGCCGCGCTGGATGTCGAAGGCGGTGACGAAGTGGCGCAGCGTCGGCGTGTAGTCGCGGCCCCAGGTCTGGACGAACCCGCCGGCGAACGCGAACAGGTAGACGACGACCGTGAACGCCAGCCACGGCACGACGACGGCGAGGGCGAGGCGGCGCCAGCCCTCGGGCAACGGCATCGGCAGGCCGCCGTCGCCCTTGCCGGTGACGGTCGTGAAGCTCGTCTTGCCGAGCAGGCGCCGCTGGGCCCAGAAGACGAGCAGCGCGAACGCGCTCAGGACGAGTGCCAGCGACGCCGCCCGGCCCTGGTCGTACTGGGCGCCGACGATCGCGAAGAAGACCTCGGTCGAGAGCACCGAGAACTGGCCGCCGACGACGATCGGGTTGCCGAAGTCGGCGATGCTCTCGATGAAGCCGACCAGGAAGGCGTTGGCGAGCCCCGGCTTCAGCAGCGGCAGGGTGATCGTGAGGAAGGTCGTGCGCCGGTCGGCGCGCAGCGTCTGCGCCGCTTCCTCGAGCGAGGGGCCGATGCCGGCGACGACGCCGCGCACGATCATGAAGGCAATCGGCGTGAACGCGAACAGCTGCGCCAGCCAGATGCCGAACAGGCCGTAGAACCAGCGCGAAGGCGTGATGCCGAAGGCCGCTTCGAGCCCCTGATTGACGACGCCGGCGCGGCCGAAGAGCAGGATCAGGCCGAGGCCGACGACGAACGGCGGCGTGATGATCGGCAGCAGCGCGAGGACGTTGAGCGGGCGCTTGAGCCGACCCGCGCCGCGCTCGGCGAGGAGCGCGATCATCGTGCCGAGGACGGTCGTGCCGGTGGCCGTCAGCAGGGCGAGGAAGAGCGTGTTCCAGGCGACGCCGCAGCGCACGCCGCCGGCCAGGCAACCGAGGCCCCAGGTGCGCTCGTTGCCGATGCGCTCGACCAGCGCGGCGAGCGAGAACCGGCCAGCCTCGTCGAAGAAGGCGCCGGCGAGCGACATCGCGACCGGCCAGGCGACGAAGAGCAGCAAGAGCGCGCTGCAGAGAACGATGGCGCTGGCCGTGAACGCGTCGCCGCGGACCCAGCCGAGGCGCGCGACGCCGGCGCCGAGGAGCATCAGGAACGCGAGCAGCGTGAGCGCGCCGCCGAGGCCGATGCCGGGCTGGCGGATCGCGAAGCCAAAGCCGAGCAGGCCGAGCAGGCCGACGAGCGCGCCGGCGCAGAGCAACGCGCCCTGACGTCGGCGCTCGTTCGCGCGCCAGCCGAAGGACGCGAGAGCCAGTGCGATCGGCACGATCCACAACCACGGCCGGCCATGGACCGCGGCCTGGACCGCGCCGCTCGCGCCGTCGGCCGCGCCCCAGACGCCCGGGAGCGACTGGAGCACGCTCTGGTCGGCGAGGAAGTACCAGGGCAGCAGCACGAACGACAGCGCGGCAACGAGCAGCCATGCGCCCACTGTCCGGCCGTCACGCGCCATCGTTGCCATCACGCGCGCTCGCCGGCGACGCTACTGCTTTTGCGCCGGGTCCCAGTGCTCGGCGATCTTGCCGCTCTCGAGCCTGAACATGTCGAACCAGGTCGTGCTGTATTTCTTCGTCGCGTCCTTGGGGTCGGCGTACTCGCGTGCGAAGCTGAGGACGACGTAGTCGCCCTCGGCGACGACGGCGACGAGCGGCGCCTTGATCCTCGCCTCGATCGGCGCAGGCTTCCTGACACGGGTGAAGAACTCGACGAACGCGGCGCGTCCGGTCGGCACGTTCGGGTTGTGCTGGATGTACGCCTCGGCCATGTACTTGTAGGCCAACTCCATGTGCGCGTCCTCGAAGACCTCGCGCCAGAAGTCGTAGACGAA
>JADGRJ010000414.1 GCA_017881025.1 Rhizobacter sp. | reverse complement strand
CGACCTCGGCGGCCACATCTCGAGCTTCGCGTCGCTGGCGACGATGTTCGGCACCGGCTTCAACCATTTCTGGCATGCGGCGACGCCCGACCACGGCGGCGACCTGCTCTACATCCAGGGCCATTCCTCGCCCGGCATCTACGCACGCGCCTTCATGGAAGGGCGCATCAGCGAGGAGCAGCTCCTGCACTTTCGCCAGGAGGTCGGCGGCAAGGGCATCTCGAGCTATCCGCACCCGAAACTGATGCCCGAGTTCTGGCAGTTCCCGACCGTCTCGATGGGCCTCGGCCCGCTGATGGGGATCTACCAGGCGCGCTTTCTCAAGTACCTGCACGCGCGCGGCATCGCCGACACCGAAGGCCGCAAGGTCTGGGTCTTCTGCGGCGACGGCGAGATGGACGAACCGGAATCGCTCGGCGCCATCGGCCTGGCCGCGCGCGAGAAGCTCGACAACCTGATCTTCGTCATCAACTGCAACCTGCAGCGCCTCGACGGCCCGGTGCGGGGCAACGGCAAGATCATCCAGGAGCTCGAAAGCGAGTTCCGCGGCTCGGGCTGGAACGTGATCAAGCTGCTCTGGGGCAGCTACTGGGATCCGCTGCTGGCGCGCGACAAGGACGAGATATTGCGCAAGGTCATGATGGACACGGTCGACGGCGACTACCAGGCGATGAAGGCCAACGACGGCGCGTTCGTCCGCAAGCACTTCTTCGGCCAGGATCCGAAGCTGCTCGAGATGGTCGCGAAGATGAGCGACGAGGACGTCTGGCGCCTCAACCGCGGCGGCCACGACCCGCAGAAGGTCTACGCCGCGTTCCATCGCGCCGCCAACCACGAAGGGCAGCCGACGGTCCTGCTCGTGAAGACGGTCAAGGGCTTCGGCATGGGCAAGAGCGGCGAGGGCAAGAACACCGCGCACCAGACCAAGAAGCTCGTCGACGAGGACGTGCACGCGTTCCGCGACCGCTGGAACATCCCGCTCCCTGACGATGCGCTCGGCGACATCCCCTTCTACAGGCCGGCCGACGACACGCCGGAGATGAAGTACCTGCACGAGCGGCGCAAGGCGCTCGGCGGCTACCTGCCGCGCCGGCGCACCAGGGCCGACGAGCGGCTCAAGGTGCCGACGCTCGACACCTTCAAGGCGGTCCTCGAGCCGACTGCCGAAGGGCGAGAGATCTCGACGACGCAGGCGTTCGTGCGCTTCCTGACCCAGCTGCTGCGCGACAAGGAGCTCGGGCCGCGCGCGGTGCCGATCCTCGTCGACGAGGCGCGCACCTTCGGCATGGAGGGCCTGTTCCGCCAGATCGGCATCTACAACCCCGCGGGCCAGAACTACACCCCGGTCGACCGCGACCAGGTCATGTACTACCGCGAGGACAAGAGCGGTCAGGTGCTGCAGGAAGGGATCAACGAGCCGGGCGGCATGAGCAGCTGGATCGCCGCGGCGACGTCGTACTCGACGAACAACCGGATCATGGTGCCGTTCTACGTGTACTACTCGATGTTCGGCTTCCAGCGCGTCGGCGACCTCGCCTGGGCGGCCGGCGACATGCAGGCGCGCGGCTTCCTGCTCGGCGGCACCTCGGGCCGGACGACGCTCAACGGCGAGGGCTTGCAGCACGAGGACGGCCACAGCCACATCCTCGCCGGCACGATCCCGAACTGCATCTCGTACGACCCGACGTTCGCGCACGAGGTCGGCGTGATCCTGCATCACGGCCTCGTCCGCATGGTCGAGCAGCAGGACAACGTCTACTTCTACCTGACGCTGCTCAACGAGAACTACGCGCAGCCGGGGCTGCGCGTCGGCACCGAGCAGGAGATCGTCAAGGGCATGTACCTGCTGCAGGAAGGCGCGAAGAAGGCGCCGCGCGTCAACCTGCTCGGCAGCGGCACGATCCTGCGCGAGAGCATCGCCGCGCGCGAGCTGCTCGACAGCGACTGGGGCATCGCCGCCAACGTCTGGAGCTGCCCGAGCTTCAACCAGCTCGCCCGCGACGGCCAGGACGTCGAGCGCTGGAACCTGCTCCACCCGACCGAGCGGCCGCGCGTGCCGTTCGTGGCGCAGCAGCTCGAGAAGTTCGGCGGCCCGGTGGTCGCCTCGACCGACTACATGAAGAACTACGCCGACCAGATCCGCGCCTTCCTGCCCAAGGGCCGTGTCTACAAGGTGCTCGGCACCGACGGCTTCGGCCGCAGCGACTTCCGCACCAAGCTGCGCGCGCACTTCGAGGTCGACCGGCACTACATCGTCGTCGCCGCGCTGAAGGCGCTGGCCGAGGAGGGCAGCGTTCCAGCGGCCAAGGTCGCCGAGGCGATCGCCCGCTACGGCATCGACGCCGACAAGATCAATCCGCTCTACGCCTGAGCGCAGGGGCTCAGACCCTAGGACAACAACAATGGCAGCTCTGGAAGTCAAGGTCCCCGACATCGGCGACTTCAAGGACGTCGAGGTCATCGAGGTGCTCGTCAAGCCCGGCGACACGGTCGCCGCCGAGCAGTCGCTCGTCACCGTCGAGAGCGACAAGGCGTCGATGGAGATTCCGTCGAGCGCGGCCGGCGTCGTCAAGGAGATGAAGGTCAAGGTCGGCGACAAGGTCAACGAAGGGACCTTGCTGCTGCTGCTCGACGGCGACG
>JADGRJ010000164.1 GCA_017881025.1 Rhizobacter sp. | reverse complement strand
GGCGCAGGCCGCAGGGCGGCGTTGCGCGCTCGTTGTGTGCCCGAAGGCACACGGCCTCGCGCGCGCCTTGCCCTGCGGCCTGCGCCGCCCCTGCGCGAGTCCTCCCATGGCGTTAGCAGGCCCTTGCCTGAGCGATTTCGACTTCGCGCTGCCGCGCGAGCTGATCGCCCAGCATCCCGCGGCCGAGCGGAGCGCCGCGCGCCTGCTCGACGCGCGCGCCGAGCCCGCGCGCGACCGCCACGTCCGCGACCTCCCCGGCCTGCTGCGTGCAGGCGACCTGCTCGTCGTCAACGACACCGCGGTGATCAAGGCGCGCCTGTTCGGCGTCAAGGCGAGCGGCGGCGCGGTCGAGGCGCTGGTCGAGCGCGTCGAGCCCGACCGCGTCGTCGTCGCGCAGGTGCGCGCGAGCAAGTCGCCGAAGGCCGGCAGCGTCGTCCGCTTCGCCGATGCCTTCGATGTCGAGGTGCTCGGCCGCACCGGCAGCGACGCCTCGCTCTTTCGCCTGCGCTTTCCGTCCGAGCCGCTGGAACTGCTCGAGCGGCATGGCCACGTGCCGCTGCCGCCCTACATCGAACGCGCCGACGAGGGCGAGGACGTCGAGCGCTACCAGACCGTGTTCGCCGAGCGGCCGGGTGCGGTCGCCGCGCCGACGGCGGCGCTCCATTTCGACGCCGAGCTCGTCGCCGCGCTCGCCGCGCGCGGCGTCGATCGCACCGTGGTCACGCTGCACGTCGGCGCCGGCACGTTCCAGCCGGTGCGGAACGAGCGACTCAGCGAGCACGTGATGCACAGCGAGCGCTTCGAGGTCGGCGCGGCGGCCGCGGCGGCGATCGCGCGGGCGCGCGAGCGCGGCGGCCGCATCGTCGCGGTCGGCACGACCAGCCTGCGCGCGCTCGAATCGGCGGCGCTGCGCGGCAACGAAGGCAACGCGCTGCGGCCGGCGTGCGGCGAGACCGACCTCTTCATCACGCCGGGCTTCTCGTTTCGCGTCGTCGACCTGCTGCTCACCAACTTCCACCTGCCGAAGAGCACGCTGCTGATGCTGGTCGCCGCGTTCGCCGGCCACGAGCGAATCCGCGCGCTCTATGCGCACGCGATCGCCAAGCGCTACCGCTTCTTCAGCTACGGCGACGCGATGCTGCTCGCGCGCGAACCCGGGCCGTCGCCGTGATCGCCCTGCTCTCCGAGAATCCGGCATGACGGGCGCCGCGACAATCCGCTGATGCTCACCTTCGAGGTTCTCGCCAGCGAGGGACTGGCGCGGCGTGGCCGCCTCGGCCTGCGCCACGGCGTCGTCGAGACCCCGGTCTTCATGCCGGTCGGCACCTACGGCAGCGTCAAGGGGGTGCTGCCGTCTTCGCTCGAGGCGATGGGCGCCGAGATCATCCTCGGCAACACCTTCCACCTCTGGCTGCGTCCGGGCACCGACGTCATCGCGCGCTTCGCCGGCCTGCATCGTTTCGAAGGCTGGACCCGGCCGATCCTGACCGACAGCGGCGGCTTCCAGGTCTGGTCGCTCGGCGCCAACGCCAAGGTGAGCGAGCTCGGGGTCGCCTTCCAGTCGCCGGTCAACGGCGACAAGCTGCTGCTGACGCCCGAGGTCAGCATGCAGATCCAGCGCGTCCTCGACAGCGACATCGCGATGCAGTTCGACGAGTGCACCGCCTACGAGACCCTGGGACGCATCACCGGCGAGGCCGAGGCGTGCCGGTCGATGGAGATGAGCCTGCGCTGGGCGGCGCGATCGCGCGCCGAGTTCGCGCGGCTCGAGAACCCGAATGCGCTCTTCGGCATCGTTCAGGGCGGCATGTTCGAGACCTTGCGCGAGGAGTCGGTCGCCGCGCTCACCGAGCTCGACCTGCCCGGCTACGCGATCGGCGGCGTCAGCGTCGGCGAGCCGAAGGCCGAGATGCAGCGGATCGTCGCCCACACGCCGCATCGCCTGCCGGCCGGCAAGCCCCGCTACCTGATGGGCGTCGGCACGCCCGAGGACCTCATCGACGGCGTCGCCGCCGGCGTCGACATGTTCGACTGCGTCATGCCGACGAGGAACGCCAGGAACGGCCACCTCTTCACCCGCTTCGGCGACCTGCGCATCAGGAACGCCCGCTACAAGACCGACGAGCAGCCCATCGATCCGACCTGCGCCTGCCCGACCTGCGCGCGCTTCTCGCGCGCCTACCTGCACCACCTCGACCGCTGCGGCGAGATGCTGGCGCCGATGCTGGCGAGCGTGCACAACCTGCACTTCTACGTCGCTCTCATGCGCGACATCCGCGACGCGCTTGAGACAGGCACCTTCGCCGCCTTCGCGACGGCGTTTTGCGCCGATCGCTCGCGCGGCATCTGACGACGCGGCGCCGGCGGCGCGGCGTCGGACGTGCCTTACCGGCGCCGGCGAGGCCCGCCGACAGCGCGCCGGGCGATCGCCTCCTGTCGCCTCCGGCGGCGAGGGCCTACCGTTGTCGCAGCCGAGCGGCGCAGCGATGCGCGATTCGGCGCAGGCAGCCTGGAGGCGACCGTGATCGTTCTCGTGCTTCGACCCGACGACCCCGCCGCGCCATCGACCCTGCTCCTGATGCTCGTCGCCCCCTCGCCGATCATCCTTCTCCTCGCCCTCTTCTCGGATTGACCGCCATGAAAACCATCGCCGACATCATGACCCGCAGCATCTCCACGGTGCGGCGCGACGAAACCCTCCAGGCGGCCGCCAAGCGCATGCAGGAAATGGACGTCGGTTCGTTGCCGGTGCTCGACGGCAAGGCCGTCGCCGGCATCGTCACCGACCGCGACATCGCCGTTCGCGGCGTGGCCGCCGGCATGATCCCGCAGGAGTCTCTCGTCGCCGACGTGATGACCGCCGAAGTCCGCTTCTGCCGCGCCGCCGACACCGTCGAGAAGGTTCTGGCCGAGATGGGCGACCTGAAGGTGCGGCGCCTGCCGGTCCTCGACGCCGGCAACGAAATCGTCGGTATCGTCGCCCTGGCCGACATGGCCACGCGACAATCGGCGGACACCGACAAAACTCTGCGCGAGATCTCGACGCCCGGTCGTTGAATTCACGAAGCCCCAACAGACTCCAGCGCTACCTGGGCGAGCGCCTGATCGGCCCGGCGGCGCAGCACGTCCTGCGCCATCCCTGGGCGTTCGCCTGGCAGACGATCAAGGGCTTTCGCGCCAACCAGGGCCTGCTTCTGGCGGGCGCGGTCGCGTACTACGCGCTGCTGTCGATCGTCCCGCTCCTGATCCTCACCGTCATCGCGCTGTCGCACGTGATCGACCAGCGCGAGCTGCTCGCCACGCTCGGCCGCTACCTCGAGTGGCTGGTGCCGGGGCAATCGCACGCGATCGTCGTCGAGCTCGCCAACTTCCTCGACAAGCGCGACGGCGTCGGCTGGCTCCTGTTCGGGACGATGATCTTCTTCAGCTCGCTCGCCTTCACGGTGCTCGAGAGCGCGATGTCGGTGATCTTCCTGCACCGGGTCGTCGAGCGGAAGCGCCGCTTCATCTTCTCGGTACTGATCCCGTACGTCTACATCCTCTCGCTCGGCGCCGGCCTTCTGCTCGTCACCCTCGTCGCCGGCAGCCTGCAGGCGGTCGGCCAGGAAAGCGTCGAGCTGTTCGGCCACGAGTGGTCGCTGCACGGCGTCTCGGGCGCGCTGCTGTACCTGCTCGGGCTCGCCGGCGAGATCTTCGTCCTCACCTCGGTCTACCTGGTGATGCCGGCCGGCCGCCTCGCCTGGCGGCACGCGCTGATCGGCGGCATCACCGCGGCGCTGCTCTGGGAAGTGACTCGGCACATCCTCGTCTGGTACTTCGCGACGCTGTCGCAGGTGACGATCGTCTACGGCTCGCTGACGACGGCGATCGTCGTCCTGCTGAGCCTCGAGATCGCGGCGACGCTGCTCCTCTTCGGCGCCCAGGTCATCTCGGACTACGAGCGGCTCGTCCACACCACGGCGACTCGCGCCGAGCCGGGCTTCACGACCGCGCCGGTCTAGCGCCCGGCAGCAGCTAGGCTTCGAGCAGCCGGCCGACGCGCTCGCGCAGCGCCGCCGGCGTCACCGCGCTCGCCGGCAGCGGGTCGCCGGCGACGAGGGCGACGCGGCTGAGAATGCCGCGCCGAAACGGCCTGCTCATCGCCCGGCCGCCGGCGCGCGAGAAGAACGAGCCCCACAGGTTCTGCAGCGCGAGCGGAACGACCGGCACCGGGTTCGATTCGAGCAGGCGCATCACGCCACCCTTGAATTCGGCCATCGCGCCGTCGCGCGAGATCGCGCCTTCGGGAAAGATGCAGAGCAGGTCGCCGTCGTCGAGCACCTGGCGGGCGCGCGCGAACGCCTGCTCGTAGATCTGCGCGTCGACCTTCTGCGGCGCGATCGGGATGGCCTTGGCGAGGCGGAAGAACCAGCCGAGGATCGGCAGCTTGAAGATCTCGTGATCCATGACGAAGCGGATCGGCCGCGGGCTCGCCGCCATCAGCAGCACCGGATCGATGAAGCTGACGTGGTTGCAGACCAGGATCGCCGCGCCCTCGGTCGGGATGTTCCCGTCGCCGCGCACCTTGAAGCGATAGACCAGCCGCGCCGTGACGAAGGCGACGAAGCGAAGCAGGTACTCGGGGACCAGCATGAAGATGTAGAACGCGACGATCGCGTTGAGGACGCCGATGACGAGGAACACCTGCGGGATCGTCAGCCCGGCGCTCAGAAGGCCGCCGACGATGACCGAGCTGGCGATCATGAAGAGCGCGTTCAGGATGTTGTTGGCGGCGATGATCCGCGCCCGGTGGCTCGGCGCCGACCGCATCTGGATGAGCGCATACATCGGCACGCTGTAGAGGCCGGCGAAGAGCGAGAGCAGCGCCAGGTCGGCCATGACGCGCCAGTGGCTGTGCTCGGCGAGGAAGGCGCTCAAGGTGTAGCCCGCCGAGGGCGGCAGGCCGCGCGCCGCGAAGTAAAGGTCGATCGAGAACACGCTCATGCCGATCGCGCCGAGCGGCACCAGGCCGATCTCGACGTGCCGGCGCGAGAGCACCTCGCAGAGCAGCGAGCCGACGCCGATGCCGACCGAGAACACGACGAGCAGGAGCGACGCCACCTGCTCGTCGCCGTGCAGGACGGACTTCGCGAAGGCCGGGAACTGCGCCAGGAAGGCAGCGCCGAAGAACCACATCCAGGAAATGCCGAGGAGCGAGCGGAAGACGACGATGTTGCCGTGCGCGAGCTTGAGGTTGCGCCAGGTCTCGCTGACCGGGTTCCAGTTGATGACCAGGCCCGGGTCGGTCGAGGGCGACGCCGGCACCGCCTGCGCGGTGAGCCGGCCGAGGACCGCGAGGCCGACGCAGGCGGCGGCGACGTAGTGCGCGCCGACACCCGGCACCGAGACGAGCAGGCCGCCGGCCAAGCTGCCGAGCAGGATGGCGACGAAGGTGCCCATCTCGACCATTCCGTTGCCGCCGGTGAGCTCGCGCTCGTTCAGATGCTGCGGCAGGTAGGCGAACTTCACCGGACCGAAGAGCGTCGAGTGCAGACCCATCAGAAACACGCAGGCGAGCAGGACGCCGACGTCGGCGCGAACGAACCCCCACGCCGCCAGCGCCATGATCGCGATCTCGAGCCACTTGACGAAGCGGATCAGGCGCGCCTTGTCGAACTTGTCGGCGAGCTGGCCGCTGGTCGCCGAGAAGAGCAGGAACGGCAGGATGAAGAGCGCGCCGATCGCCAGGCCGGCGAGCGCCGGCGGCAGCCAGCTCACCTGCAGCTGGTAGGTGATCATCACCGTGAACGCGAACTTGAACAGGTTGTCGTTGCCGGCACCGAGGAACTGGGTCCAGAAGAACGGCGCGAAGCGGCGTTGCGCGAGCAGCGCGAACTGGTTCGGATGGCCGTGCTCGGCGGCTTCGGCCACGGGGGCGGCAAGGTCGGCGTGAGGGGTCAAGCGGAGCTCCCGTCTTTCGGCGCGCGTCGTGCGGCGTGCTGCAATCTAACGTATCACCTGGACCGCGCCGCCCAGGCCGTCGCGTTCGAGCCAGCGGAACACCGAGTCGACCGTGACGGTTTCGATGCGGTCGCTGAACCGCTTCTCGTTCGGGTGGTCGTCGAAGGCGACGTTGGCGCTGGCGATGCGCGCGCCGAGCCGCTTGAACGCCGACAGGTGCAGCGTCGTCGGCTCGTAGCCGTGCAGGCGCAGCCACGCCTGCGCCCGCTCGCGCGTCGCGGCGGCGGGTTCCTCGGCGAGCGCGAGCGTCTCGAGCGCCCACTGGTTCGACTGCTGGTAGCGATCCGACCACGGGTACGCGACCATGCTGTACGCCGGCGTGTCGAGGCGGGCGACGGCGGCGTTGTCGACGAGCAGCGCGCGCAGGTGCGCCTGCGCGGGCGGCGCGAGGACGACGATCGCCGCCTCGTACTCCCAGAGGTCGTCGAGGAAGAACTCGCCGAGCCCTTGACGGTAGAGCGAAGCGCGCGCCGAGCCGCACTGGTTGAGCTTGTGGACGACGCGCCAGACCGCCGCGCTGCCTTCGCCCTCGCGGTAGGCGAAGCCGAGGTGCGAGTAGCGCAGGCCGTACTCGCTCAGGTTCTGGCCGGCGCGGGCGAGGACGACGACGCTGGCGCCGCTCTGCTCGAGGCGCGTCGCCGTGTGCTCGGCGAGCTGCATCGCCCGTGTGACCGCCAGCGCGGTCGGCGGGCGCTGCTCGCAGCTTCGTCCCGCGGCGGCGGTGGTCGCGGCCGCGATCGCGGCGACGGTGGCGAGGCCTCGGATCGCGCGCGCGATCATCGCGTGATCCTCTCGTTGTAGAGAAGGGCCCGGCCGATCTCGTTGGGGATGAAGGCGATCGCTTCGCCCGCCGCCGAGAGGACCCAGCCGGTGCTGAGCGCCGTCGCGAGGACGACCGTGCCCGCGGCGATCGACGCGCCGGCGACGCCGCGGCCGACCAGGCGAACACTCGCTCGCGCGCCGTCGGAGGTTCGCTCGAGCACCCAGACGGCGCCGTTGCTGGTCGCCTCGACCGTGACGACGCTGAGCGCAACTCCCGCCGACAGGATCGCGACCGGGGCCGCGACCGACACCGCGATCGGCAGCGCCGAGAGCGCGCTCGCGTCGGAGATCGAGGACTGCGCGCTGGCGTTCGTCGTCAGCACGATCGACGCGGCCAGAGCGACCGCGTGGCGACGCAACGCGCTCGCGCGAATGAGGGGAAGGATGCGATGGATCATGAACGGCTCCTTGGTGATCGAACAGCGCGATCTCGACCGCGCTTGCACGAAGCGCACCCCTGTCCTCCAGTGCGGTGCGAGTGAAGAAAGCGGGCGCATCTTGCAGGCCGCTCGCGCCGCTCGCCATCGCTCGCAAGGGCGTGGCGGGCGACGGCACCGCGAGGCGCCTGCGGCGCTACCGCGGCCGCATCGGCGCAGGCGTTGTGGCAGCATCGACGGGACTGCCACTCGCTCACGGTGCCTCATGTCTTCCCGTTTCGCACCTTCGCTTCCGCATCAGCGTGCCCGCCTGCGGCTCTCCCTGGTCTTGCTGATCGGCCTCGCGGCGCTGGCCGGTTGCGGCGGCGGCGGGGGCAGCGCGGGCACGGTCCCGGTGGTGCCCGCGCCGGGGGTCGACGGACCGGCATGGTGGAGCTTCGGGCGTGACGCGCAACACTCGGCGATCGGCGCGATCGCGACGCAGGACCTGAACCGGATCTCCTGGTCGACGCCGCTCGACCTGGCGCCGACCTACACCGCCAGCGGCGCGCTGCTGGTCCACTACGGCTCGCCGGTCGTCACCTCGCACAACACCGTCGTCCTTCCGGTCAAGACCGGCGTGGCGGGCGGCTTTCGCGTCGAAGCGCGATCGGGCGGCAACGGCGGCGTCATCTGGTCCGCCGGCACCGACTACCGGCTGCCGCCACACAACTGGGTGCCGAGCTACAACCTCGCGCTGACGACCGGCAATCGCCTCTATGCGCCCGGCGCAGGCGGCAAGCTGCTCGTCAAGGACGACGCAGATGCCAGCGGCGGCGCGTTGCGCACGGTGGTCTTCTACGGCGCGGCCACCTACAACGCGTCGCCGGCGGCCTTCGATGCCGGCGTCTACATCAACACGCCGCTGACCATCGACGCGCAGGGCACGGTCTTCTTCGGCTTCATGGTCACGGCGGCGAACGCCGCCGGGCTCGTCAGCGGCATCGCGCGGGTCGACGCCAACGGCAACGGCAGCTGGACGCCCGCCGCGACGGCCGCCGGCGATGCGGCGATCGACAAGGTGGCGATGAACAGCGCGCCGGCGCTCTCGGCCGACGCGAAGACGCTCTACGTCGCGGTCAACACCGCGCCCGTCGCCGGCCAGGTGCAGGCCGGCTACCTGCTCGCCCTCGACAGCACCACACTTGCGATGAAGGGCCGCGCGCTGCTCGTCGATCCCGCGTTCGGGACACCGGCGCGCGTCAGCGACGACGCGACCGCGTCGCCGGCCGTCGGCCCCGACGGCGACGTCTTCTTCGGCGTTCTCGAGTCGACCTTTGGCACGCACAACGCGCGCGGCTGGCTCCTCCACTTCGACGCGACGCTGGCGACGCCATCGGTTCCCGGCGGCTTCGGCTGGGACAACACGGCGTCGATCGTTCCGGCGTCGATGGTGCCGTCGTACACGGGTACGTCGACCTACCTGCTGATGACCAAGTACAACGACTACGCCGGTGTCGGCACCGGCACCGGCGCGAACCGGCTGGCAGTGATCGATCCGCACGCGACCCGGGTCGACCCGATCTCCGGGCGGACGATCATGAAGGAGGTCCTCACGATCCTCGGCGCGACCTTCGAGGCGGGCAGCGTCGTCGCGGTCAAGGAGTGGTGCATCAACACCGCCGCCGTCGACCCGCTGACGAAGTCGATCCTGGTCAACAGCGAGGACGGCTATCTGTACCGCTGGGACCTCTCGGTCAACCGGTTGACGCAGCGCATCCAGCTGACGAGCGGCATCGGCGAGTCGTACACGCCGACGGCGATCGGCGCCGACGGCGCGGTCTACGCGGTCAACAACGCGGTG
>JADGRJ010000413.1 GCA_017881025.1 Rhizobacter sp. | reverse complement strand
GTCTAAGAATCTAATCGGGCTCGTGAAGCTTGCTATTCTTACGGTAGGCCTCGCCCCAGCCATGCACGCCGGATTCCGTCTCCACGCGGCAGAACAGCAGGTTCTTGGCCAGGCCGGGGTCGTACAGGAACGTTTCGATGCGCGCGATTTTCATCAGCTATCGACGGGACGACACGGAGGGCTACGCCGGTCGCCTGTTCCAGGATCTGTCCGATCGCTTCGGCAAGGACTCCGTGTTCATGGACGTCGCCGGCATCGAGCCGGGCCGTGACTTTCGCCGCGTGATCGAGCAGCAGGTCGCCTCCTGCGGCGTGCTGCTCGCGGTGATCGGCAAGGCCTGGCTGACGGTCGCCGATGCGCAAGGCAAGCGACGCCTCGAGGACCCCTTTGACTTCGTGCGGCTGGAGACGGCGAGCGCGCTGAAGCGTGACATCCCCGTCATTCCGGTGCTGGTGCAGCAGGCCGAGATGCCGCGCGCCGAGCAGTTGCCGGACGACCTGAAGGATCTGGCCTTTCGCAACAGCGTCGAGCTGACGCATGCGCGGTGGGAATCCGACGTCGAGCTGTTGATCGCGGCGTTGCGACGCTACGTCGATCCGTCCGAGCCGACGGCGGCGGCCGCGCCGCCTCTTTCGCACGCCGCTGCGAGGGCAGGTGGACGCCAGGCTTGGGTGATCGTGCCGCTGGCGACGCTCGCGCTCGGCGGCGTCGGGTATATGGCCTGGGATCGCCTGACGCCGTCGGCCGAAGAGACGAAGGACACCGGCTCGACGGCAGCCCGGACGGGCGCGGCGTCGGCGCCGGCACAGCCTGTTGCGTCGCTTCCGGCGTCGTCGGCGCCTGCGCCGCTGCTTGCGCCCGCCCCTGCGCCGCTGTTGGCGGGTCCGGCGCCGGTTCACGTCGAGGCGAGCGTTCCGAAGCGCGCCGTCGCCAACCCTGTCGCGCCGCCGCCCGCGTCGGCTCGGCCCGTCGACCGACCGGTGGCCGCCAAGGCTGCAACACCGGCACTCGCGCGCGCACCGGTGACGGAGTCAACGACGAACGCTTCGGTTCCGACCCGGAGCACGCCGGTGGAACTCCCCGCGGCCGCCGCGCCCCCGCCTGCGGTCTTGGCGGCCGCGCCCTCGGCGGAATCGCCATCGCCCGAAGCCGCGCCGCCTCGTCGCGACCCCGCCCTCGATCTGCTCGGCGGGCCGGGGTCGCCCTCGACAGTCACGCGCACGATCGTCATCAAGCCGGACACGAGCTATGTGAATGTCACCGGCGGCGAGATCATCCGCTTCGAAGTCGGCAACAAGAGCTTCCTCTGGAATTTCAGTGGCCAGCGCAGCAGCTTCGACCTGGCCCGGGTCGCCCCGCCCTCGGTGCTGGATCGCAAGGTCACCGTCTACGTCGCACCCAACCCGATGTATCCGCGGCGCCACTGACGCCGTCGGTACACCTAGAAGCGTCTTTGGCTTACCGAGGGATACGCGTACTCGACGCCTACGACGGCACGCGCGTACAAGTAGTTCTCCCGAGCGCTGTCGCTGAGCGAATCGAGCTCCACTTCGCCTCGCTCGTCACAGGGGAAGCACAGCGAAGGACCCCTGAACAGCGCCTGGTACGTTATTTCGTGAGAAGGACCGTTCATGAGCAGGCTCCCGGGGAGACTTGGCGGCACAGACCACCAATGAAGTATCGGCAAGCTCGCCATCGACCGCTGTCGGGTCTGCGCGCTAGAACGTGTCAGGAAAAGTAGAAGTCGGGCGTCGGCGATTCGGGAACGAGCGCGCAAACAAGAGTCCCGGGTGCGAGGGGTTCAACTCCGCGCACCCTCAGGCAGTTCAGCAGGGGCCGCACTCGCGGTCGGCGCTGCGCGACCCAGGCGCTGCCCGACGACGAAGCTGATGAAGACCACGCCGATGACCGCGCCGCCGAACCAGAGGCCTTTCCCCTCGGTCCAGAGGTCGGCCGCGGGGACGAACCTCGTCGTCACCGTCAGCCCGGCCGTCAGAAGGCCCACGCCGGAGACCGCCAGCGCGACAGTCCGAGAAGCCACCTGAGCGGTTCGCTCGCTGCGGTGGATCAGACGCCAGATCAGCCAGCCATTGATGCCGTCGGTGACGAGCATGCCGGCGGTGAAAAGCAGGGCCAGCATCAGCGCCGGCCGCCAGCCGCCGAACACGCTGGCCGTCATGGCGAAGAGGGCGGCCTGGCTGACGGTGTCGAACGACAGCGCGAACAGCGTGCCCACGCCCATCACCGCGAGCGGGTTGCCGGTGCGCAGGACGCGCGCGAACGCACCGCTGCGCCAGCCGATGAGGTGCACCGCCTCGTCGCCGGTCGTCTTCATCACCGCCCCGATGTTGATCAGCGCGAGCAGCGTCAAGACGCCGATCGAGACCCATGAGCCGAGCGGATCCAGCCACCGTGGCGCCTGCCAGGCGTGCGCGAGAAGCGACACGCCCAGCGCCACGATGACGACCACGACGCCGTGTCCGAGCGAGAAGAAGGCGCCGCAAAGGCGCGCAAGGCGCGGGCGGGCCGCGGCGTTGTAGCAGGCGAGGCCGTCGATGGCTGCGAGATGATCGGCATCGAAGCCATGCCTCAGCCCGAGCAGCAGCACGACGCAGGCCAGGCCGAGAAAGTCGCCGGAGAGAGCGAT
>JADGRJ010000163.1 GCA_017881025.1 Rhizobacter sp. | reverse complement strand
GCTCATCGACGCACCAAAGGCAAGGAACGTACCGGTGCCGGGGTGACGAAATGCGCCATCCGCATGTCACCCGGCGCCGTGTCACCCGGGTGGCGGAGACGGTGAGATTCGAACTCACGGAGGAGTTGCCCCCTCGGCAGTTTTCAAGACTGCTGCCTTAGACCGCTCGGCCACGTCTCCCTGAGCGGCGGCGCCGACGCCGCGTGCGAGGGCCGAGATCTTCGCACGAACTCTTCGGCTCTTTGCCGCCGGGCGACCCCTTCAGCCGTCGCGGCGCGTCCCGATGCAGGGGACCTGGAATGTCTCGTGCTGCGCCGAGCCGATGCGAACGGCGGTGAGCTTGCCGCCCCAGACGCAGCCCGTGTCGAGGCAGAGCAGGTCGCTGCGCTCGACCAGGCCGAGCGACGACCAGTGGCCGAAGGCGATCGGCACGCCGGCCGTGTGCCGGCCGGGGATGTCGAACCACGGCCGATAGCCGGGCGGGGCGGCGTCGGCGCCGTCCTTGGTCGCGAACTCGAGGGTGCCGTCCTCGGCGACGAAGCGGATGCGGGTGAGGGTGTTGAGAGTGAAGCGCAGGCGCGCGTCGCCGGCGAGCGAGTCGCTCCATCGCGTCGGCTCGTTGCCGAACATCGCCGCCAGGAATTCGCGCGGTGGCCGCTCGCGCAGGTTCCGCTCGAGCTCGCCAGCGAGCTCGAGCGTCGCGGCGAGGTCCCACTGCGGAACGACGCCGGCATGAAGCATGAGCCAGCCCTGCTCGAACACGGCCATGCGGCGCGCGCGCACCCAGGCGAGCCATTCCTCGCGATCGGGGGCGTCGAGGATGTCGTCGAGCGTGTCGCTGCGGTGGCGCGGGCGCACGCCGGCGGCGACGGCGAGCAGGTGCCAGTCGTGGTTGCCGAGCACGCAGGTCGCCGCCGTGCCCAGGCCGCGCAGGCGGCGCAGCGTCGCGAGCGACGCCGGGCCGCGGTTGACCAGGTCGCCGAGGACGTAGACGTGGTCGCGCGACGGAGAAAAGCCGATCTCGTCGAGCAGCCTGTCGAGCGCAGAGGCGCAGCCCTGGATGTCGCCGACGAGGTAATGCATGAATCGATTCTGCTACGCTGGCTTCCCGCCTCCGCCGCGCCCGCGCATGGACGTTGCCCTTCTGCTCTTCCTGATCTTCCTGAATTCGCTGTTCGCCATGTCGGAAATGGCGCTCACCGCGAGCCGCAAGGCGCGGTTGCAGGTGATGGTCGAGGCGGGCGATTCGGGCGCGCGCCATGCGATGGCGCTGCACGACAACCCGACCAAGTTCCTCTCGGTGGTGCAGATCGGCATCACCTCGATCAGCATCCTGAACGGCATCGTCGGCGACGCTGCCTTCTCGGCGCCGTTCGCCCACTGGCTGCACGCGACCTTCAGCATCGGCGACCGCGCCGCCGAGATCTCGGCGACGGCGATGGTGGTCGTCACGATCACCTTCCTCAGCATCATCTTCGGCGAGCTGGTGCCCAAGCGCATCGGCCTGCAGCACCCGGAGACGGTCGCGCGCTTCGTCGCCCGGCCGATGGAATGGCTCTCGCTGATCGCGCGGCCGTTCGTCAGGCTGCTCTCGTGGTGCACCGAGATGACGCTGCGCCTCTTCGGCATCCGCGGCGGCCCCGACCGCAGCGTCACCGAGGAGGAGATCGCCGCCAGCCTCGAGGAAGGGCTCGACGCCGGCGTGATCGAGGCGCAGGAGCACCAGATGGTGCGCAACGTCTTTCGCCTCGATGACCGCCAGGTCGGCTCGATGATGATCCCGCGCGCCGAGATCGTCTGGCTCGAGTCGACCAGCAGCGCCGATGACGTCCTGCGCGTCATCGGCGACGCCGAGCATTCGCGCTATCCGGTCTGCCGCGGCGGCCTCGACGACATCCTCGGCGTCATCACCGCGCAGAAGCTCCTGCGGCGCGCGATCAAGGGCGAGGCCTTCGCCGTCGACCAGGACCTGCAGTCGCCGGTGTTCGTCCCGGAGACGCTTTCCGGGATGGAGCTGCTCGAGCACTTTCGCGGGTCGAGCGCGCAGATCGTCTTCGTCGTCGACGAGTACGGCGAGGTGCAGGGGATGATCACCGTGCGCGACGTCCTCGAGGCGATCACCGGCGAGTTCAGCACCGAGGTCGAGGCCGACTCGTGGGCGGTGCAGCGCGCCGACGGCAGCTGGCTGTTCGACGGCCTGATTCCGACGCCCGAGCTGAAGGACCGCCTCGGCCTGAAGGAGCTGCCGGAGGAAGATCGCGGCCGCTACAACACGCTCGCCGGGATGATCATGCTGCTCCTCGGCCGCCTGCCCGAGGAGGCCGACTCGGTCGAGTGGGAAGGCTGGCGCTTCGAGGTCGTCGACCTCGACGGCAAGCGCGTCGACAAGGTGCTCGCCACCGCCCTCGCCCCCGAGGCCGTCTCGCACGAAGGCGCGGGGCTGTGATGACGGACGCGCGGCGATGACCGCCTCGCTCTTCGCGCGAGCGCTGGCGAGCGCGGCGATGGCCGAGGTCTTCGCCGATCGATCGCTGGTCGCCTCGATGCTCGCCTTCGAGGCGGCGCTCGCCGAAGCCGAGGCGGCCGAAGGCGTGATCCCGGCGAGCGCGGTCGCGCCGATCGTCGCGGCGAGCCACGCCGGGATCGGCGACATCGATTCATTGGTCGACGAGGCGCGTCGCGCCGGCAGCCTGGCGATCCCGCTCGTCAATCGGCTGACCGCGGCCGTCGCCGGGCGCGACGCTGCGGCCGCGGCGTTCGTCCACCACGGCGGCACGAGCCAGGACGTCATCGACACCGCAATGGTGCTCGCGACGAAGCGGGCGCTCGGGCTGATCGACACCGACCTGGCGCGCCTCGCCGCCTCGTTGCGCGTGCTCACGCGCGCCCACCTCGCGACGCCGATGCTCGCGCGCACGCTGCTCCAGCCGGCGCAGGTGATCAGCTTCGGCTTCAAGATCGTCGCCTGGCTGGCGCCGCTGGTGCGCGCCCGCGATCGCCTGGCGCGGGCACAGGCGACGGCGCTCCGGCTCCAGTTCGGCGGTGCGGTCGGCACGCTCGCGTCGCTCGGCGACAAGGGCCCCGCCGTGGCGCGTCGCCTCGCCGCGCAGCTCGGCGTCGCGCCCGGCGACGGCGCCTGGCACGTCCAGCGCGACGACTGGGTCGCGCTCGGCTGCGAGGTCGCCGTGCTGTGCGGCTCGCTCGGCAAGATCGGCCGCGATCTCGCGCTCCTCGCCCAGGCCGAGGTCGGCGAGGTCGCCGAGCCGACGGGCGCCGGCCGCGGCGGCTCGTCGGCGATGCCGCAGAAGAAGAATCCGGTCGCGGCAATGACGGCGATCGCTGCCGCCGTGCGCGCGCCGCATCACGCCGCGGCGCTGCTCGCCGCGATGGGCCAGCCGCACGAGCGCGGTCTCGGCGAATGGCAGGCCGAGCTCGCCGAGTGGCCGTCCTTGTTTCTCGAGACCCACGGCGCCCTCGTCGCCCTCGCCGACGCTTGCGAGGGGCTCGACGTCAACCCCGGCCGCATGCGCGACAACATCGAGCGCCAGCGCGGCACGGTGTTCGCGGAAGCGGCGGCGACGCTGCTCGTTCCTGCGCTCGGCAAGGCGAAAGCGCATGAATTGCTGACGACGCTGTCGGCACGCGCCGCGAGCGAAGGCGGCGACCTGCGCGCGTTGCTGCGCGCCGAACCGGCCGCGCGCGGTGTCGATGCGGACGCCCTCGATGCGGCGTTCGACGTCGACGCGGCGGCGCGCCGGGCCGGCGCGATCGCCGCCGCCCAGCTCGACCGCCTCGAGCCTTCGCCTCCACGAACCGGAACCGCCTGATGACCGCCGACCGAAACCCACCCGACCGCAGCGACGACTTCGAGCGCGGCGTCGCCAACCGGCGCGCCGTCCTCGGCGACGAGTGGGTCGATCGCTCGCTCGCCGGCGCGAGCGAGTTCAACGCCGACTTCCAGAGCCTGATCACGCGGTACGCCTGGAACGAGATCTGGGGCCGTCCCGGGCTCGATCACGAGACGCGGCGCCTGCTCGTCCTCGGCATGACGATGGGGATGGCGCGCTGGGAGGAGTTCGAGCTGCACTGCCGCGCCGCGATCCGCGGCGGCGTGCCGATCGCCAGGATCAAGGAGACGCTTCTGCAGGGCGCGATCTACTGCGGCGTTCCGGCGGCGAACACGGCGTTCAAGATCGCCGGCGAGATCCTGCGCGCCGAAGGCCGCGCGCCGGCGCCGCGATCGCTCGCCGCCGATTCGCGCGTCGCGACGCACCACACCTTCAGCGCGCCGCAGCTGCGCGTCACGGTACAGGGCGAGGGCCCGGCGGTCGTGCTGAGCCACGCCCTCGGCCTCGACCTGCACATGTGGGACGAGCTCGCGGCGCGCCTGGCGACGACGTCCACCGTGCTGCGCTACGACCAGCGCGGTCATGGCGAATCGGCGCGGCCCGCCGGTCCCTACGCGATGGACGACCTCGTCGACGACGCGGCGCGCCTGATCCGCGAATGGGGCCGGGGGCCGGTCGCGTGGATCGGCCTGTCGATGGGCGGCATGGTCGGCCAGGGGCTCGCCGTTCGCCACCCGGAGCTGCTGCGCGGCGCCGTCCTCGCCAACACGGTGGCACGCTACCCGGAGGCGGCGCGGCCGACCTGGGCGGCGCGAATCGCCGCGGTCGAGCAGGGCGGCATGGCGGCGGTCGCCGACGCCGTCGTCGAGCGCTACCTCCACGCCGACTACCGGGCGGCGCATCCCGACGTCGCCGCCGAGCTGCGCGCGCGCCTGCTTCGCACCGATCCCGCCGCCTACGTCGCCTGCTGCCACGCGGTCGCCAGCGTCGACTGGCTCGACCGCCTGGCGACGGTTCGCCTGCCGACCCTCGTCATCGCCGGCGCGCGCGACGCCGGCGCCACGCCCGAGATGGCGAAGGCGATCGCCGAGCGCATCGCCGGCGCCGAGCTGCGCGTCTTCGCGAACGCCTCGCATCTCAGCGTCGTCGAGGTCGGCGACGAATTTCACGGCGCGGTATCGTCGTTCCTCGCGTCGCTGCCGCCACGCTGACTGGAGGCGGCGCAAATTCACCGGACACCGCCATGAGCAAAGCATTCGCCTCCCAGGCCGACCTCGCCGACAAGAAGGTCACCTTCACCAGGCTCTCCGACAACGCCTACGCGTACACCGCCGAGGGCGACCCGAACACCGGCGTCGTCATCGGCGACGACGCGGTGATGGTGATCGACACCCAGGCGACGCCGGTGATGGCCGAAGACGTCATCCGGCGCATCCGCGAGGTGAGCGACAAGCCGATCAAGTACGTCGTCATGAGCCACTACCACGCGGTTCGCGTGCTCGGCGCGAGCGCGTACGGCGCGAGCGAGATCATCGCCAGCGAGGACACGCGCGATCTCATCGTCGAGCGCGGCGCTGCCGACATGAAGAGCGAGATCGAGCGCTTCCCGCGCCTCTTTCGCGCTGTCGAGACGATTCCCGGCCTGACCTGGCCGACGATCACGTTCAAGGGCGAGATGACGGTCCGGCTCGGCAAGCTCGAAGTGAAGCTGATGCAGCTCGGCCGCGGCCACACCAAGGGCGACACCGTCGCCTGGCTGCCGCAGCAGAAGATCCTCTTCAGCGGCGACCTGGTCGAGTACGGCGCGACGGCCTATGCGGGCGACGCCTACTTCAACGACTGGCCGGCGACGCTCGACAAGGTCGAGGCGCTCGGCGCCACGGCGATCGTCCCGGGCCGCGGCGCGGCGCTCACCGACCCGGCGATGTGCCGAGACGGCATCGCGACGACGCGCGCCTTCATCCGCGATCTGTTCGCGAGCGTCAAGTCGGGCGTCGCGCAGGGCCACGACCTGAAGCGCGTCTTCGCCGACACCGATGCCGTGCTGCGGCCGACCTACGGCAGCCAGTTCATCTACGAGCACTGCATGCCGTTCGACGTCTCGCGCGCTTTCGACGAAGCGACCGAGCACCGCGACCCGCGCATCTGGACCGCCGAGCGCGACCAGGCGATGTGGGCGTCGCTCGGATGAGCGGCGCAGGCGCCGACGCGCGAGTCGACGAGGCGACCGCGCGCTTCGGCAGCGGTCGCTCGGTCCATCGCGTCGAGGACGGCGCGCTTCTCGCCGGCCGCGGCCGCTTCGTCGACAACGTCGCCGAGTCCGGCCAGACGATCATCGCCTTCCAGCGCTCGCCGTACGCGCATGCGCGCATCGTCGCCGTCGACGCCGACGCAGCGCGGGCGATGCCGGGCGTTCTCGCCGTCTACACCGGCGCCGAGCTGGCCGCAGCGGGCATCAAGCCGATGCCGACGACCCCCGACTTCAGGCGCGCCGACGGTCGCACGACGGCGACCCCGCCGCGCCGCGCGCTCGCGCACGAGTTCGCGCGCTACGTCGGCGAGGCGGTCGTCGCCGTCGTCGCCGAAACGCGCGAAGCGGCGCGCGACGCGATCGACAGCGTCGCCGTCGAGTACGAGGAGCTCGCCGCGGTCGCCGACGTCGGCGCCGCGACCGCGCCGGGCGCGCCGGCCGTGACGCCCGAGGCCGCCGACAACATCGCCGCCGAGATGCGCCACGGCGATGCCGAGAAGGCGGCAGCGGCGTTCGCGCGCGCCGCCGTCCGGATCGAGCTCGACCTCGTCAACCAGCGCGTCGCGCCGGTGGCGCTCGAGCCGCGCAGCGTCGTCGCCTCGTTCGATGCCGCGAGCGGGCGCCTGACGGTGCGGATCAGCAACCAGATGCCGACGGCGGTCGCGGCGGGCCTCGCCGGCGCGCTGCCGGGGATCACGCAGGAGCAGGTCCACGTCCTCGTCGGCGACGTCGGCGGCGGCTTCGGAATGAAGACCGGCATGTACCCGGAGGACATCGTCGTCGCCCATGCGGCGCGCGCGCTCTGCCGGCCGGTGCACTGGCAGGCCGATCGCAGCGAGGAGTTCCTCTCGGCATCGCACGGCCGCGACGTCACGAGCCATGTCGAGCTCGCGCTCGACGCCGACGGCAAGGCGCTGGCGCTGCGCGTTCGCTCGCTCGCCAACGTCGGCGCGTATCCGACGCCGGCGGGCGTCGCGATCCAGCTGCTGATCGGCCCGTGGGTCTCGACCAGCATCTACGACATCGCCGTCGTCGACCTGCAGATGAAGGCGGTGCTGACGAACACGACGCCGACCGGCCCGTATCGCGGCGCCGGGCGGCCCGAGGCGATCTACATCATCGAGCGGCTGTTCGATGCCGCGGCGCGCGAGATGAAGCTCGATCCCGCCGAGCTGCGCCGCCGCAACATGATCCGGCCGGCGCAGATGCCGTACAAGAATCAGCTCGGCCAGACCTACGACAGCGGCGAGTTCGAGAAGATCCTCGATCAAGGTCTTGCGCTCGCCGACTGGAACGGCTTCGCGGCGCGCCGCGCCCAGTCGAAGGCGCGCGGCCTGCTGCGCGGCCGCGGCATCGCCTCGTTCCTCGAATGGACCGGTGGCAACGCCCTCGAGGAGAAGGTCAGCGTCGACGTCACGGCCGACGGCATCATCGAGATCTTCTCGGCGACGCAGGCGATGGGCCAGGGCATCGCGACCAGCTACGCCCAGCTCGCGGTCGACGTCTTCGGCGTGCCGATCGACAGGATCCGCATCGTCCAGGGCGACACCGCGCGCGGCAACGGCTTCGGCAGCGCCGGCTCGCGCTCGCTCTTCACCGGCGGCTCGGCGGTCCGGGTCGCATCCGAGCGAACGATCGAGCACGCGAAGGCGCTCGCCGGGGAGGCGCTGGAAGCGTCGGCCGGAGACATCGAATACCGCGCCGGCCGCTTCGCCGTCGTCGGCACCGACCTCGGCATCGATCTGTTCGCGCTCGCCGACAAGCAGCCGGGGCAGCGGATCCATCTCGAGGCGTCGGCGATCGCCGGCGGGCCGACGTGGCCGAACGCGTGCCACGTCTGCGAGGTCGAGGTCGATCCCGAGAGCGGCGACGTTCGCGTCGTCTCGTATTCGTCGGTCAACGACATCGGCCGCGTCGTCAGCCCGACGATCGCGCGCGGCCAGGTCGACGGAGGCGCTGTGCAAGGCCTCGGCCAGGCGCTCTGCGAGCAGGTCGTCTACGACGGCGAGAGCGGCCAGCTCGTCACCGGCAGCTTCATGGACTACGCGGTGCCGCGCGCCGACATCGGCGTCGCCTTCCGCACCGAGTTCGACACCTCGATCCCGTGCCTGCTCAACCCGCTCGGCGTCAAGGGCGTCGGCGAGCTCGGCACGATCGGCGCGACGCCGGCGGCGATGAACGCCGTCGTCGACGCGCTCGATCACGCCGGCCTCGGCCGCGCCGCCGAGAAGATCCAGATGCCGGCGACGTCCGAGCGCGTCTGGCAGGCGCTGCGCGGCGTCGCGGCGCCGCGCTAGCGTCGCTCAGCCCGGGTCGGGAACGAACGACGGGAACGCATCCGGCTGGCGCGGCATCGGCCGCGGCCGCGGGATGACGCCGCTCGCGAGCAGGTTGGCGTAGCTGTCGTAGCGCACCTGGACGACCTCGGCCGGCTGCGACGACGTGCGCTCGAACGCCGTCTGGCTGGTCGGCGAGTATTCGCGCTCGCCGTGGCCGGTGCCGAGCTTCTTCTCGTCGCGCGCCGCGAATTCCGACTCCGAGCGCCGTGCCCCACCCTGCGACGGCGCGGCCGCGTCGGCCGCCGCCGTCGCAGGCGCCTGGCGTTGCGCGTCGATCCGGCCGCTCGCCGCGCTTTCCTTGGCGACCGACGGCGCCGGCTGGAACCAGCCGCCGACCGCCTCGGGGACGCGCTCGCGGAACACCGCCGCGCCGATCACGCCGACGTTGTCGGGCCGGCCGGTGCGCGACGCGTACGAATCGGGCAGGGCAGTGAAGTAGAACGCCGCCGCCTCGGAATAGCTCTTGCGCCAGCCGGTGATCTCGGCCGACTGGTACGGCGCGAGCACGTAGCCGGTCTGCGACACGGCGGCGGTCTCGCCGCTGACCGCGTTGACGCCGTCGACCGAGAGGACGACGAGGACGCGACCGGGCGACCGGTTCGTCAGGCGGACGGCGTAGCGGTCGCCGGGTCGGCCGGCGACGTAGCTGGCGCCGCGATGGCGCCA
>JADGRJ010000162.1 GCA_017881025.1 Rhizobacter sp. | reverse complement strand
CCCGCGAGGGCGACGAACCAGACGAGCACCGAGAGATCGACGTGGACGACGAGCGCGACCCGGAAGAACTCGGCGACATCGAACCAGCGGTTCAGCCCGGGCGTGCGCGACAGCACCAGCAGGATCGAGAACAGTCCGGAGCCGATCAGGGCCAGGAGGGCGAGCCAGAGCCAGCCGCGCGCGAGCGCGGCCTGCGCGCCGCACGGCACCGAGAGCTCGTACGCCGAGGGCCGCGCCGGCGCGGGGGCCGGCGCCCCGGGCCCCGCGCCAAGGACCGATGTCGAGGTGTTCATTGCCAGACGATGCCGCCCTTCTCGGCGTCGAAATCGATGACGAGGATGTGCGCAGGCGCGAGGCTCACGGTGGCCGCGCGCTCGTAGTCGAAGGCGTTTCCCGCAGCGCTGTCCTTGAGGCGGACGGCGATGCGGTGTTCGCCCGCAGCGACCTCGACGCGGTGGTAGACCGACGAGGCACCGTCCTTGGACAGGCCGGACGGGGCCGCGACCTGATGCACGACCTGCCGGCCGTCGATGTCGAGCTCGACGACGACCGGCGCACGCTCGCGCGGGCACTGCATCGGCGCCCGCATGTTCGGCGGCAACTTGGCGAGCTCCTCGGCGCCGAGCTGCCTGCAGGCCGAGACGCGCTGGCCGTGATGGCTGAAGCTGAGCTTGATCAGCGCCTGGCCGGGAGCGAGGTGGCGATACGGCGGCCATTGCGAGAACACGCCGATGAGCAGCGCGAAGACCGCGTACAGCACGCCCTGGCCAAGCCAGGCGAGCGCCCTGCCGCTTGTGCGCTGTTCAGCCATGACACGCGGCCTCAGCGGGATGCGCCGCACTGTCGCAGCGCAGGCGCAGCTCATCGAGTGCCCGCGCCACCGCCATCGGCGCGCCAGGACTCGGCCAGACGACGCGCAGCGCCTCGCGCGGCGCATCCGCGCGCAGGCGGGGCTCGCGGATGCCGAGCAGGCGCTCTTCGGTCCAGCGCTGGCCGAGGCGGAAGGCGCAGTCTCCTTCGCGGCAGCCGGTCACGACCACACCCGATGCGCCGGCGCGCAGCGCGTACTCGATGAACGACGGCGGCAGCTGGCCGATGCAGACCAGGTCGAGCGCGACGACGTCGCCGCCGCCGAGCGGCGCCACAGGTGGCGCTTCGGCGCAGCCGAGCACGACGAAGGTTCGCCGGCCTCGCCGCGCGGCGAGACCGGCGTCGAGCTCGCGGCGCAGCGAGTCGATCGGCCGTTGCGGCATGTCGATGCCGGTGACGAGCTCGGCGCCGCCGCGAAACGGCGTCGACGACGGGCAGGCGCCGACGCAGATGCCGCAGCTCGCGCAGAGATCGGGGTCGACCTGCGCGAGCTGGCGGACCGGGCGGCCGGCAGTCTGCCAGTGCGGATGCGGCACCATCGTGATGGCCGTGTACGGACAGTCGACGAAGCAGCGCCGGCAGCCGTTGCAGTTGGCGGGGTCGACTCGCGCCGGAGGCACCGTTGCCACGTTCCCTTGCGGCAGGAACGGCAACACGAGCAGCGTCAGTACCGCGGCGGCGAGCAGCGTCCAGACGAAGCCGGCCGACGTCGCATCGACGAGCGGATGCACGAACAACAGGTACCAGTCGAAGGCCAGCGTTCCCGGCGCCTGCGACAGATCGGCGGGGAGGTGGCTCGCCACCGGAGCGAGCAGAGCCAGCGCCAGCAGACCGAGCGTCGTCGCCAGCGCCAGCCGTCGCGGCGGGAACACTTCCGCGTGGGCGATGCGCTGGACGTGAAACCAGAGGCCGAACAGCATCAGCAGCGGCACGCCGACATGGACGAAGACGAACAACGAGAACAGCCGGTCGCCGACTGCCGCGATGTTGACGAAATTGCGCGACAGCGGCGCGGCGAACACCGGCAGGGCATCGAGCCACTCGGCCGTCGCCTCGGCGGAGAACTGGCCGAGCTGGTCCCAGTGGAGCCAGAAGCCGCCGATGCCGCTGGCGAACGCGAACAGCAGGAGCGGAATGCCGGTCCACCACGAGTGGCGCCGGAACGCCCGGAAGCGGCCGAGCGACCATTCGCGGACGAGGTGCAGCACCATGACGAGGACGAACCCGTCGGCGGCATAGCGGTGCGCGCTGCGCAGCCAGCCGCCGACGTACCACGGCTGGCGCGAGAGCCGAGCGATCGATTCGTAGGCGGCGGCGGCCGAGGTGTCGAGCGCCGCGTACAGGTAGATGCCGCTGCCGACGAGCCACCAGAAGAAGAGGAAGCCGAGCGCGCCGAGATGGCGCAGCGGATTGGCCGCGGCGCCGAAGACCCGGTCGAACGCACCCTCCAGGCGCTGCCAGGCCCTTTGCGCGCGGGAGCGATCGGTGTGGGCGTGATTCGTGTCCGAGCGATCCCTGTCGGCGCCATCCACGGGCATGGCGGCCGCGGCTCCGAAGACGACAGCGGCGGCGTGCGGCGACATCATCGTCGATGCTCGATCAGGCCTGCGACCGGCGTCGCGCCGCCCGCCGCAGGCGCCACTCGTTCAGCAGATACAGAAACATGGCGATCGCGAAGGTCAACCCGCCTGCGACCTCGAGCGCGAGGCTGTAGTCGACCCGATAGGTCCCGGTCCTCGGGTCGTAGACCGTGCAGAGGATTCGTACGCGATCGATCAGCTCGGCGAGACCCGATTGCAGCGGCAGTGGCTGGCTGGCAACCAGGAGCGTGAGCGGCTCGCCGAGCGCGTCGGGCGCGACCTCGCCGCCGTAGACCTGGCGCACGATGCGTCCTTCGGCATCGACGAGCGTGACCTGAAGCACGTGATCGAAGCCGGCCGGCGTGGCCTGGAAGCTGAAGCCGAAGTCGCGCGTCAGCGCCTCGACATCGCTCGCCGGCGGGCTGAGGAACGACCAGTGCGGCAAGTCGATTCCGTTCTGCGCCGCGAACGCCTTCATGGCGGCGGGCGAATCGGCCGGCTGATTGAAGCCGATGCTGACGACGCTGTACCGACCCGTGCCGAAACGCTTCTCGAGCGCGCGAACGGCCTGGTGCAGCGCGCGGGTGCCGGTCGGGCAGACCTGGAAGCAACCCGTGTAGATGAAGCTCACGAGCAGCGGCTTGCCGCGATACGAGGACAGACGCACCGCCCTTCCATCGCGATCGAGCAGGGTGTGCTCGCCGATGCGTCGCCCGACCGCCGCCTGGCTTGCGCGCACGGCGGCGTCTGCGTTCAGAGCCGTCGTCGTCGCGACTGCGTCAGAGCCGGCCTGCTCCGCAGGCGCCGCCGACGCGGCGAGCACCGAACAGCTTGCGGCGATGGCGAGCGCCCATGCGCCGCTCGCGCGAACAACGCGTCGCTGCCCGTCCGGCAGGTCTGAAAGGGCGATCGTTGCGGCAGACATCGGTTCATGGCCCAGGGGCCGGGCGACGGATGGGTCAGGAGCTCACCAGCCCGAGCGCGCCGCTCCATCGATGCTGGCGGCGGCCAGCAGCACGCCGAGTTGCACCAGCGAGGCAAGGAACGAGGCGATCGCCGTGGCTCGGCCCGGCGCAGCGGCGAGCGCGCGAGCCTTGAACGCGAAGTAGAGGCCACCGCCGAGCGCACCGGCGAGGTAGATCCATCCGGCGCCGAAGAACACCGGCAGCAGCGACGCCAGCACGAGCGCCACCACGCTGAAGTAGACGATTCGCGCCGCGCGCTCCGCGCCCACGACGACCGGCAGCATCGGCACGCCGGCCGCGGCGTAGTCGGCCTGTCCGGCGATCGCGAGGCTCCAGAAATGAGGCGGCGTCCACAGGAACAACACGAGCGCAAGAAGCCAGCCGTGCACGCCGACGCCGGGATCGACCGCTGCCGCGCCGGCGAGCGCCGCGAAGCTGCCGGCGAGGCCGCCGACAACGATGTTCAGGCTGCTGCGCCGCTTCAGCCACAGCGTGTAGACCACGCCGTAGAAGAAGGCGCCGAGAAACACGTAGAGCGCCGCCATGGCATTCGTCGTCCACCAGGCGGCGGCGACGGCGAGCGCGAGCATGCCGGCCATCAGCCACAACCAGGCCGGCGTTCGCGGCAGCGCGCCGGTCGCGAAAGGGCGGTTCCGTGTGCGCGCCATCAAACGGTCGGAGTCGGCCTCGGCGTACTGGTTGAAGGCGCCCGCGCTGGCCGACGCGAGCAGCACCGAGAGCGCCAGCACGAGCACCTGGGCCGCACCCAGCCCGGGGCCCGGCGTGACCAGGTAGCCGACGAGCGCCGTCAGCATGATGAACACGCCGATGCGCAGTTTGAACAGCCCGACGACCTCGCGAAAGCGAAGGCCGGCGCGACTCGTCGCGGGGATCGGCAACGATGACATCGTCGTGCCTCCGATCAGCTCAGGCCCCAGACCTGGGACAGATACTTCCAGTTGATGAAGTAGTACAGCACGAACGCGGTCAGGAAGACCATTGCGAGGACGAAGGTCCCGGGCGCCGCGAAGCCTGCCGATCCGTACGTCTGCACAGCCGCGCCGGCGGGGGTCGGCGGGATCGGCGTGAACGTCGGGCTGACGCTGCCGCGGTCGAGCCGCTTGCCCCAGAGCAGCGAGCCCACGGTGACATAGATGTAGATCGCGCCGCCGACGATGGCCGCCACCCCGGCGATGCCGACGAGCCCCATCATCAGATACGCGGCACCCGGCCATTCGTAGGCCAGTGCGGCGCCGCTGAACGCCATGTCCCAGTGTCGACGCGAGACGCCGAGGGTGCCCGCGCCCATCATCACGAGGCAGAAGAAGTACATCGACAGGCCGAACAGGTACGGCTGCAGCTTGGCGAGGCCCGGAGCGATCATCTCGCGCTTGAACAGGACCGGGATCAGGAAATAAGTCAGTGCCATGAACGACAAGGTCGTGCCGACGACCACCGTCGCGTGGAAGTGGCCCGGCACGTAGATCGTGTTGTGGATGATCATGTTGAGCTGCTCGGTGCCCATCATCACGCCCGAGATGCCACCGAGGAAGCCGAAGCCGATCAGCGAGATGAACATCCCGGAGAACACCGGGTTGCCCCATGGCGCCTTGCGCAGCCACTCGAACAAGCCCTTGGTATAGCCCTTCTGCCGCTGGGCGACTTCGATCGCGCCGGGGATCGTCAGGCCGTGGATCATCGAGGCCAGCACGGCGAAGTACATGAAGTAGCTCGTGTTGACGACCTTCCACGCCGTGCTCACGCCCGGGTCGGCCAGCAGGTGGTGCGCGCTGGCGAGCTGCAGGAACAGGATGTAGAGCAGGAACGCGCCGCGGCTCACCCGCTCGGACATCGGCTTGGCGCCGAACGCGATCGCCGCGACGGCATACCAGATCGAGATGTGTGCCGCGACGTTGATCTGCTGCGACGAGTGCCCGAAAGCCCACCAGATCGTGCGGTAGACGAGCGGATCGACCGACTTGACGACGCCGATCGACATCAGAAACGTCGGGATCAGGATGATCGCGCCCGAGGTGATGGTGAACACCGCGATGATCGCCGCGGTGATCGCGCCGAACGTGACCAGCGGCACCGAGCCCTGGTAGGTCTTGTCGCGCTTGGCGATGACCAGCGTGCCGAAGAAGACGAAGCACGCGATCAATGCGCCGACGGCGAACAGGATCAGGCCGAGATAGAAGCTCGGCGCCGCCATCATCGGCACGTAGCTCGTCATCATCACGCTGGAGCCGCCGTCGAACACCGCGTAGTTGTTGGTCAGCGCGCCGATCAGCATCAGGCCGAAGGCGAGCCAGGCGATCTTCGGCGTCGCGATGCGACAGCGCAGCAGGGTCGACGAGCAGAAGTACAGCACCGCGACCTCGAAGAAGATGATCCAGAAGATCAGCATGTCGAGGCCATGCGCGGTGAGCACCTGATAGAAGGTGTCGGCGGCCAGCCAGTGCACCGCGGGCCAGCGCGTGAGCACGACGCCGATGGCGAGGATGCCGCCGATCAGCAGGAACACGACCGCCGTGACGGCGTTGGCGACCATCAGCTTCTCGGCCTGGCCCTCGAACTGCAGGCCGGAGCGCGGGCAGGTGCGGTAGGTGACGCCGGTGGGTCCGATGGGTCCGGCGGGCGCGGCCCCGGGGGCCCGATAGGTAGCGGTGCTCATGGTGGCGCCTTCTTCACTTCACGTATATGCGGCCGACCATCGTGTGATGGTTGATGCCGCAGTACTCGTTGCAGACGACGGAGAACTGGCCCGACTGGTTGGGCGTGACCTTCACCACGTGCTCGAAGCCGGGAACGACCTGGATGTTGATGTTGGTCGGCTGCAGCGAGAAGCCGTGGTTGTAGTCCATCGACGTCAGATGCAAGCGGTACGTCTTGTCCTTCTCGAGCTCGATGATCGGCCACCAGGCCCAGAGCCGCGCGACCAGGTAGACGTCGCTGCCCGCGGGCGGATGCACGACCGGGATCTTGTCGGCCGTCTCGGTTCGCACCGTGTACTTGTCGACCATGGCCTGGGCCTTGGCCGAGAACTGCTCGGGGTTGGTGCGATAGGTTTCGGGCGACAGGTTCTGGCGTCCGTAGACGTGCCAGCCGACCATCATCACGAACATCATCAGGCACCAGACCAGCGCGATGACGATCCACGTGCCTTCGACACGGTCCAGCGGGTGTTTCCACCACAGCCGCTCGGCGGGAGGAAGAATTGCGCTCATCGTCAGGTCCTCGGGAAAGTCGGTGCGCCGTCGGCAACGGGCTACTTGGCCAGCGGCACGGTGAGGATGTCGATGACGCCCCACAGTGTGTAGACCACCATCGGCACCATCACGCCGATGAAGAGGAGCAGGAAGGGGTTGTCGAGCAGCTGCTGCATCAGCGGCACGCGCTCGCGGCTCGATTCGGTGTCGTTCATGAGTCCTCCGGATTCGGGCCTCGCGGCCCGTCACAACGCTTGCAATCGGTGCTCCCTATTCTGCTGAGGCCCCGTCGAACCTCACTTGAACCAGTTCAAGAAAGCGGCCTGTTGTGGCGCTCGTGGCCCGACGGCGCAGGCGCGGGCGCTACGATGGACCTCGCCACGGCCCTGATCGATGTGGCGCGCACGCCATGAGTCGAGCCGATCGCCGCCTTTCCTTCTTGCGCCGCCTGGCCTGGCTCTGCGCCGTGACGGTGCTCGCGGTGACGACCTTGAGCGCCTTCATCCGCCTGTCGAACGCCGGTCTCGGTTGCCCAGACTGGCCGCAGTGCTATGGCGAGCGAGGGGTCGAGGCGGCGGCGGGAGGCGCCAGAAGCGACGAGGTCACGGCCACGGTGGTGGCGCGGCTCGCCCACCGCGTGATGGCCGTCCTCGCATTGCTGATCGTCGTCGTGCTGATCATGGTGTGCTTCAGCGAGCGCCCGCGCCTGCGCGCCCAGGGTGGGGTCGCCATCGCACTGCTCGCCCTGGCATTGTTCCTGGCCGTGCTCGGACGCTGGAGCAGCGGCGCGCGCGTGCCGGCGATATCGATCGCGAACCTGATCGGCGGCTTCGCGATGCTCGCCCTTTCGCTCCGGCTGGCGATCCGCGCCGAAGCACCGCCTCCACTGCGCCAGCGTGTCGCGGCCGTCGCCGCCGTGCTGCTGCTGCTCGCGCAGGTCGCCGTCGGTGGTCTGGTCAGCGCCTCGCACGCCAGCCTGAGCTGCGTCGGCTGGTCCGATTGCGCCGCGGCGGCACGCGCCGTCCCCTGGTCGACGCTCGACCCATGGCGCGAGCCGCTCTTGAGCGCAGGACCGCCGTTCAACGCGGCTGGCGCGCTCTCCCAGTCGATCCATCGCGTCACGGCGCTGCTGCTCGTGCCCGTCCTCTTGTTCCTGGCAATCCGCGCCCGCCGGGGAGGCCGCCCACGCATCGCAGCGGCGCTGATCGCCTTGCTTGCCGCACAGCTGATCGCCGGGCTGGCGATGGCTCAGGGGTCGCTGCCGCTCGGCCTTGCGCTGCTGCACAATCTGCTCGCGGCCTGCCTTCTCGCCACGCTCGTACTCCTGGTGTAAAGGCTTAGAGGAGGATCCGTTGGACGAAAGAACCTTCGACCTGCCGCGCTACCTGGCGGTCCTGCCGTTGTTCAACGACATGCAGCCGGCCGAGCTGCAGCGCCTGGCCGACGGCAGCCAGCTGCGCCGCCTCGGCCGCGGCGACACCGTCTTCCATGTCGGCCAGCCGTGCGAGGAATTCCACGTCACGGTCGTCGGCCAGGTGAAACTGTTCGCGATTTCGCCGTCGGGCCAGGAAAAGGTGATCGAACTGATCGGCCCCGGGAACAGCTTCGCCGAGGCGTTCATGTTCATCGGCAAGCCCTACATGGTCAACGCCCAGGCGCTGACCGACACCTTGCTGCTCTCGGTCGGCAAGAAGGCCGTGCTCGAGGAGATCGCCCTCGACCCCCGCTTTGCCCTGCGCATGCTCGCCGGCATCTCGCGGCGCCTGCACGGCCTCGTTCACGACGTTCAGGGATACGCCCTGCACAGCGGCCTGCAGCGCGTGATCGGCTATCTGTTGCGTGACCAGGGCGAGACCGACTCCAACTCGATCACCGTGTCGCTGCCGGTCAGCAAGGGCACCATCGCGTCGCGCCTGTCGCTCACGCCGGAGTACTTTTCGCGCGTCCTGCACGAGCTCGAGGCGAGCGGGCTGATCGAGATCGACAAGCGCGAGATCCGCATCCCAGACGCCAAGCGGCTCGCCGCCTACCAGCCGGCCTGAGCCACCTTCGCCCGCGCCGCGCACGCTGCCGGCCCGGACAGCTCGAGGTCGCAGCACGACTTCAGTGCGACGTCCCTTCCGACCTGCTGATCTTGTTCCACACGTTGTACTTGCCGACGGGCTTCTTCATCGGCAGGCGCTTGACTTCCTTCAGCGTCGCCGCGTCGTAGACGATCAGGGCGCCGTCGTCCTCCCAGAGGCTCGCGAGCGCGTAGCGGCCGTCCTTCGTGAACTCGACGTGGGCGAGGGTGCGGCCGGGCTCGCGGACCTGCGCGACCACTTCGAGCGTGCGCTTGTCGAGGATGGTCAACGTGTCCTTCGCGGTCGGGCTCAGCATCGAGTCGGCCCAGGCGTAGGGCGTCGACTCGTGGCTGCGGATGAAGAACCCCGGCCCCGGGAACAGCTTCGCCGAGGCGTTCATGTTCATCGGCAAGCCCTACATGGTCA
>JADGRJ010000412.1 GCA_017881025.1 Rhizobacter sp. | reverse complement strand
ATGTTCTATTTCGCGGCGTCGCTGCTGGCGGGTTTCCACGTCAGCGGCTTCGTCGCCGCGCTGATCGGATCGCTCCTCTACAGCCTGTGCGGCCTGGTCATCGACGCCGCGACCGAGCGGCTGTTCGCGCGCCGCTGAGCGCGCCGCCCTAGCGCGGCGCCGGGCCGCCGCGCCCCTTGACGCCTGCGCCGCGCACCTCGAAGGCGATGCTCTGCAGCGTCTGCCCCGATGCGGCGACGAGCTCGAGCCGATGCCGCCCCGGCCAAGGCGCCCAGCGCAGCCGCTCGCCGACGCCGAGCGCTCGGCCGTCGAGGCGCCAGGCGCCGCGCTCGCCTTCGAAGGTGATGCGCTGCGCCGCCGGCGGAATGTCGGGATCGATCGCGAAGATGCTGCCGTCGCGCGGGCTGGTGATGCCATAGCGGTCGGCGCCGCCGACTTCGCCGGTGGCGCGCTGCACGGCCCGCTCGCTGCCGGCGAGGAAGTATTCGTCGCGCGCCGGCTCCCGCTTCGAGTCGAAGGCGATGCGCTCGGCCACCACCCCGGCCGGCAGCGCCGGCGCCTGCGACGGCGCGCCCGCGTGCAGGTAGGCGGCGATCGCCTGCCAGACCGGCGCCGCGCCGCTGACGCCGCTGACGTCGTGCATCGCCGCGCCGCTGGCATTGCCGACCCAGACGCCGATCGTGTAGCGGTCGGTGAAGCCGACGCACCAGTTGTCGCGCATGTCCTTGCTGGTGCCGGTCTTGACCGCGGCGAAGCCGCGGGTCGCGAGCGCGCTCCCCCAGCCGAAGGTGCGGACGCGGGCGTTGTTGTCGGCCAGGATGTCGACGACGAGGAAGGTCGCCGCCGGGTCGGCGACGCGGACGGGCGCCTTGCCCGCGCCGACGGCCAGCGCGACCGGCGCGTAGCGGCCGCCGTTGGCGAGCGCTCGGTAGGCGTTGGTCAGGCCGAGCAGCGAGACGTCGGCGCTGCCGAGGGCGAGCGAGGCGCCGTACCAGCCGGCGCTTTCCGGCAGCGCCAGGCCGAGCGCCCTCAAACGCGCGAGCAGCGCGTCGGTGCCGAGCATCGCGCCGACGCGGACCGCCGGCACGTTGAGGCTCGCGCCGAGCGCGGTTCGCGCGCTGACGAACCCCTTCCAGGCGTGGTCGTAGTTCTGCGGCAGGTAGAGGCCGGCGCCGGTCGCGATCTGCGCCGGCGAGTCGTCGATCAGCGTCGCCGGCGTGACCAGCCCCTTCTCGAACGCCAGCGCGTAGACGAACGGCTTCAGCGTCGAACCGGGCTGGCGCCGCGCGAGGACGCCGTCGACCTCGGCCGCGCCCGAGAGATCGCCGCTCGAGCCGACCCAGGCGAGCACCTCGCCGCTGGCGTTGTCGAGGACGACGACGGCGCCGTCCTCGACGTTGCGTCCTGCGAGCTCGCCGAGCTGGCGGCGCAGCTGAAGCGCGGCGAAGCGCTGCAGGCGCGCGTCGAGCGGGCTCGCCTGCAGCGCCGCACCGGCCGGGTCGAGCGTCCGGCGCGCGAAGTGCGGCGCGAGCTGCTCGCCGAGCGGCATGCCGCCGCGCCGCGCCAGTGCCGACTCGGCCAGCCCTTTGACACCGATGCAGTCGAGGCGCTGCAGCTTCAAGACACCGCAGGCGCGCTCGGCGACGTCGGCGGGCTTCGCGTTCGGGCTGCGCACGAGCGCTGCGGCGATCGCCGCCTCGTGCGCGTCGAGACCGCTCGGATGCTTGGCGAAGAGCGTCTGCGCCAGCGCCTCGATGCCGACGATCTCGCCGCGGTACGGCACCGAGTTCAGGTATGCCTCGAGGATCTCGCTCTTCTTCCACGCCCTCTCGAGGCGAGTCGCCGTTACCGCCTGGCCGAGCTTCTGGCCGACGCTGCGGCCACCGCTCGGCCGCGCCAGGCCGTCGTCGACGAGGCCGGCGAGCTGCATCGTCAGCGTCGACGCGCCGCGCGTGCGCGTGTTCCAGAGGTTGCCCCAGGCGCTCGTCGCCGCCGCCTGCCAGTCGACGCCGCCGTGCTCCCAGAAGCGCCGGTCCTCGCTCAGGACGATCGCGGTCAGCAGGGCCGGCGACATCTCGGCGAGCGGCGTCCACGCCAGCCGGCGCACCGCCTTGTCGACGCGAACGGTCTGGATCGGCGTGCCGTGGCGGTCGACGAGGGTGAGATCGGACGGGCGATGCGCCGCCTTCACGTCGGCGAACGACGGCAGCGCGTGGGCGGCGGCACCGACGGCGAGGAGCGTGAGCGCCGCCAGCACGTGCGCCACGCCGGATCGCGCGAGCACCGGCGCGCGATCGATACCGGATCGGTCGCCGGCCGACGCTCGACTCACGGCGCGACCTCGATGGCGGCGTTCGGCGTCTCGCCGAAGCTCTCCGGCGCGTACATCGCCTCGACGCGTGATGGCGGCAGCGCAAACCGGCCCGGGTTGTTGAGGCGCACCGTGTATTCGACGACGTGCTTGCCGCGCGGCAGGTACTCGTAGTAGCTGCGGAAGGCCTCGAAGCCGCGCTCCTCGAACGCCGGCCAGGCGCTGCCGGCGCGCCGCTCGCCGCGCGTCGCGATCTGCGAATCGCGGCCGAGGCCGCTGCCGAGGATCGTCGCGCCGCCGGGCACGGGATCGCTGACGACGACCCAGGTCATGTCGCTCTGCGCGTCGATCTCGAGCCGGACCTT
>JADGRJ010000411.1 GCA_017881025.1 Rhizobacter sp. | reverse complement strand
TCTGGCGCGGCCGATGAAGCCGCCGTCACGCGTGCCGGCGCCGCCGCGAGGGCGCGCGGGGGCTTCGCCTTCGACTCCGCCATCGACGTCGCCATCGCCATCGCCCATTGCATCGCAGGCGAAGCCGAGGTCGACATCGACGTCGCACGACGACGGCAGCCTGCGCCTGTCGAAGCGGATGAGCGAGCTCGGCATCGCCTCCCGGCGCGAAGCCGACGAGTGGATCGCGCGCGGCTGGGTCCGCGTCGACGGCCGCGTCGTCGCCGAGCTCGGCTCGCGCGTCCTGCCGAGCCAGCACATCACGATCGACGCCCGCGCCCGCAACGCGCAGGCGCAGCTCGTCACGGTGCTGCTCAACAAGCCGGTCGGCTACGTCAGCGGCCAGGCCGAAGACGGCTACCAGCCGGCACGCGTTCTGGTCACGCCCGACCGCCAGTGGCGCGAGGACAGCTCGGGAATCCGCTTCCTGCCGCAGCACCTGAGGAGCCTCGTTCCCGCCGGCCGGCTCGACATCGATTCGGTCGGCCTGCTCGTGCTGACGCAGGACGGCCGCGTCGCCCGCCAGCTGATCGGCGACGACAGCACGATCGAGAGGGAGTACCTCGTTCGCGTCGCGACGCGCAGCGGCGCGCCGCTGCCCGCCGAGTCGATGGCGCTGCTGCGCCACGGCCTCGAGCTCGACGGCGAGGCACTCCTTCCGGCCGTCGTCGAATGGGTCAACGACGACCAGCTGCGCTTCGTGTTGCAGGAAGGCAAGAAGCGCCAGATCCGGCGCATGTGCGATGCGGTCGGCCTTCAGGTGCTGGGGCTGAAGCGCGTTCGCATCGGCGCCGTCGCGCTCGGCGCGCTGCCGCCGGGACAGTGGCGCTACCTTCGCCTCGACGAGCGCTTCGTCGCCGCCGCAGCGTCGGCGCGCTAGTGCAGGTTGAGGTGGCCGCCGAAAAGACCGAGCAGGCCGATGATGATCAGGTAGATCGCGACGATGAAGTTGAGCAGGCGCGGCACGACCAGGATCAGGATGCCGGCGATCAGGGCGACGAGCGGGCCGATGGCGAGGGTCATGTTCATGCGGATCTCCTGCTGGGTGTGAAGAGCCGCAGTGTCTACTGGATCCGGCGCAGCGACGACACTTGGCGTGTTAGCCCTCCCATGCGCGCGTAGCGGCCGGGACGATAGACCGCGCAGTTGCCGGCGAAGCGCGCTTCGGTGCAGAGCTCCCATACGCCACTGAAGATGCGGACCGAAGCGGCGCGATCGTTGAAGTCGACGCGCTCGAGATTACCGACGTTGCGATCGAGCCGCACCCGCTCGCCGCCGAAACCGGGCTCGGAGAACAGCTCGATCGACGCTGCGTTCGGCGGCACGGGGACCGCCGGCGGCGGCGGCATCAACACCGGCGGCTGCGGCGGCTGCGGTGGAGGCGACGGTGGCGCGGCGTCGGGGCCGGGCCGGATCGAAGAGATCATCTGATCGAAGTTGGCGGCGCGCAGGTCGTCGTAGCGACCCGGCGCGAAGACCCGACAGTCGCCGCGAAAGTAGGCGTCGCGGCAGGCGATCCAGGTGCCGGACTCGACGTAGAGTGAAGCGGCGATATCGTTGAAGTTGGCGCGCTCGAGGTTGGGCACTGCCCCGGCGATGGCGAGGCTCGTTCCGCGCAGGCCGGGCTCGCTGAAGAGAACCGCCCGACCGACCTGCGCTGGCGCGGGCGGGTGACCCTCCGAGACGACCACCGGGGCATCGCTCGCCGAGCGGAGCAGGCGCGCCGATGACACCTGGCGCGCCATGCCGTAACCGAGATCGGGATAGCGGCCCGGCGGATAGGCGCGGCACGAGCCGCCGAACTCGACCTCCGAGCAGAGCTCCCACGTCCCGCGCGTGACGACGAGGCTCACGGCGCGGTCGGCGAAGCCGCTGCGCGCCAGGGCTTCGGCGTCGCCGTCGAGGCGAAGCGATCGGCCGCCGAAGCCGGGCTGGTCGAACAGCTCGATCTCCCCACGGCCGTAGTCGTTGTAGCTGCCGCGCCGGTCGCCATAGCTGCCGGTCTCGCGCGCCGAGCTGAAGCGGTCGTTGAGGCGCTTGTCGATGGTCGGGTATTCGCCCTGCACGAAGGTCACGCACGTGCCCTTGAACTCGGCGTCCGTGCAGAGCTCCCAGCGTCCCGAGGTGACGACGAGGCTCGATACGCGGTCGTTGAAGCCGGTGCTCGCGAAATTGGGCGTGTACCCGCGCAGCGTCATCTGCGCCCCGCCGAAATTGTCGTGCTCGTAGAGCGTGATCTCGGCGCCGTGGGCGAGCGTCGCGCCGAGGCAAAGAGCGCCGCACGTCGTCGCGGCGCGAAAGATTCCGGTGGTCATGGCACGCTCCTTCGTGGTGGCGAGTCTCTGCGTCGCGCCAGTGTCTCGCCATCGGAGACTCGCTCGACGCGGGCGCGGGCAGAGACGCCGCGGCGGTGTCGGCCGGCTCCTACTGCTGACTCGTGCTTCGGTGCCAGCGCCCATGCCTGCTACCCTCGCCGCATGCCGAGAGGCGTCGACTACCTCTGCCTCGCCGGACCGACGGCGTCGGGCAAAAGCGCGGCCTCGCTGGCGATCGCCGAGGCGCTCGCGCCGCGCCATGCGGTCGAGATCGTCAGCGTCGATTCGGCGCTCGTCTACCGCGGCATGGACATCGGCACGGCCA
>JADGRJ010000410.1 GCA_017881025.1 Rhizobacter sp. | reverse complement strand
GCTGAACGAATGGCCGCCTTTCTCGATTTCCGCCCGAAGTCGGTCCGTCCGCTCTCGTGAAGAGTTATCGTGAAGAGTTTCGGGCGCCGACAGGCGTACGAAAGTCCCCGAAGAACGAACCCGCGGGCCACGTGCGCTGCGCTATGGGGTTTTTACGATCTGGGTGGTCGAGCGGCTGAGCCGATCGGCTTCGAGGCGTGTCGTCGTCGATGCGGACGGGGTGCTGTGACGCGGTTTTGGGTCTCCTGATCGGTCTGATCCGGCGGCGGATCGAGCGGCGGTCTGCCAACGACAGCCTGTGAGACGAGCGCGACCGTTGCCTGAAGCACAGGCGCAACAGGCTGCGATGGTCTTTGGCGGTGCTGGGTCACGAGGCGACCGTCCCGGTTGTCGAGTGTGGTTGCGGCGGGGCGCGGGGTTGCTGCCACCTGGCGAAGGTCAGGACGATGACCATCTGCCCGCCGCAGCATGGACAGGGAGGAAGGACGTCGGTCGGTTCCTCGCACGGATCGTCATCGTGTGGCGGTGCGACGGCCAGCAGCGCGCGAGCACGGTCGAGGCTGGCCTTGCGCGAGGACGCGGCGAGCAGGCCGTAGTGACGGATGCGGTGGAACCCGCAGGGCAGGACGTGGAGCAGGAAGCGGCGGATGAACTCGTGGGTAGCGAGCTTCATGACCTGCTGCCGCTCGAGACCGTTGCGTCGGTAGTCCTTGTACCGGAAGGTGACGCCGCTCGGGTCGAACGCGATCAACCGCCGGTTCGAGATCGCGACGCGGTGGGTGTAGCGCGACAGATAGGCGAGTACGGCTTCGGGTCCGGCGAAGGGTGGCTTGGCATAGACCACCCAGCGCCTCTTCCGGACGGGAGCGAGATGGCGCAGGAACGCACGTCGATCGGCGAGATGGGCCATGGTGCCGAAGAAGGCGAGCCTGCCGGCTTGGTGCAGAGCCGTCAGCCGGGTCAGGAACAAGCGGCGGAACAGCGCGCCGAGCACGCGCACCGGCAGCAGGAACGCGGGCCGTGAAGACACCCAGCGGTCGCCGCTTGGTGCGATGCCGCCGCCGGGCACGATCATGTGGACGTGCGGGTGGTGGGTCAGCGCCGAGCCCCAGGTGTGGAGTACGGCGGTGATGCCGATCCTTGCACCGAGATGCTTGGGATCGGCGGCGATGGTCAGCATGGTCTCCGATGCGGCGCGGAACAGCAGGTCGTAGACGAGCGCCTTGTTCTGGAAGGCGATGTCGGCGACCTCGGCGGGCAGCGTGAACACGACGTGAAAGTACCCCACGGGGAGCAGGTCGGCCTCGCGCTCGGCGAGCCAGGTGCGCGCGGCCGCGCCCTGGCACTTGGGGCAGTGCCGGTTGCGGCAGCTGTTGTAGGCGATGCGCCAATGCCCGCAGTCGGTGCAGGCCTCGACGTGACCGCCGAGCGCTGCGGTGCGGCAGTGCTCGATCGCCGACATCACCTTGAGCTGGTGCAGGCTCAGATGCCCGGCATGGGCGGCCCGGTAGGCAGGGCCTGCAGCGTGGAAGATATCCGCGACCTCGAGCGAGGTGCGCATGCGGCCTCAGCCGTCGGGCCTTGCCTCCGGCCCGGTGAACATCGCCAGCTTGTCGAGCGGGCTGATGACGGCGCGCACGGTGCGCATCGCGACTTTGGTGTAGAACGCAGTGTTCTCGAGCTTGGCGTGGCCGAGCAGCGCCTGGATCACGCGGATATCGACGCCGTCCTCCAGCAGATGGGTCGCGAAGCTGTGGCGCAACGTATGCGGGCCGACCCGCTTGGCGATATCCGCCGCGTGCGCCGCTTCGACGACAATGCGATGCAGTTGGCGGGTACTGATCGGCTTCATCGCGTGTTGCCCCGGAAAGAGCCAGCCGTCGCGATGCATCACGCCCTGCTGCCGCCCGACCTGCCACCACTGGCGCAGCAGCACGAGTAGATCGGTCGGGAGCATCGCGTTGCGATACTGGCCCCCTTTGCCGCGCTCGACCCGGATCAGCATGCGCTCGCTGTCGATATCGCCGACCCTGAGCGCCGAGACCTCGGCAACGCGGAGGCCCGCGCCATAGGCCACCGACAATGCTGCCTGATGCTTGAGGCAGGTCGTTGCCTGCAACAGGCGGGCGACCTCGTCAGGGCTCAGCACCACCGGCAGCTTGCGCGGATAGGTCACGCGGAACAGCTTGCGGGCAAGGTCGGGGCGGTCGAGGGTATGCGTGAAGAAGAACCGCAGCGCCGCGACGATGCTGTTCATCGTTGGCGCGGGAAGGCCCGCGTCGCGTTGCTCGACCTGGAACCGGCGCACGTCGTCGGCTGTCGCGGTGTCGGGCGGGCGTCGCAGGAAGGTGGCAAAGCGCCCGACGTCGCGGATGTAGTTGCGCTGGGTGGCGCGCGAGAACCGCCGCATGTTCATGTCTTCGATCAGCCGTTGGCGCAGCGGGCTGATCGGGGTAACGGGCAGGGTGGTGATCATCATCCAGCTCCTCAGTTAAGGAGCCGTGATGCTCTGCCCGCCGCCGCCGACGCTCAATCCGGTGACTATCTTCGAGGCGGCACGCCTACCTCACCGCGCAAACCCTCCCGCGCAGCGGGTTCGTTCATCGGCCAGGAACTTCGCGTTCGCTTTTCGCCACAATCAGACGCTCGCGCCGTTCCGAGAAAAAAAGAAGGGCCGCCG
>JADGRJ010000161.1 GCA_017881025.1 Rhizobacter sp. | reverse complement strand
CAGTAGCGGTCGTCGACGAGGACGGCGCCGTTGACGTCGAGCTTGACGCCGACCGCCTCGAGGCCGAGGCCGGCGGTGTTCGGAACGCGGCCGGGGGCGCAGAGCACGGCATCGGCGCCGACCACGCTGCCGTCGCCGAGGACGACGCGGGTCGAGCCGTCGCCCTCGGCCTCGAGCGCCCGAACGGTCGCGCCGACGCGGATGTCGACGCCTTTCTTGATCATCTCTGCAGCGACGTAATTGCGGATGTCGCGATCGAAGCCGCGCAGGATCTGCTCGCCGCGATAGAGCTGCGTCACGCGTGCGCCGAGGCCGTTGAAGATCGAGGCGAACTCGCAGGCGATGTAGCCGCCGCCGATGACGACGAGGCGCTCGGGAAAGCGCGCGAGGTCGAAGATCTCGTTCGAGCTGATCGCGCGCTCGCCGCCCGGGACGTCGGCGGGCACCGGCCAGCTGCCGGTGGCGACGACGATCCGTTCGGCAGGGTAGCGAACCCCGCCGACCTCGACCTCGTTCGGGCCGACGACGTGCGCGCGGCCGCGAATCAAGGTCACGCCGACGCTCGTCAGGAGCTGGCCGTAGACGTCGTTGAGGCGGCTGATCTCGACGCGCCGGTTCGCCTTCAGCGCTTCCCAGTCGAAGCTGGACGCGCCCACGCTCCAGCCGAAGCCGTGCGCTTCCTCGAAGCTCTCGGCGTAGTGGGCGGCGAAGCTGTACAGCTTCTTCGGGATGCAGCCGAGGTTGACGCAGGTGCCGCCGAGGGCGGCGTCCTCGGCAACCGCGACGCGCGCGCCGCGCTGTGCCGCCATGCGCGCGGCGCGGACGCCGCCGCTGCCGGCGCCGATGATGAAGAGATCGAAGTCGGCGCCGCTCATTCGTCGAGGTCGACGATCATTTCAGCGCCTTCCGCAGCAACTCGGCGACGAGGCCGTTGATGCCGTCGGCGTGGCCGGCGCTCTTCTCGCGCAGCTTCGCGGCGAGCTCGGCGGGCAGCTTGCAGGCGAACGGCACGAGGCCGGCGGCGGCGTCGAGGCGGCGCTGCTCGCGCCGGTCGACGACCTCGCTGACGCCCTGGCCGAAGCGGCCGGAGGCGCCGGCGACCTTCATCTGTCCCCCGACCTTCTTGCCGAGTTGCTTGTCGAGGTCGGACTTCTTCATGCTCATGGGCAACTCGCGGTCGTCAGGTGGAGCCGTGATTGTGGCGTGCTGTGGCACAGTCGGCCGATGGCCCAGAAAGCGACCGTCTTCAAGGCCGCCGTGCAGCTTGCCGACGTCGATCGCTCGGTCTACGGCGACCACCTCGTCACCCTCGCGCGTCATCCTTCGGAGACCGACGAGCGGATGATGATCCGCCTCCTCGCCTTCGCCCTCAACGTGCCGGCCGACGATCAGGCCGGCACGCTCGATTTCGCCAAGGGCATGTGGGAGCCCGAGGAGGCCGAGCTCTGGCAGAAGGATCTCACCGGCAGGCTCGTCCACTGGATCGAGGTCGGCCAGCCCGAGGAGCGTCGGCTGGTCAAGGCGAGCGGCCGTGCCGACCGGGTCAGCGTCTACGCCTTCAGCCACGGTGCACCGGCGTGGTGGGCAGGGTTGTCGAGCCGGGTCGGGCGCGCCGGCAACGTCGACGCGTGGCTGGTGCCCTCCGAGCAGAGCCGGGAGCTCGCCTTGCTGGCTCAACGCAACATGCAACTCCAGATCAACCGGCAGGACGGGATCGTGTGGGTCGCCGACGGCGGGCGATCGGTCGAGATCCATCCGCGTCGCCTTTCGGCGGAACCTCGATGAGCGACGCGGCGGCAAGCGAGGCGGACGCCGTCCTCGACTTCTGGTTCGGCGCACCGGAGAGCGCGGAATTCGGCAGCGCTCGCAAGGCCTGGTTCACGAAGGACGCCGCCTTCGACGCCCAGGTTCGCGAGCGCTTCGGCGCGCTCGTCGAGCGCGCCCTGCGCGGCGAGCTCGACGCTTGGGCCGAAGCGCCGCGCTCGGCGCTGGCGCAGATCCTTCTTCTCGACCAGTTCACGCGCAACGCCTTTCGCGGCACGTCGCGGTCGTTCGCGGGCGATGCGCGGGCGCTGGCCGCCGCGAGCCGGATGGTCGGCTCACGCCAGGACGAAGCGCTGCCACCGTTCATGCGCGGCTTCGTCTACCTGCCCTTCGAGCACGCCGAGGGGATGGCGATGCAGGACGAAGCGATCCGCCTCTTCAACCGGCTCGCGAGCGAGGCGCCGGAGCACGCCGACATGCTCGACTACGCGCATCGTCATCGCGCGGTGATCGAGCGTTTCGGCCGCTTTCCGCACCGCAACGAGATCCTCGGCCGCCAGTCGACGGCCGAGGAAATCGCGTTCGTGCAACAGCCCGGCTCAGGCTTCTGAGCCCCGCCGCGGTCGCGCTGCGTTACGGGCGACGCGGGTTATCGGGATGGCGATCGACCGCATTCGGAACGCCGTCGCCGTCGCGGTCACCGCGCGCCCACATGCCTCGGTTCAGACGCCAGCGGTCGCCGTTCTGCTCCCAGGTCGGCGCCCGGTAGACGTAGCCGCGGCGTGCGCGCTCCCAGTGGCCGTTCACCCAGACGTGACGACGACCGCGCCAGTCCCAGAAGCCCGGCACCCAGGCGTAGCCGGCGCGCGCGGCGGGAATGACTTCGGTGCGCGGCGGCGGCGGGCCGACGCGCACGTCGATGTACGGCGCGGCGACGGCGGACACCGAGATCGTCGCCGCGGCAGCGGCGAGGACGGTGAGGGTTTTGAGTTTCGAGAACATCGTGCCTCCTTCGGTCTAGTGACCGCAGGATCATGGGGCGCGGCGTGCGGCGACGGGGTCGGAGAACTCCCGCATCGCCTGTAAGGCGCGTCCTTCGCTGCTGTCGTCCACCACCGCCTGGCCCCGTGAATGCGGGGGCGGCCTTGTCAGTGGTTGTCGCGCGGCACGAACGAGCCGCGTTTGCCGACCAGGAAGTCGAGGTCGACGCCCTCATCCGCCTGCAGCACGTGGTCGACGTAGAGCTTCCAGTAGCCGCTCTCGAGCGGCGGAGCCGGGCGCCGCCAAGCCTTCATCCTCTCTGCGAGTTCGGCGTCGCCGATGTCGACATGGAGGCGCCGGTTCGGCACGTCGAGCTCGATGAAGTCGCCGTTGCGCACGGCGGCGAGCGGGCCGCCGTCGGCCGCCTCGGGCGCGGTGTGCAGGACGACCGTTCCGTACGCGGTGCCGCTCATGCGCGCGTCGCTGATCCGGACCATGTCGGTGATGCCCTTCCTGAGCACCTTCGGCGGCAGCGGCATGTTGCCGACCTCGGCCATTCCGGGGTAGCCCTTCGGCCCGCAATTGCGCAGCACCATGACGCAGGTCTCGTCGATGTCGAGGCTCTCGTCGTCGATCCGGGCGTGGAACTCCTCGATCGATTCGAAGACGACGGCGCGGCCGCGATGCACCATCAGCGCCGGCGTCGCCGCGCTCGGCTTGATGATCGCGCCGCGCGGCGCGAGATTGCCGCGCAGCACGGCGATGCCGGCCTTGTCCTTGAACGGCGCCGCGAACGGCTTGATCACTTCGGTGTTGAAATTCTCGGCGCTCTCGATGTTGGCGCCGACCGTCCGGCCGTTGGCGGTGACCGCGTCGAGGTGCAGCAGGTGGGCGACTTCCTTCATCACCACCGGCAGGCCGCCGGCGTAGCAGAAGTCCTCCATCAGGTGCTTGCCCGAGGGCTGCAGGTTGACGAGGCACGGCAGCTCGCTCGCGAGCCGGTCGAAATCGTCGATGCCGAGCTTGACGCCGAGGCGGCCGGCGATCGCGATCAGGTGAATGACGGCGTTGGTCGAGCCGCCGATCGCCGCCAGGGTGACGATCGCGTTCTCGAACGCCTGCCGCGTCAGCACCGTCGAGAGCTTCTGGTCCTCGTGGACCATGTCGACGATGCGCCGGCCGGCCATTCGCGCCAGCACGTTGCGCCGGCCGTCGACCGCCGGGTAGGCGGCGTTGCCGGGCAGGCCGAGGCCGAGCGCCTCGACCATGCTCGCCATCGTGCTCGCCGTCCCCATCGTCATGCAGTGGCCGTGGCTGCGGTGCATGCAGCTTTCGGCGTCGAAGAAATCCTCGAGCTTCAGCGTTCCCGCGCGAACCTGCTCGCTCATGCTCCAGACGCCGGTGCCCGAGCCGAGCTCCTGGCCGCGCCACTTGCCGTTCAGCATCGGCCCGCCGGAGACGCCGATCGTCGGCAGGTCGACGCTCGACGCGCCCATGACGAGCGACGGCGTCGTCTTGTCGCAGCCCATCAGGAGGACGACGCCGTCGACCGGGTTGCCGCGGATCGACTCCTCGACGTCCATCGAGGCGAGGTTGCGGTAGAGCATCGCCGTCGGCCTGAGCAGCGTCTCGCCGAGCGACATCACCGGGAACTCGAGCGGGAAGCCGCCGGCCTCGTAGACGCCGATCTTCACCTGCTCGGCGAGGGTGCGGAAGTGCGAGTTGCACGGCGTCAGCTCGCTGAAGGTGTTGCAGATGCCGATCACCGGCCGGCCGTCGAACTGGTCGTGCGGGACGCCCTTGCCCTTGACCCAGCTGCGGTAGTTGAAGCCGTCGCGATCCTGCCGGCCGAACCACTGCTGGCTGCGCAGCTCTTCGGGTTTCTTGCGCGGTTTCTTGACGTCGGCCATGGCGAATCCTGAACCTATTCCTTGACCGACCCCGTCAGCCCGGAAACGTAGTACTCGACGAAGAACGAATAGATGAACGCCACCGGCAGCGAGCCGAGCAGCGCGCCGGCCATGAGCGAGCCCCAGTGGTAGACATCGCCCTCGACGAGCTCGGTGACGACGCCGACCGGCACCGTCTTGATCTCCGACGAGGAGACGAAGGTGAGCGCGTAGATGAACTCGTTCCACGACAGCGTGAAGGCGAAGATGCCGGCCGAGATGAGGCCGGGCACCGCCAGCGGCAGGATGATCTTGGTCAGGATCTGCCAGCGGTTGGCGCCGTCGATCAGCGCGCACTCCTCGAGCTCGAACGGGATCGAGCGGAAGTAGCCCATCAGCAGCCAGGTCGCGAACGGGATCAGGAAGGTCGGGTAGGTGAGGATCAGCGCCCAGCGCGTGTCGAAGAGCCCGAGCTGGTAGACGATCGCGGCCAGCGGGATGAACAGGATCGACGGCGGCACCAGGTAGGCGAGGAAGATCGCGAGGCCCACCTGCTTCGCCCCGGAAAAGCGCAGCCGCTCGATCGCGTAGGCGGCGAACACCGAGCAGGCGAGCGAGAAGAAGGTGGCGACGACCGAGACCAGCACCGTGTTCCACATCCACTCGGGGTACGAGGTGTGAAAGAGCAGCTTGTCGAAGTGGGCGAGCGTCGGCGCGATCACCCAGAACGGGTTGCCGGTGCGCGAGAGCAGCTCGTTGTCGGGCTTCACCGACGTGATCCCCATCCAGTAGAACGGGAACAGGAGGACGATCAGGAAGACGATCAGCGGCAGGTAGATCGTCACGAACTTGCGCGACGGCGTCTCGAGGTAGCTCATGCCGACGCTGTCGCTCGTCGGCGCCTTCGTCGGCACCGGCGAGTTCGCTTCCGCCATGGCGTCGCTCACTTGTCCTGCCCGCCCTGCTGCCAGGCGCGCCGCTGCAGCCCGAAGTAGCTGAACATGATCGCGGCGAGCAGGAACGGCACCATCGCGATCGAGATCGCCGCGCCTTCGCCGAGGGCGCCGCCCGAGATCGCGCGCTGGAACGAGAGCGTCGCCATCAGGTGGGTCGCGTTGAGCGGGCCGCCGCGGGTGATGACGTAGATCAGCTGGAAGTCGGTGAAGGTGAAGAGCACCGAGAAGGTCATGACGACGGCGATGATCGGCGTCAGCAGCGGCAGCGTGACGTGGCGGAACTGCTGCCAGCGCGTCGCGCCGTCGATCGCCGAGGCTTCGTAGTACGACGGCGAGATTGTCTGCAGGCCGGCGAGCAGCGTGATCGCAACGAACGGAACGCCGCGCCAGACGTTGGCGGCGATCACGGCGAAGCGCGCGTGCCACGGCTGGCCGAGGAAATCGATGTAGGTATCGATCAGGCCCATCTTCACCAGCATCCAGCTGATGATCGAGAACTGGGAGTCGTAGATCCACCAGAAGGCGATCGCCGAGAGCGCCGTCGGCACGATGTAGGGCAGCAGGATGACGGCGCGAAAGAAGGTCTTGAAGCGGATGTTGCGGTTCAGGAGCAGGGCCAGCCAGAGGCCGAGCCCGAACTTGATGACGCTCGCCACGAACGTGTAGAAGAGCGTGTTGAACAGGGCCAGGCGCGTGACCGCGTCGTTCCAGAGGAACTCGTAGTTCTCCAGGCCGATCCACTGGCCTGTGCGGCCGACCTTGGCGTCGGTGAAGCCGAGCCAGAAGCCGAGGCCGAGCGGATAGGTCAGGAAGACGATCAACAGCAACGCCGCGGGCAGCATGAACAGCAGCCCGAGCGCGTTGCGGTTGTTCTGCAGCCTCTCGATCAACGACATGCGAGAGGCACCGCCGGCGGCGAGGTCAGACGCGGTAATAGCGCTCCGCCCGCTTCTGTGCCCGCTCCATCGCTTCCTTCGGCGTCTTCGAGCCGCTGATCGCCTCGGCGACCATGTTGATGACGATGAAGTCGGCCGCCGCACCCGCCGAGGCATAGCCCAGCTTGCCGGCATAGCCCGCCGGGCGCATGTTCTTGACCGGGTCGCGGTACGGCGTGTTCTTCGGATCCGACGTCCAGATCGCCGTCGACGCGTAGCCCGCGAGCGGCGTGGCCACGTAGGCCTGGGCGCCGGTCAGCCAGGGATCGAACTGCTCCTTTTCCATCATGAAGCGCAGGAATTCCTTCGCCGCCTGCGGGTACTTGGTGTACTTCATGATCATCTGGTTGAAGAACAGGTGCGACTCGGTCGGCACGCCGACCGGTCCGATCGGGAAGGAGGCGTGCTGGATGTCGGACGCCATTTCCTTGACCTTCGGGTCGGTCGAGTTCTTCGCCGCGACGTAGATCGAGATGCCGTTGTTGGTGACCGAGATCTGGCCGTCGAGGAACGCCTTGTTGTTGTTCGGGTCGAGCCACGACAGCGTTCCGGGGATGAAGGTCGCGTAGAGCTCCTTGCCGTACTCGAGCGCCTTCAGCGTCTCGGGGCTGTCGATGACGACCTTGTTGTTGGCGTCGACGAGCTTGCCGCCGAACGCCCAGACCAGCCAGTTGCACCACAGGCCGTCGCCGGTCGCGTTGCCGAGCGCCATGCCGCCGGGCGTGCCCTTCTCCTTCAGGGCCTTGAACATCTTCAGGAAGTTGTCGGTGTCCTTGGGGAAGGTGTCGAAGCCGGCCGCCTTCACCATGCTTTCGCGGTAGACCATCATCGAGCCGGCCGCGCCGAGCGGCAGGCCGATCCACTTCTTGCCGTCCGGCTTGAGGAAGGCCTGCCCGGCCGGGTACCAGCCGCCGTACTTCTTGCCGATGTACTCGGCGAGATCGGTGACGTCGAGCAGCTTGTCCGGATAGAGGTTGGCGTCGTCGTTGGTCGACAGGATGATGTCGGGACCGGCGCCGGTGTTCGCCGCGACGGCCGCCTTCGGCCGCACGTCTTCCCAGCCTTCGTTGTCGACCCGCACCGCGATGCCGGTCTTCTCGGTGAACTTCTTGACGTTGACCATGTAGGCGTCGATGTCGCCCTGGACGAAGCGGCTCCAGCGCAGGACGCGCAGCGTCGCGCCCTTCTCGGGCTTGAACGCCACGGTCTGCGCTTGCGCGAGCGGCGAAAGGAGCGCCGAGCCGGTGCCCAGGCCCGCGACCGCGGCGGCGCCGGCCGAGCTCTCGAGGAACTTGCGGCGGTTGAAAGGGGTATCGCTCATCGAGGGTCTCCTGTCTGCGTGAGTCGTTGTCGAAATCGAGTGAGGAAGCGCCGCGCGATCGTCAGGCGGCGAGCCGCGCGCCGCTGCCGGCGTCGAACAGATGCGCCCGATCGAGGTCGGGCATGAGATGGATCGTGCTGCCGGGCGCGAAGTCATGGCGCTCGCGGAAGACGGCAGCCATGTCGGTGCTGCCATGGCGGCAGGCGACGAAGGTGTCGGCGCCGGTCGGCTCCATGACGACGACGCGCGAGGCGATGCCGCCCTCGCTCGCCAGTTGCAGGTGCTCGGGACGCGTGCCGAGGACGACCGGCTGGCCGTCGCTGCCGCCGGCGCCGCGCGGCGCCGCCAGCGTCGTGCCGTCGTCGAGGACGAGGCTGGCCGCGCCGCCGCTGCGGCGCAAGGTCGCCGGAACGAAGTTCATCGCCGGCGAGCCGATGAAGCCGGCGACGAAGACGTTCGTCGGGTGGTCGTAGAGATCGAGCGGCGAGCCGACCTGCTCGATCCGGCCGTCCTTCATGACGACGATCCGGTCGCCCATCGTCATCGCCTCGATCTGGTCGTGGGTGACGTACACCGAGGTCGTCTTCAGGCGCTGATGCAGCTCCTTGAGCTCGCTGCGCATCGCCACGCGCAGCTTGGCGTCGAGGTTGGAGAGCGGCTCGTCGTAAAGGAAGACCTGCGGGTCGCGGACGATCGCCCGGCCCATCGCGACGCGCTGGCGCTGGCCGCCGGAGAGCTGCCTCGGGTAGCGATCCATCAGCGCCGACAACGCCAGGATCTCGGCGGCGCGGCCGACCTTCTGGTCGATCGTCGCCTTGTCCTTCTTCGCCAGCATGAGCGAGAAGGCGAGGTTCTGGCGCACCGTCATGTGCGGATAGAGCGCGTAGTTCTGGAACACCATCGCGATGTCGCGCTCTTTCGGCGGCACGTCGTTGACGCGCCTCTCGCCGATGCGGATCTCGCCCGAGCTGATCTCCTCGAGGCCGGCGATCATGCGCAGCAGCGTCGACTTGCCGCAGCCGGACGGACCGACCAGGACGGTGAACGAGCCGTCGGCGATGTCGATGTCGACGCCGTGCAGCACGGCGGTTTCGCCGAAGCTCTTCTTGACCGACTGGATCGTGACGCTCGCCATAGGGTGTCTGAACGCGGCACAAACCCGCGCCGGCGAAGTATCGGCCCCCGCGCCCCGGCGCCGCCATGAGGGCAAACCGGTAGATCGACGATCGGCGCCGATTCGTATGATGACCCGACCACCATGTTCAATCGCGCCAGCGCTGCCACCGCGTCGGAAACGCTGCCGCTGGTCGCCGAGCGCCTCTCCGACCGGCTCGC
>JADGRJ010000160.1 GCA_017881025.1 Rhizobacter sp. | reverse complement strand
GTGGTCGCCGCCCCGGCGTGCGCCGCCCGCTGCCGCGCATCGGCGAACATACCGAAGAGATACTGGCCTCGCTGCCGAGCCGGCGCGCCCGCCTCACCTGACACGAACAATCCACCATGGCCCTCTACCGCATCGACGACAAGACGCCGCAGGTCGCCGCCTCGGCCTATGTCGCCGCCGAAGCGACGCTCATCGGCATGGTCACCGTCGGCGAGCGCGCCAGCGTCCTGGCCGGCGTGGTGGCGCGCGCCGACAACGAGCCGATCGCCATCGGCAACGAGAGCAACGTCCAGGAAGGCGCGGTCCTGCACGCCGACCCGGGATTCCCGCTGACGATCGGCGCGCGCGTCACGATCGGCCACCAGGCGATGCTGCACGGCTGCACGATCGGCGACGGCACGCTGATCGGCATCCAGGCGGTGGTGATGAACGGCGCGGTCATCGGCCCGAGCTGCCTGGTCGGCGCCGGCGCCGTCGTCACCGAGGGAAAGTCGTTTCCCGAGCGATCGCTCATCCTCGGCGCGCCGGCCAAGGTCGTTCGCCCGCTGAGCGACGCGGACGTCGCCGGCCTCGAGCGCGCGGCGTCGGGGTACGTCGAGCGCGGCGCGCACTTTCGCGCCCACCTCGAGCGCGTCGGCTGAGATCGCGAACGAACGCGCGCACGAAGGAGTCACGCATGGCTGATCTGTTCGAGAACCCGATGGGCCTGATGGGCTTCGAGTTCGTCGAGTTCGCGTCGCCGCATCCCGGCATGCTCGAGCCGGTGTTCGAGAAGCTCGGCTTCACGCTGGTCGCCGAGCACCGCTCGAAGGACGTCGTCCTGTTCCGCCAGGGCGACATCAACTTCATCGTCAACCGCGAGCCGAAGAGCCACGCCGGCTACTTCGCCGCCGAGCACGGACCGTCGGCGTGCGGCCTCGCCTTTCGGGTGCGCGATTCGCACCAGGCGTACTCGCTCGCGCTCGAGCTCGGCGCGCAGCCGCTCGAGATGCCGACCGGGCCGATGGAGCTGCGCCTGCCGGCGATCAAGGGCATCGGCGGCGCGCCGCTCTACCTGATCGACCGCTTCGAGGACGGCAAGTCGATCTACGACATCGACTTCGAGTTCCTGCCCGGCGTCGACCGCCGTCCCGTCGGCCACGGCCTCAGAACGCTCGATCACCTGACGCACAACGTCTACCGTGGCCGGATGGCGTTCTGGGCGAATTTCTACGAGCGCCTCTTCAACTTCCGCGAGCTCCGCTACTTCGACATCCAGGGCGAGTACACCGGCCTGACCTCGAAGGCGATGACCGCGCCCGACGGCAAGATCCGCATCCCGCTCAACGAGGAATCGAAGAAGGGCTCGGGGCAGATCGAGGAGTTCCTGATGAAGTTCAACGGCGAGGGCATCCAGCACGTCGCGCTCCTCACCGACGACCTGGTCGCGACCATCGACAAGCTGGCGCTGGCCGGCGTGCCGCTGCTGGCGGCGCCGAACGACGTCTACTACGAGATGCTCGAGCAGCGCCTTCCCGGCCACGGCGAGAACGTCGCCGCGCTGAAGACGCGCGGCATCCTCGTCGACGGCAGCACCGCCGTCGACGGGCCGCCCCTAGACGGCGAGCCCCCTCGGGGGGCCGGCGCCGAAGGCGCCTTGGGGGCCGGTTCCCGCGGCAAGCCCCGGCTGCTCCTGCAGATCTTCTCCGAGACCGTCCTCGGCCCGGTCTTCTTCGAGTTCATCCAGCGAAAGGGCGACGAAGGATTCGGCGAAGGCAACTTCAAGGCGCTGTTCGAGTCGATCGAGCGCGACCAGGTCCGGCGCGGCGTGCTCGAGACGTCATGAGGGCCGCAACGTTGCAGTACCAGTCGGGCTTCGGCAACGAGTTCGCGACCGAGGCGCTGCCCGGGGCGTTGCCGGTCGGCCGCAACTCGCCGCAGCGCGCTCCCTACGGCCTCTACGCCGAGCAGCTGAGCGGCACCGCGTTCACTGCGCCACGCGCCGACAACCGGCGCAGCTGGCTCTATCGGATCCGCCCGTCGGCGATGCACCGGCCGTTCGAGCGGATCGGCGACGGCCGCATCGTCAGCGCCTTCGACGACGTCGAGGCGACGCCGAACCAGCTGCGCTGGAACCCGATGCCGATGCCGGGCGCGCCGACCGACTTCGTCGACGGCCTCGTGACGATGGCCGGCAACGGCGGCCCCCAGGCGCAGACCGGCGCCGCGGTGCATCTCTACGCCGCCAATCGCTCGATGACGAAGCGCGCCTTCTACAACGCCGACGCCGAGATGCTCGTCGTTCCGCAGCTCGGCCGCCAACGCTTCGTCACCGAGCTCGGCACGATCGACGCCGAGCCGCAGGAGATCGTCGTCATCCCGCGCGGCGTCCGCTTCCGGGTCGAGCTGCCGGACGCGGAAGGCCGCGCATCGGGCGCGGCGGCCGAGGCGCGCGGCTACGTGTGCGAGAACTTCGGCGCCAACCTGCGCCTGCCGGACCTCGGCCCGATCGGCTCGAACGGGCTGGCGAACACGCGCGATTTCCTCACGCCGGTCGCCGCCTACGAAGACGTCGACGGCGCGCACGAGCTCGTCGCCAAGTTCCAGGGCCACCTCTGGTCGGCGCCGATGGACCACTCGCCGATCGACGTCGTCGCCTGGCATGGCAACTACGCGCCGTACAAGTACGACCTGCGCCGCTTCAACGCGATCGGCTCGATCAGCCACGACCATCCCGATCCGTCGATCTTCCTCGTCCTGCACAGCGCGTCCGACACGGCCGGCGTGAGCAACCTCGACTTCGTCGTCTTCGCGCCGCGCACGCTGGTGATGCGAGACACGTTCCGGCCACCCTGGTTCCACCGCAACGTCGCGTCCGAGTTCATGGGCCTCGTCCACGGCGCCTACGACGCCAAGGCCGAGGGCTTCGTTCCGGGGGGCGCGAGCCTGCACAACAGCATGACCGGGCACGGCCCCGATGCGCAGACGTTCGATAAGGCGAGCCGCGCCGACACGTCGAAGCCCGACGTCATCACCGACACGATGGCATTCATGTTCGAGACGCGCGGCGTTTGGCGGCCGACGCGCCAGGCGCTGGCATCGGCCGAGCTTCAGGACGACTACTTCCGCTGCTGGCAGGGCCTGCAGAAGCACTTCGACCCACGCCGCCCCTGAGCGGCCGTCGCCGGGAGATTCAGCCGAGGCCGAAGAACTCGCGCAACGCCGCGCGGTACTGCTCCGCGCCGCGCCAGCTCGTCGTCGTGTGCGTCCCGCCCTCGACGAGGAGGAACCGCTTGGCCGCGGTCGCGCGCTCGTAGAGAAGGCGGCCGAAGCGCGACGGCACGAGCGAATCGTCGCTGCCGTGGACGACGAGGAGCGGCGCCTTGATTCGCGGCACCGTCGCCAGCGAATCGAAGCGCTCGGTGATGAGCATCGAGATCGGCAGCCAGCCGTACTTGAAGGTGCCGAACATGTCGCGGATCGACGTGAACGTTCCTTCGACGATGACACCGCGAGGCGCCACCGTCTCGGACTCGTCGGCAAGTCGCGCCGCGAGCTGCACCGCGATCGCGCCGCCGAGCGAATGGCCGAAAACATAGCGCGCGCTGTCGGGATGGCGCTCGCCGAGCCAGCGCCAGGCGGCCGCGGCGTCCTCGACGACGCCGGTTTCCGACGGCAGCTCGTCGGTGCTCGCGCCGAAGCCGCGATAGTCGATCGCGAGCACCGAGAAGCCGAGCTCGCGCATCTGCTCGATGCGCAAGACGCTGCGGCCGAGGTACTGGCGCGCGCCGTGCAGGAAGAGCATCAGCGGCGCCTCCGGATCGGCGTTCGCAGCGTAGAGCGCGTGCAGGCGGATCGAGCGGCCGGTCGACGGCGAGACGTGATCGATCCAGACGCTGTCCATGTCTTCGGCGCGAGCGACGCGGGCGAGCTCGTCGGCCGTCGCCGATGGCACCGGCGTCGCCTGGAAGATCCACTTGCGCTGCTGCGTGCCGAGGCTGACCCAGCCGGCCGAGAGGCTGCCGACGGCGACGATCATCGCGGCGGCCAGGCCGACGCGACGGCTCGGCAGCACGCGAAACACCGCGCGCGTCGCCTCCCCTGTCGCATCGCCGTTGTCCATGGCTCACTCTCCTTCGATCGCCGCGCGCAGCGCAACCCCGCGATGTGGGGGGTTTCGTTGCGCCGGTGCAATATCCGCGGCAATTCTTAACGTTGCGCGGCATCGTCCGGCAACGGCGGAAGGCGTTATCGGACACCGCCCGGCAGCGACGGCGCGTTGAATGGTTCCGTCACCACATCGACGTTGCCTCCAAGCAAACGACGCGCCATGAACAAGTCATTGAAACCTCTTCTCGGCATCGCTGCCGTCGCGTTCGCCGCCCATGCGGCGGCGCAGGTCACTTTCTACGAAGGAGAGAACTTCCGCGGCCGGACATTCGCCGCCAACGGTGAAGTCAAGAACTTCGATCGCACCGGCTTCAACGATCGCGCCTCGTCGGTAGTCGTCGACCGAGGCAGCTGGGAAGTCTGCGAAGACGCGCGCTTCCAGGGGCGGTGCGTGGTCCTGCGTCGCGGCAGCTACGATTCGCTGCGCGGCATGGGCATGGAGAACCGCATCTCCTCGGTACGCCCGGTCACGGATCGCCGCACGTACGAGAACGAAGCGCCGCAACCGCTCGCCGCGCCGACCTACGACTATCGCCGCCGCCCCGACGAGCGCCTGCGCGAGGTTCCGATCACGTCGGCGCGCGCGGTCATGGGGCCGCCAGAGCAGCGCTGCTGGGTCGAGCGGAGCCAGGTCGGCGAGCGACGCGACCTCAACGTGCCGGGCGCGATCATCGGCGGCGTCCTCGGCGGCATCCTCGGCCACCAGGTCGGCGGCGGCACCGGCAAGACGGTCGCGACGATCGGCGGCGCGGTCGGCGGCGGTGCGCTCGGCGCCAACGTCGACCGGATCCGCGACCCGCAGTCGGGGCAGGATGTCCGCCGCTGCGAGAACGTCGCCGGCCAGACGCCGCAGTACTGGGACGTCACCTACAACTACCAGGGCGTCGAGCACCGGGTGCAGATGAACACGCAGCCGGGCGCGACGATCGCCGTCAACCGCAACGGCGAGCCGCGCCTGTAGAGCCGGGCGGGCGCAAGCCCGCGGTCAGGTCATCACGGACGGGGCGCTTCGCCCCGTCCGTTCGCGCACGCCCGCGATGCGATCGGCGATTGCGACCAGCGACGCGAGAGCGGCCTGCGTCTCGACCCCCTGCTTCGCAGGATCGGGCTCGAATCGCTCGAGGTAGATCCTGAGCGTCGCGCCTTCAGTCCCGGTTCCCGACAGGCGAAAGACGATCCGCGCATCGTCGTCGAAGACGATGCGGATGCCCTGCTGCGTCGTCACCGAGCCGTCGACCGGATCGGTGTAGGCGAAGTCGTCGGCGCCGACGACGGTAGCGCTGCTGCCCTCGCCGCGCGCGAACGATCGCCCCGGCAACGTGGCGAGCTGCGCGCGCAGGTCCGCGATCAGCGCGTTCGCCGCCGCGGCATCGATGCCTTCGTAGTCGTGGCGCGAATAGATGTCGCGGCCGAAGCGCCGCCAGTGGTCGCGAACGATCGCCTCGACCGATTCGCCCGGCCGCGCGGCGAGGACGTTGAGCCAGAACAGGACTGCCCAGACGCCGTCCTTCTCGCGCACGTGATCCGAGCCGGTGCCCGCGCTCTCCTCGCCGCAGATCGTCGCCAGGCCGGCATCGAGGAGGTTGGCGAAGAATTTCCAGCCGGTCGGCGTCTCGTGACAGGCGACGCCCAACGCGGCGGCGACGCGGTCGGCGGCGCGGCTCGTCGGCATCGAGCGGGCAATGCCCTTCAGTCCCTTCGCGTAGCCCGGAACGAGATGAGCGTTGGCGGCGAGGACGGCGAGGCTGTCGCTCGGCGTGACGACGAAGCGCCGGCCGACGATCATGTTGCGGTCGCCGTCGCCATCGCTCGCCGCGCCGAAGTCGGGCGCGTCGGCGGCGAACATCGCTGCCATCAACTCGCTCGCGTAGATCGGGTTCGGATCGGGATGGCCGCCGCCGAAATCGGCGAGCGGCGTCGCCGCTACGACGCTCTTCGGCGGCGCGCCGAGCCGGCGCACGAAGATCTCCTCGGCGTAAGGCCCGGTGACGGCGTGCATCGCATCGAAGCGCATGCGAAAGGCGCCTCCCTGCACGAGCCGCGCCATGGCGGGAAAATCGAACAGGCCGGCGAGCAGATCGGCGTACTCCGCAACCGGATCGAAGACCTCGACCGTCGTCTCGCCGAGCGCGGTGATGCCGATCGTCGCGAGGTCGATGTCGGCGTGGGCAATCGTGAGGTAGCGCTCGATCCGCTCGCTCCGACGCCAGATCGCCTCGGTGATCTTCTCCGGCGCCGGCCCGCCGTTGGCGGTGTTGAACTTGATGCCGAAATCGCCGTCGGGACCGCCCGGGTTGTGGCTCGCCGACAGGATGACCGCGCCGAACGCGGCGCGCGCGCGCACGACACAGCTCGCCGCCGGCGTCGACAGGATGCCGGCGCGACCGACCAGGACGCGACCGAAGCCGTTCGCGGCGGCCATGCGAACGATCGTCTGGATCGCGACGTCGTTGTGAAAGCGCCCGTCGCCGCCGACCACGAGCGTGCCGCCGGCGAAGCCGGTCAGCGAGTCGAAGATCGACTGGACGAAGTTCTCGAGGTAGCGCGGTTGCCGGAACACCGCGACCTTCTTGCGCAGGCCGGAGGTGCCGGGGCGCTGGTCGGCGAAAGGTCGGGTCGGGAGGGTCAGGAGTTCGCTCATGTCGTGGCGCGTTCGCGCTCGGATCGGCTCGGGGCGGCTCGGGGCGGCGAAAAGTGTCGCCGATACTGCGCCCCCATGTCGGCGCTGGTCTTCGTCAAGCTGTTCGCGATCTTCGCCGTCGTCGCGATCGGCTGGGCGGTGGCGCGCAGCGGCCGCCTCGGCGGCGGCGATCCGTCGCGCGTCCTCTCGGGGGCGGCGTTCTACATCTTCGTTCCCGCGCTGCTCTTTCGCACCAGCGCCAGGATCGATTTCGCCCACCTCGACACGCGCGTCGTCCTGGCCTTCTTCGTGCCGACGGTGGCGCTGCTCGCGCTCGTCTACGGCGGGCTTCGTTTCGGCCGCCGCCGCCGTGCCGAAGAGGCCGCGGAGCCAAGCGTTCGGGCGATCAACGCAACGTTCGGCAACAGCGTGCAGATCGGCATTCCGCTGGCGGCGGCGCTGTACGGAGAAGGCGGGCTGGCGCTGCACGTCACGATCGTCAGCCTGCACGCGCTCATCCTGCTGACGATCCTGACCGCGCTGGTCGAGCTCGACCTTGCCCACGCGCGACGGCGCGCCGATCCCGACGGCGCCCACCTCCTCGGCACGCTGGCGACGACGGCGAAGAACACGGTCGTCCACCCGGTCGTCCTGCCGGTGCTTGCCGGCCTGGCCTGGAACGCGTCGGGCGCCGCGCTGCCGACGTTCGCCGACGAGATCCTCGCCACTCTCGGCCAGGCCGTCGTGCCGCTGTGTCTGGTCCTGATCGGCGTCTCGCTCGCGCACTACGGTGTTCGCGGCGCGCTGCGCGGCGCGATCGTCATGTCGCTCCTGAAGCTCGTCGCCCAGCCGCTGGCGGTGCTCGCGTTCGCGCGCGGCGTGCTCGGCCTGACCGGCGTTGCGCTCGCGATCGTCGTCATGATGGCGGCGCTCCCGGTCGGCAGCAACGCGCTCATCTTCGCGCAGCGCTACGAGACGCTGCAGGCCGAGACGAGCACGGCGATCGTCGTCTCGACGCTCGCCTTCGTGGTCAGCGCGCCGCTCTGGCTGGCATTGCTGCACGCCTTCGGCTAGTCGTCAACGCGCGGATTTGGCGGCCCGGTCGCCATTGACGATACTCCGCCTGTCGCAGATCTTGGGCATGACCCATGGCGTTGGCCCGCTGGTGGAATCCGTTCGCGCGCAAGAGCCGTCCGACGCCTGCGAGCTCACGCTTCGCCGACGGCGCAGCGCCAGTGCCTTCGCCGACGCCACCGCAGCGGCCGGCCGACGCGTCTCCGGCCAGCGCCGCCTCGGCAATGAACCCTCCCGGGGTACCGGCTGCCGATGGGGTGCCGGTCGACGAGGCGCTGTCCGACGAGCAGAGGATCCGCTTCTTCCGCTGGATCGTCGGCGTGCCGGCGATTGCCGGAACGTCCGGCTTGCCCGACCTCGTCGTCCAGCACCTGATGGAGCGGCTCGACGAGGTGATCGCGTCCGACACGCTTCGCGCCGGCCTGCTGCCGCGCGCGCCGCACGTGATCCCGCAGCTGATGAAGACGCTGCGCGACGAAGGGTATTCGTCGGTCGACGTCGCCAGCAGGATCTCGAAGGACGTCGTCCTCACCGCCGAAGTCGTTCGCAGCGCGACCAGCGCCTTCGAGCGCGGCGACGACGAGGGCGAGATCGACCTCGCCCGCGCGGTGACGATGATCGGCACCCAGGGCCTGCGCCGGGCGATCGCCAACGTCGTCCTGCGGCCGATCTTCGATGCCCGCGGCGACACCTTCTCGGCGCGGGCGGCGACCCAGATCTGGAAGGACGCCGACCGCAAGGCGCGCCTGTGCGCCGCGCTCGCGTCGCCGCAAGTCCTCGATCCCTTCGACGGCTACCTCGCGGGCCTGCTCCACAACACCGGCTGGACGGCGCTGCTGCGCGCCATCGACGGCTTCGAGGACATGCATCTCAACGGCGCGCAGCTCGCCCACCCCGAGGTCGTGCCGCAGCTGCTGCAGCGCCGCGACGCCCTCTTCGGCGCGCTCGTCGGCCCGTGGAATCTGAGCGCTGCGGTCGACGGTCTCGCCGCCGAAGTCGGCGACCAAGGCCTCGAGGGCGTCGAGTCGGCGCTCGGACTGACGCTGCGCCAGGCCGACCGCCTCGCCGCGCTGCGCGCGCTCGCGCCCGCGGGGCAGGGGCCGGCCGCGAGCGTCCCGACCTGGGCCACGCTGCCCAAGGCGGTCCAGGACTGCTACGCCGGCCTCGCGGCCAACTGAGGTCCCTGACCTCGCCGTGGCCGCCGCGGAGCGGGCGCGGGCTGCAGGCGGCGCGGGGGCGAACAGCGCGCCCTATGATTCCGGCTCGCTCCGCTGGAGCCCGACCTCATCCGGACGCCCGAACCACCATGAACATCCATCGCTTTGCCGTCGCCGGCCTCGCCGCCACCGCGCTGCTCGCCGGCAGCGGCGCCGCCCTC
>JADGRJ010000159.1 GCA_017881025.1 Rhizobacter sp. | reverse complement strand
GCTGTGCATGTCGATGAACCCTTTGACGGCCTGGAACAGGCCGTCCTTCAACCCCGATTCGTGCGTGCCGCCGGCGACCGTTGGAATCAGGTTGACGTAGCTCTCGCGAACGGCGTTGCCGTCTTCGCTGAAGGCGACACACCAGGTCGCGCCTTCGCCGACCGCGACGTCCTCGCTTTCGCGGCCGTCGGCGTGGTGGTTGCCTTCGAAGAGCGGGATCACCGGGTCGGCGGCGAGCGACTGCATCAGGTAGTCGGCCAGGCCCGCGGCGTAGAGCCAGTCGTGCCGCTGGGGCTCGCCACGGCCCGACTTCTCGACCGACAGCGAGACCTTGATGCCGGGCATCAGCACCGCCTTGCTGCGCAAGAGATGCGTCAGCTCTGCGCGCGGCGGCTCGGCGCTCTCGAAGTAGCGCGGATCGGGCCAGACGCGGACGCGCGTCCCGCTCTTGCGCTCGTCGGCGCTCGCCTTGCGCAGCGCCAACGGCTCGATCACATCGCCGCCGGAAAAGGCGATCGACGCGACCTGCCCCGCGCGCCACACCGTCACCTCGAGTCGCTTGGCGAGCGCGTTGGTGACGCTGACGCCGACGCCGTGCAGGCCGCCGGAAAAGCTGTACGCGGCGTTGCCGCCCTTGTCGAACTTGCCGCCCGCGTGCAGGCGCGTGAAGACGATCTCGATGACGCTGACCTTTTCTTCCGGATGAAGGCCGACCGGGATGCCGCGGCCGTCGTCGTCGACGCTCACCGAGCCGTCGGCGTGCAGCGTCACGTCGATCGCCGTCGCATGACCGGCGAGCGCCTCGTCGGCGGCGTTGTCGATGACTTCCTGGACGACGTGGAGCGGGCTCTCGGTGCGCGTGTACATCCCCGGCCGCTGCTTCACGGGCTCGAGACCCTTGAGGACGCGGATCGATGCCTCGCCGTATTGCTGCCCTGCCTTGCTTGCCATGGCGGGGCATTCTAGGCAGCGCGGGTGCGGCCCTTCCTGCCTTCGCCCCGGCGCCGCCGCGATCGGCCATGCCCTGCAACAATCGACGGATGCCCGGATTCTCCCTTCGCCCGCTCGGCCGTTCCGGCCTCGAGGTCTCGCCGATCTGCCTCGGCGGCAACGTCTTCGGCTGGACCGTCGACGAGGCGACGTCGTTCCGCCTTCTCGACGCCTGGGTCGACGCGGGAATGAATTTCGTCGACACCGCCGACGTGTACTCGCGCTGGGTGCCGGGCCACGCCGGCGGCGAGTCGGAAACGATCATCGGCAAGTGGTTTCGCCAGAGCGGCAAGCGCCACCGCGTCGTCCTCGCGACCAAGGTCGGCAAGCCGATGGGCGACGCCGACAAGGGCCTGTCGAAGGCCTACATCCGGCGCGCCGTCGAGGCCTCGCTGCGGCGCCTGCAGACCGAGGTCATCGACCTCTATCAGGCGCACGACGACGATGCGGCGACGCCGCTCGAGGAAACGCTCGGCACCTTCGCCGAGCTCGTCAAGGAAGGCAAGGTGCGGGCGATCGGCGCGTCGAACTACACGGGGCCGCGCCTGGCCCTGGCGCTCGAGACGAGCCGGCGCCTCGGGGTGCCGCGCTACGAGTCGCTGCAGCCCCTCTACAACCTGGTCGAGCGCGAGCCTTACGAAAGCGAGCTCGAACCGGTCTGTGTCGAGAACGGCCTCGGCGTCATCAACTTCTACGCATTGGCGAGCGGGTTTCTCACCGGCAAGTACCGCAGCGCCGCCGACCTCGGCAAGAGCGTGCGCGGCAGCGGTGCGGGCAAGTACCTGAACGAGCGCGGCCTGGCCGTCCTCGGCGCGCTCGACGCCGTCGCCGCCACGGTGGGCGCGACGCCGGCGCAGGTCGCCCTCGCCTGGCAGATCGCGCGGCCGAGCATCACGGCACCGATCGCGAGCGCGACGACGCCGGCGCAACTCGACGGGCTCGTCGCCGCGGCGCGCCTGCAGCTCGACGCGCCGTCGATCGAGCTGATCGATCGCGTCAGCCGCACGACGACGTCATGAGCACGGCGACGGCGAAGCCGCTGTCGATGGTGCAGGTGCTTGTCTGCGGCGCGGCGATCGTCACGCTCTCGATGGGCATCCGCCACGGCTTCGGCCTCTGGCTGCAGCCAGTCACCGCCGAGCGCGGCTGGAACCGCGAGACCTTCGCGTTCGCCCTCGCGGTCCAGAACCTGGCGTGGGGCCTGGCGGGGCCGTTCGCCGGCGCGCTCGCCGACCGCTGGGGGGCGTTCCGCGTCCTCGTCGCCGGCAGCCTGCTCTACGCCGCCGGCTTGGCGACGATGGGCCTGGCGACGAGCGGCGCCGGCTTCCTCGGCGGCGCCGGCGTGCTGATCGGCATGGCGCAGGCGGGAACGACGTACGCGATCGTCTACGGCGTCATCGGCCGCAACGTCGCGCCCGAGAAGCGCAGCTGGGCCATGGGCGTCGCCGCGGCCGCCGGCTCGTTCGGCCAGTTCCTGATGGTGCCGATCGAGGGCGGCCTGATCGGCGGAATCGGCTGGCAGAACGCGCTCTTCGTCCTCGGCGTGGCCGCGCTCTTCATCGTGCCGCTCGCCTTCGGCCTGCGCGAGCCGAGGCGCGCCGAGGCGACGGCGCAGCAGCAGAGCATCGGCGCGGCGCTGCGCGAGGCGATCGGCGACCGCAGCTTCAAGCTGCTCACGGCCGGCTACTTCGTGTGCGGCTTCCAGCTCGCCTTCATCGGCGTGCACATGCCGAGCTACCTGAAGGACCACGGGCTCACGCCGGGGGTGGCGACGACGGCGCTCGCCCTGATCGGCCTCTTCAATGTCTTCGGCACGTACGTCGCCGGCTCGCTCGGCGGCCGCCTGCCAAAGAAGTACCTGCTGTCGGCGATCTACACCCTGCGCTCGCTCGCCATCGTCGCCTTTGTGCTCGCACCGCTGACGCCGTGGAGCGTCTGCGTGTTCGCTTCGGCGATGGGCTTCCTGTGGCTGTCGACCGTGCCGCTCACCAACGGCATCGTCGCCGAGATCTTCGGCGTGCGTTACCTGTCGATGCTCGGCGGCTTCGTCTTCCTCAGCCACCAGGTCGGCAGCTTCCTCGGCGTCTGGCTCGGCGGCCGCCTCTACGACGCGACGGGCAGTTACGACGTCGTCTGGTGGATCTCGATCGGCCTCGGCCTCTTCGCCGCGGCGATCAACCTGCCGATCCGCGAGCGGGCGATCCTGCGCCCGGCGCTGGCGTGAAGCCGGCTCGCGTCGCCGCCTGGTCGGCCGCCGCGCTCGCGTTGGCCGCGGTGTTCGCTGCGTACCAGCGGCCCGACCTCGCGGTCGATCTCGCCAACCGCATCTGGGCCTGCTTCTGACGGCGCCGCCATCTGCCGAGGCGATGCCGCCGCACGCGACCCGGCCGTCGCCCTGGATCGCGCGCTGGGCGCACCTGATCGCGCCCGGTGGCAGCGTCCTCGACGTCGCCGCCGGCAGCGGCCGGCACACGACCTGGCTCGCGGCGCGCGGTCACGTCGTCACCGCCGTCGACCGCGACGCCGCCGCGCTGGCGCCGCTGGCGGCGATCGCCGAGGTGATCGTCGCCGACATCGAGGGCGCGCCCTGGCCGCTCGCCGGGCGCAACTTTGACGCCGTCGTCGTCGCCAACTATCTGTGGCGACCGCTGCTGGCGACGTTGAAGGCCTCGCTGGCGCCGGGTGGCGTCCTGCTTTACGAAACCTTCGCCGTCGGCAACGAGACCGTCGGCCGGCCCGCCCGGCCCGATTTTCTCCTTGCGCCCGGTGAACTTCTCGGCGCCGCCGCGGGTCTGCGCATCGTGGCCTACGAAGACGGTTTCCTGGCAAGCCCCGAGCGCTTCGTGCAGCGGCTGGCTGCGATTCGCGAGCCGGCCGGCGCCGCGGCGAGGCGCTATCCGCTGACGCCCGGCGAGCCGAGGCCGGGTCGCTAGAATCGACCGATTCAGGACCCAGCGCATGAAACCCATCACCGGCAGCATCGTCGCCCTCGTCACGCCGATGCGCGACGACGGAAGCGTCGACTACGACGCCTTGCGCCGCCTGATCGACTGGCAGATCGGCGAAGGCACGCAATGCATCGGCGTCGTCGGCACGACCGGCGAATCGCCGACCGTCAACGTCGAAGAGCACTGCGAGATCATCCGCGTCGCGGTCGAGCACACGAAGGGCCGCGTTCCGGTGATGGCCGGCGCCGGCGCCAACTCGACCGCCGAAGCGATCGAGCTCTCGCGCTTCGCGCTCAAGGTCGGCGCCGATTGCACGCTCTCGGTCGTCCCGTACTACAACAAGCCGTCGCAGGAAGGCATCTACCGCCACTTCAAGGCGATCGCCGAAGCGGTGGACATCCCGATGGTCGTCTACAACGTCCCCGGCCGGACGGTCGCCGACATGCAGGTCGAGACCGCGCTGCGCCTGGCGCAGGTGCCCGGCATCGTCGGCATCAAGGAGGCGACGGGCGACATCGAGCGCGCCTGCTGGCTCGTCAAGCAGGCGCCCGCGGGCTTTTCGATCTACTCGGGCGACGACGGCACCGCGGTCGCGCTGATGCTGCTCGGCGGCCACGGCCACGTCAGCGTCACCGCCAACGTCGCGCCGCGCGCGATGCAGGCGCTCTGCGCGGCGGCGCTCGCCGGCAATGCGCGCGAGGCGACGCGGCTGCAGCTGCAGCTCCTCGGCCTGCACAAGGCGCTCTTCGTCGAGCCGAGCCCGGCGCCGACCAAGTGGGCGCTCGAGCGGCTCGGCCGCTGTGGCGCGACGGTGCGGCTGCCGATCCTGCCGCTCGGCGAAGCGGGCCGGGCCGCGGTCGACGCGGCGCTGCGCGACGCCGGGATCGCGTGAGCGCGGCGATCCTCGACCCGACAGCGCGAACGCACGTGGCCTGAGCCAATTCCGCGCCGCACCGCCGCCACCCTCGCGGCCGTCTGCGGCGCTTCGATGGAGACCTCCAGAGTGACCCTTCCCCCTTCTTTCCGTGTCGCGGCCATGCTGTCTTGCCTCGCCTTCGTCGGCGGCTGCTCGACGGTCGAGAACCTTCTTTCCGGCGACAAGGTCGACTACCGCTCGACCTCGACCACCCGCACGGCCGGGCTCGAGGTGCCGCCCGACCTGACCCAGCTGACGCGCGAATCGCGCTACCAGCAGCCGAACGGCGCCATCAGCGCCTCGACCTTCCAGTCGGCGACCACGGCGCCGGCGGCCGCGATCGTGCCGGTCGTCGCACCGCAGTCGATGGGCGCGTTTCGCGTCGAGCGCCAAGGCAACGAGCGCTGGCTCAGCACGACGCTGGCGCCCGAAGCGGTCTATCCGCAGGTGCGCTCGTTCTGGAAGGACAACGGCTTCAACCTGGTCCAGGATCGGCCCGAGGCCGGTGTCCTCGAGACCGACTGGGCCGAGAACCGCGCACGTCTGCCCAACGACATCATCCGCAACACGATCGGCAAGGTGATCGACTCCGCCTTCTCGACCGGCGAGCTCGACAAGTACACGACGCGGATCGAGCGCACCGCGACCGGCAGCGACATCTTCATCACCCACCGCGGCATGGTCGAGGTCTATGTCGGCGACCGCAAGGACGCGACGGTCTGGCAGCCGCGGCCGGCCGAGCCCCAGCTCGAGGCGACCTTCCTCTCGCGCCTCATGGTCAAGCTCGGCGCCCAGGACGACGTCGCGAAGTCGACCGTCGCGGCCGCCGGCACGGCGCCCGGCGGGCCGGCGCGCGCCCGCCTCGTCGAGGGCCGCCCGTCGCCGACGCTGCAGGTCGACGACGGCTTCGACCGAGCCTGGCGGCGCGTCGGCATCGCCCTCGACCGCAGCGGCTTCACGGTCGAGGACCGCGACCGCGGCCAGGGCCTGTACTTCGTCCGCTACGTCGATCCGGCTTTCGCCGGGCGCGAGGAGCCCAGCTTCCTGAGCCGCATGTTCAGCTTCGGCCGCAAGAAGGGCGACGACACCGGCCTGGCCAAGTACCGCGTCAAGGTGAGCTCGGAAGGCACGACGAGCATGGTCGCCGTCCTCGATTCGCAAGGCAAGACCGAAACCGGCGAAGCCGGCAAGCGGATCGTCAACCTGCTCCTCGAAGACCTGCGCTAGTGACGTCTTCGCCGGGCGCACCGGGGCCCGCGTGATCCGCTTCTGCAGCCTCGGCAGCGGCAGCAGCGGCAATGCCACCGTCGTCGAGGCGACGAGCGGCATCACGACGACGCGCCTCCTGATCGACGCCGGCTTCTCGCTGCGCGAGCTCGAGACGCGCCTGGCGCGCGCAGGGCTCGTGCCGTCCGACCTCGACGCCGTCTTCGTCACCCACGAGCACGGCGATCACATCGGCTGCGCGCTGACGCTCGCCGAACGCCACGATCTGCCGGTCTGGATGAGTCGCGGCACCTGGCGCGCGATCGGCGAGAGCGTGACGCCGGCGCGGCTGTCCTTCGCCCGCGACGGCGAAACGATCGCCGTCGGCGACATCGAGCTGTTCCCGTTCACGGTCGCTCACGATGCCGCCGAGCCGCTGCAGCTTCGCTGCGGCGACGGCCAGCACTGCCTCGGCGTCCTGACCGACCTCGGCTCGATCACCGAGCACATGCTCGAGAGCATCGCCGGTTGCGCCGCGCTCATCCTCGAGTGCAACCACGACGAGGCGATGCTCGCGGCGTCGCGCTATCCGCCCTCGCTGAAGGCACGCATCGGCGGCCGCTACGGCCACCTCAGCAATGCCCTCGCAGTCGAGCTGCTCGGCAGCGGCATCGGCGCCCGCCTCGGCCGCCTCGTCGCCGCCCACCTGAGCCGCGAGAACAACCGCCCCGAGCTGGTCCGCCGGGCGCTGGCCGGCTCCTGGGGGAGCGGCCCGGAAGACGTCGTCATCGCCGATCCGGTCGAGGGGTTCGGCTGGCTTCAGATCGGCTGACCGAGCGCCCAGACCGGCGCCAATGCAAAAAGCCGCCCGGAGGCGGCTTTTGCGGTGACGCAGGCCTTCTTACTTCGACGCAGCGTTCATGGCAGCCGAGGCAGCCATGTTCGCCGACGAGGCAGAGTCCATCGCGGCGGTGGCGGAAGTTCCAGCGGACATCGCGGCCGAGGCAGCGCCGGAATCGGCGGGCGTGGTCACGATGGTGGTCGAGGTCGACGGGGTCGACGTCGTCGCCGGCGGCGTGATCGTCGTGGTCGACTCTTCCTTCTTGCTGCACGCAGCGAACGAAACGGCGGCGGCCAGGGCCACCATCAACAATGCTGTTTTCATGTTTCTCCTCGATTTTAGGTTCGGACAATTACCGGCAATTGTGGGAACCCTCTTGGTCGAGGAGCCCCATCGTCTGCAAGACATGGAAAGCTCGAGCATTTCCAGTGCCTAACCGATGATTATAGGCGTCTTAGGTGCTTTCCCTAAAGACCCAGGGTCGTCACCGGGAAGGCTTCGACGGATCGTTGCAAAAGCGCGTCAACGGCTTCCCGGCACTCGGTCAGATCGACCGGTCGATTCGACGCGGTGCCGCGGTAGCGGATGCGGTCGAGGATGCGGATGCAGGTGTGGCCGGGAACGAGCAGCAGGGTCGGGATCTGCTCGGCCTCGAGCTCGGGATCGTTCCGGCACTGCACCACGTGCGCCCATTGCCGGCGCCATTCGACGAAGCGCAGCTGACGCCGCGCGAGCTCGTCGAAGCTGTGCGCGAGGACGACCAGGACACGGCGCGAATCGATCCAGCCCGAGAGCGAGTCGATCACCGTCCGCTCGTTGAGCGGCCAGTCGGCGAAGTTGGGATCGACGAGCAGGATCTCGCGCGCGCCGGCCTGCCCGGCGAGCGTGAGCGCGCTGCGGACGGCGTCCAGGAACTCGGCGCGCGAGCCGATCGGGATGATGCTCTCGGCGGTCATGTCGTCTCCTCGTCGAAACGTTCCGTTTCGGCCACGCACCAGCCGGCGCGCAGCCACTCTTGCAGCACCTCTCTCGCCGCGACGCTCGCGCCGGCGACGCTCGTGGCGTCGAGCCGGCGCGCGTCGGCGAGGCGGCGCATCAGTGTCGCATCGCGCCCGCCGGTGCGGTACGCCTCGCCGTTGACGAAGACGGAGCGATCGTCATAAAGCATGCGGGTGCGGCGGTCGAGAGCGATCGCCGCCGCCGACGCCAACGGTGTCGCCGTTCGCTCGAACCAGGTGCCCGGCTTCGGCTCGCTCAGGATCTCGCCGAGCGCCCGCGATCTGGCAACGCGATCGGCGAGCAGCCGGGCGAGCGCGGCGTCGGCGAAGCGCTGCAGCGATTCGGGAATCCGCGCCGGCCGATCCGCCACCGGCGCGCCGGCATCGCGATAGGGGCGCCCGTGCGCCGCCGGCTCGCTCTCGTCGCGCGCCGACTCGGCGAGTCGTTGCGCGACATCGGCGGCGAGCTCGCCGGCGCGCGGCGCCCGAAAGCCGATCGACGCGGTGATGCACTCGCCGACGGCGACGCCGTCGTGGCCCCAGCCCGGCGGCAGGTAGAGCATGTCGCCCGGCTCGAGCAGCCACTCGTCGCTCGGCTCGAAGTCGGCGAGCATCTTCAGGGGCACGTCGTCGCGCAGGCGCGCCTTCGTCGCGCGGCCGATCCGCCAGCGCCTGCGGCCCGACGTCTGCAGCAGGAAGACGTCGTACGAATCGACGTGCGGGCCGACGCCGCCGCCGTCGCTCGCGTACGAGCACATGACGTCGTCGAGGCGCGCGTCGGCGATGAAGCGAAATCGTCGCAGCAGGCGGTGGGCTTCGTCGTCGTGCAGATCGACGCCCTGAACGAGCAGCGTCCACGCCGGCGTCGCCAGCGTCGGCAGCGAGCGCCGGGCGAGCGGGCCGGGACGCACCGACCAGCGCGCGCCGGCTCGGGCGACGAGACGCGATTCGACGTCGTCGCGCGCCGCGAGCGCGAACAGGCGCGAGCGATCGATCGAGGGCAACGCGTTCGAGCACGCGGCCCGGACGAGAAGCGGCTTTCTCTGCCAATGCCGGCGCATGAACGTGGAGGCCGACAGACCCCCGAGCAAGGCCATCGGCCAGTCAGGATTCATGCCTCATTGTGCGATGATCATTTGATGGGAATCGCCGCACCCTGCGTCGTCAGCCTCACCTGGCGCCTCGCCGATGCGCAGGGCGCCGAGATCGACGAGCTGAGCGAACCGGTCGAGTTCTTCTTCGGCGGCGACGACCTGCTCGCCAAGGTCGAGGAAGCGCTCGAGGGACAGGAAGTCGGCTTCGAGACGACGCTGCACCTCGAGCCCGAGCACGCCTTCGGCGACTACGACCCGCAG